>DUOB01000027.1 GCA_012839035.1 Propionibacterium sp.
GAGCCGGTGGATCACGGCCCCCGCCACGCGCGCCCGGGGGCACCTGCTGCGGGCGGCCTGCGGAGCCATCCTCGTCGGGACCGGCACCGCGCTCGCCGACAATCCCTCGCTCACCGTCCGGCTGCCCGACGATGTCGTCGACCGGGACCCGAACCCGGCGCCGCTCCGGGTCGTCCTGGGGGAGCGGGACCTGCCCGCTGGTGCCGCGGTCCTCGACTCGGCTGCACCGACCCTGCACCTGCGCCATCGCGACCCCGCACGGGCCGTCGCCGAACTGCACGAGCGGGGCGTACGCCAGGTCCTGCTCGAAGGCGGACCGACGCTGGCCGCGGCCTTCCTGCGCGCGGGACTGGTCGACCGGGTCGTGCTGCACCTGGCTCCCGCCCTGCTGGGTGCCGGCGTGACGCTGGGCGACTTCGGTGTCGGGACGCTCGTCGACGCCCCGCGCCTGACGATCCGCTCCGTGGAGCACCTGGCGCCCGACGTCATCGTCGTGGCCGACCTGACCAACACCACCCGCACTGCCAACCACAACACCGAGGAGGAAGCCGCATGTTCACCGGCATAGTCGAAGAGCTCGGGGAGGTCCGGTCCCTGGAAGTGGGGCCGGAATCCGCGATCCTCACCGTGCACGGGCCCACCGTGGTCAGCGACGCGAGGCACGGTGCGTCGATCAGCGTCAACGGTGTCTGCCTGACCGTGGTCGAGCACGACGACGAGACGTTCAAGGTCGACGTGATGGCCGAAACCCTCAAGCGCTCCAACCTGGGCAAGCTCGCGGCCGGCGATCGGGTCAACCTCGAACGCGCGATGCGGGCGGACGGCCGCTTCGGTGGGCACATCGTGCAGGGCCACGTCGATGGTGCGGCCCGGATCACCGCGCGTACCCCCGGTGACAACTGGGAGGTCGTGCGGATCACCCTGCCCGAGGACCTCGCCCGCTATGTCGTCGAGAAGGGATCGGTGACCGTCGACGGGGTGTCCCTCACGGTCTCCGCGCTCGGCCGGGACGACACCGACCACGTCTATTTCGAGGTCTCGCTCATCCCCACCACCCTCGAGCTCACCACCCTGGGCCGCAAGAAGCCCGGCGACATGGTGAACATCGAGGTCGATGTGCTGGCGAAGTACGTCGAGCGACTGCTCGGACCGGGAGGCACCCGATGACCATGTTCGCCACCATCGACCAGGCTCTGGCCGCGCTGCGCGAGGGACGCCCCGTGCTGGTCCTGGACGATGCCGACCGCGAGAACGAGGGGGACGTCGTCCTGGCGGCGCAGACCCTGACCGTGCCGTGGCTGGCCTGGACGATCCGGCACACCTCGGGCTATCTGTGCGCCCCACTGACCGAGAAGCTCGCCGACCACCTGGATCTGCCGTTGATGGTCAAGGACAACGAGGACCGGCTGCGCACCGCGTACACGATCACCGTCGATGCCGCAGCGGGGGTCACGACCGGGATCTCGGCGGCGGATCGCGCCCGCACGCTGCGGGTCCTCGCGGACCCGGACAGCCGGCGCGGGGATCTCATCCGGCCCGGACACGTGGTGCCCCTGCGCGCCCGCGACGGTGGGGTGTTCGTCCGCCGGGGTCACACGGAGGCCGCGGTCGATCTGTGCCGACTCGCCGGACTGGCCCCGGTGGCCGCGATCGCCGAGCTGGTGGCGGACGACGGGTCGATGCTGCGCACCCCCGGCGTACTCGCCCTCGGTGCCGCCCACCACCTCCCCGTCATCACGATCGCCGATCTCGTCGCGTGGCGGGACCGCCACGATCGCGTACGCCGCGGGGCGACCGGCTGCCTCCCGACCAGCCACGGCGAGTTCCGCGCGACCGCGTACGCCGACCTGCGCACCGGCACCGACCACCTCGTCCTCACCTCACCCCACGGCCTGGGCGAGAACCCGGTCGTGCGCGTGCACTCGGAGTGTCTGACGGGGGAGGCGTTCGGTTCCGCACGCTGCGACTGCGGGCCCCAGCTCGACGACGCCCTCGCCCGGATCGCCCGGGAGCCCGGTGCGGTCATCTATCTGCGGGGCCACGAGGGGCGCGGGGTCGGCCTCGGCAACAAGGTGGCCGCCTATGCGCATCAGGATCAGGGCCTGGACACCATCGATGCGCAGTTGGTGCTGGGGTTGCCGGTGGATGCGCGGGAGTACGCCGCAGCGGTCGCCATCCTGGACGACCTCGGCATCGAACGGCTGCGCCTGCTCACCAACAACACCGACAAGCTCGCCACGCTGACCGACGCCGGTTTCGGCGTCCAGCGACTGCCGAGCCAGGTAGGGGTGACCGTGCACAACGAGGGATACCTCGCCACGAAGCGGACCAGGCTCGGCCATCTCCTGGCCCCCGCGGGTGCGCCCGAGCGCAAGCCCGAACTGGCCCGACGAGAAGGAGCCTGACGTGTCCGGACAGGGAGCCCCACGGATCGTCGTGGACGGTGCGGGCCTGCGTGTCGCGATCGTCGCCGCGAGCTGGCACACCACCGTCATGGACGGACTGCTCGATGGTGCCCGCCGCGGCCTGGCCGAGGCCGGGGTGACGGAGGTGACCGAGGTCCGCGTACCCGGCTCGTTCGAGCTCCCGGTGGCTGCCGCCCGGCTCGCCGCGTCGCACGATGCGGTCGTGGCGCTGGGGGTGGTGATCAGAGGGGGTACGCCGCACTTCGACTATGTGTGCAGTGCCGCGACGATCGGGCTGACGGAGGTCAGCGTGCGGACCGGGACGCCCGTCGGGTTCGGGGTCCTCACGTGTGACACCGAGGAACAGGCCCTCGACCGTGCCGGCCTCGAAGGGTCGGCCGAGGACAAGGGTCATGAGGCCGCGATCGCCGCGGTCGCGACGGTGGCGGCGCTGCGGGCGTACTGATCCTCAGCCGGAGTGGGACTCCAGGAACCGATAGACCTCGGTGTCGTCGACCCCCGGGAACGCGCCCGGGGGCAGGGCGGCGAGGAGATGGGAATGCGCGCGGGCGGACGGCCACGCGTGCCCGGCCCACGCCTCCGCGAGACCGCGGGGCGGACGGCGGCAGCAGGACTCGTCGGGGCACCCGGACTTGGATCGGGCGCGGGTGTCCCGGCCGCGGAACCACTTGGCCTGGACATAGGGGATGCCGATGCTGGTCGAGAACGTCCCCGACGGACCGGACTCGACGCGGGCGGAGCACCAATAGGTGCCCGTGGGGGTGTCCGTGTATTGGTTGAACGAGTTGAACTTGTCGTTGACGTCGAACACCTGCCGCGACGTCCAGAACCGGCAGACCGGCTGCCCCTCGATCGCGCCGGTGTGGTCTGTGGGGAAGGCGACCCCGTCGTTCTCATAGGCCTTGTAGATGATCCCCGACTCGTGCACCTTCTGGAAGTGCAGCGTGATGTCGAGGTGTTTGGTCGCCAGGTTGGTGAACCGGTGGGCCGCCGACTCATAGGACACCGCGAACCGGTCGCGCAGATCCTCGACCGCGAGCTCCTTGTCGTGCTTGGCCTTGCGCAGGAACTCCACGGTCGTGCCCTCGGGCATCAGGAGTGCCGCAGCCAGATAGTTGGTTTCGACCCGCTGCCGCAGGAACTCCCCGTAGTTGCGGGGCGCGGCGTGTTCGAGCACATAGTGGCCGAGCGCCTGCAACAGCACCGACCGCGGATCGTGATCCCCGGGTGACTGGGGGAGATAGATCCGCATCTGCTTCAGATCCGTCACCGACCGCGTCGAATGCGGCAGGTCGGAGACATGGTGGAGCGTGAACCCGAGATGCGCGGTGATCGCGGAGATCTCGTGCTGTGACACCGGGCCACGTTGATAGCCCACCTTGCGCAGGAGGCCGGCAGCGGCGGTCTCCAATTCTGCGAAGTAGTTGTCGCGTTCCTTCATCGTCTCGCGCAGCTCGACATTCGCGCGGCGGGCCTCCTCGGGGGTGGCGATGTGTTCCTCCGCGGTGCGGGCCAGCTCACGGTGCAGCGCGACCAGCGTTTCGAGCACGTCCATCGGCATGCGCGGTGAGATGCGGGGGGTCGGCAGCCCGCGCTGGCGGGCCAGGGGAGAGTTCATCGCCCGCTCCAACTCGATCTCCAACTGTCCGCGCCGGCTCGGGACCTCGGCGGTGAGGTCCGCCATGGACGCCTGATAGCACGTCGCCAGCTTCTGCAGCGTCGAGATCTTGGCTTCTCTCTTGCCGTTCTCCAGCAGCGATAGCTGCGAAACGGCGATCCCGGTCGCCTCCGAGACCTGCGCGAGCGTCAAACGACGCTCCTTGCGCAGGTGACGCAGACGTCGCCCCAAGGCAAAACTGTCGAAAACAGGGGCTGACGCGGGAGTTACAGGGGGCCGTTGCCACTCGGTTTGGGTCACTTTTCCAGTTTAGTGAAATTCTGCATTTTTTTCATCGTGAAAACCGCCCCTTTCGTGTCGTTCTTGGCGCAATGTGTACGCATCAGCCCGTCCGCAGCGATGTGGACACCGGAATATGACAGGAGTCATCTATGACTGAGCCGTTGAGCGCCGCCGAACTCCAGAAGGAATGGGACACCAACCCCCGCTGGGCCGGCGTCAAGCGCGACTACACCGCGGAGGAAGTCGTCAAGCTCCGCGGCAGCGTCCAGGAGGAGCACACCCTCGCCCGCCGTGGAGCCGAGCGTCTTTGGGACAAGCTCCACAGCGAGCCGTTCGTCAACTCCCTCGGTGCGCTGACCGGCAACATGGCCGTGCAGCAGGTCAAGGCCGGCCTCCAGGCCATCTATCTCTCCGGCTGGCAGGTCGCCGGTGACGCCAACCTCTCCGGCCACACCTATCCCGACCAGTCGCTCTATCCGGCGAACTCCGTTCCCGCCGTCGTGCGCCGCATCAACAACGCTCTGCTGCGCGCCGACCAGATCGAACACCTCGAGGGCGAGAAGTCGGTCGAGGACTGGCTCGTGCCGATCGTCGCTGACGCCGAGGCCGGCTTCGGTGGCCCGCTCAACGCCTATGAGCTCATGAAGGCCATGATCGCCGCCGGCGCTTCCGGTGTGCACTGGGAGGACCAGCTCGCGTCCGAGAAGAAGTGCGGTCACCTCGGTGGCAAGGTGCTCATCCCGACCAAGCAGCACGAGCGCACCCTGAACGCCGCCCGTCTCGCCGCCGACGTCGCCGGTGTCCCGTCGATCGTCATCGCGCGCACCGACGCCGAGGCCGCCACCCTGATCACCTCCGACGTCGACGAGCGCGACCACGAGTTCATCACCGGTGAGCGCACCTCCGAGGGCTTCTACAAGGTCAAGAACGGCATCGAGCCCTCCATCGCGCGTTCGCTCGCGTACGCCGAGTATGCCGACCTGCTGTGGATGGAGACCGGCACCCCGGATCTCGAGCAGGCCAAGAAGTTCGCCGAGGCCATCAAGGACAAGTTCCCGGATCAGATGCTGGCGTACAACTGCTCGCCGTCCTTCAACTGGAAGAAGCACCTGGACGACGACACCATCGCCAAGTTCCAGCGCGAGCTGGGCGCGATGGGCTACAAGTTCCAGTTCATCACCCTGGCCGGCTTCCACATGCTCAACTACGGCATGTTCGATCTCGCCCACGGCTATGCCCGCGAGCAGATGACCGCCTATGTGAAGCTGCAGGAAGAGGAGTTCGCGGCGGAGGAGCGCGGCTACACCGCTACCCGCCACCAGCGCGAGGTCGGCACCGGCTACTTCGATGCCATCGCCACCACGCTGAACCCGGATTCCTCCACCACCGCGCTGGCCGACTCCACCGAGGCTGCGCAGTTCTGAGTGGATGACGACGCACGCTGGTCTCAGTCCCTTGACCGGCTTGCGTCAGTCAGCGGTTGTCCGACACAACGACATACAGATCTCCGATCCCGCCTCGAGGGCTGACGAGGCGGGATCGGTCAATTCCTGTCCGGGTCGATGAGCGGCTGGTCCGGGACCGGGAATGCGGGGGTGAGGGGTTCAGTCCTCCTCCGTGGCCGGCACACGCTCCAGCAGGGCGGTGATCCGGGTGAGCAGACGCTCGGTGTCCAGGCTCGTCAACGACGGGTGATTCGTCACCTGCTCGGTGAGGGCCCGGAGCTGGCGCCCGAGCTCCTGGGCCACTTCGGCGCTGTCCCCGTGCAGCAGGACGTCGCACAGATCGAGCACGGCCTCCACGACCAGCGGGGAGTCGACGACCCAGGGTCGCAGCTGGTCGAGCGTTGCGCCGATGAGAAACGCGGGACTGTGGGTCACCCGGACCAGGATCGGGACGGCATCGCCCGGTTCGGCGGTCACCCCGGGCCATGGTTCCGGTCGCAGGCTCAGCGCGTGCAGACCGGTGGTGAGTTCGCGGATCACCTGGACGGTGGTGTAGGGATCATTGGTCCCCGGCGACATCGCCCTCACCGCCATCTCGGTCATGCGGCCGAGGCTGTAGCGGATGTCCTGCTCCGCCGTCCGGGAACGGCGGACCTCGACCAGCCGGCACACCGACTTGGTGAAGCCGTCCTCATCGGTGAGGCGCATTCCGTCCGCCAGGGCGATCGGCATCCCGGCCACCACGTGATCGCCGGGGCTCACCAACAGCACGAGGGGGCTCCCCGCCGAGGTCGCGAGCTGGCGCAGGCTGGCGTAATAGATCGCCGACACGAACCCCGCACGCTCGGCCCGGACGCGGAGCATCCGGTTCATCGGCACCTTGCTCGCCGGCACGGACCGCTCGTCGCGCTCGAACGGATAGAGCCGTTCGATGGCCCGCGACAGATCGTCCCGCACGCTGTCGGTGAGCGTCGCCACCTCGATCGAGCTCGCAATGTGGTGGATGAAATAGATGAGCAGTCCGACGCAGGCCAGGGCCAGCACCAGGGTGAAGTTGACCGCCAGTTGTGGCACGAACGCGTCCATGCCCAGCTCGTCCTCACCGGTGCGGATCCGGCGCAGGACCATCAGGCAATAGACGAAGGTCGCCCCATAGGTGCCGAGCACGATCTGGTTGCCCCGGTCGGCCATGAAGTTGCGCACCAGCCGCGGACCATAGGTGGAGCTCGCCGTCGCGATCACCGACATCGTGATCGAGAACGCGGTGCCGGCCACCCCGAACACCGCAGTGCCGACCGTGGTGACCATCCCGCTCGCTCCCGTCGGACTGCTGACGAACAGCAGTGACTCGACGAAGTCCGGCAGCAGACGGGTCAGCTCGGCCCGATCTGCGGCGACCAGCAGTTCGCCCAGCGCGACACCGCCGAGGACGAGCAACGCCGGGATGAACCAGATCATCGTCGGCAAGGCCTTGATCCGGGTGATGAGCGCTTCCATCGTCAGTCGTCTTTCCCGCTGAGGTCGTGGGCGATCCTGCGCGCCCACTGGCCGACACCGATCAGCGTGGCCGAGGCGGGTCCGCACCAGTCGCCATAGCCGAGGAGGTACAGCCCGGGCAGGCCCGGGACGATGGGCGTGCCGTCCGTGACGATGTGCCGACCATGGCGGGTGAGCTCAAGGCCATTGAGATGACCGAGCGCGGGGCGGAAGCCGGTGCACCAGATGACGTCGTCGATCGGCCGTTCGGTGCCGTCGTCGAACACGATCCCGGTCGGGGTGAACCGGTCGAACATGCCGACCGCTGCGAGCTTCCCGGCATCGCGGGCCTTCTTCACGGGCGGCAGGACGACGATGTCGCCGAGCTGGGAGATCGGCTTGCCGCCTCCGCGTACGCGGGCACTGGCGATCTGGAACAGTTCCCGACCGTCCACGTCGTCGGGGAGATAACGCGGTGGCCCGAGCGTGCACCACGTCAGGTCGGACACCCAGGACAGCTCCGCGGCGATCTGGGCGCCGGAGTTGGCGCCGCCGACAACGAGGACGCGCCGGCCGGCGTACGCCTCCGGCCCGGCATAGAACGCACTGTGCGTCTGGGTGCCGGTGAACTGGTCCATCCCGGGATAGAACGGCACGAACTGTCGCGACCACGTGCCGGTGGCGCTGACGACGCTCTCCGCCAGCCAGGTGTCCCCGTCGGTCTCGATGCGGAAGGCGCCGGTCCCGCCGGTGACGCGGCGGACGGTCACCGGTCGGTGCACGGGGATGTCGTAGCGCTGCTCATAGCGCGTCAGATAGTCGATCACATGCGCGGCGTCCGGATTGCCGGGCCCGTAGGGGGGCATCCGCCAGCCCGGCAGGGACGAGAACTCGGCGGGGGAGAACAGGCGCAGGGATGGCCAGGTGTGCGGCCAGGCCCCACCGGGAGCGGGCTGGTTGTCGAGGACGACATGGTCGATCCGGGCGCGGCGGAGAAAGTACGCCATCGCCAACCCCGCTTGGCCGCCCCCGATGACAACGACCCTGCTCCGCTGATCCATGGCCCGATCATTCCATCGCCCGGCCCTAGGCTGGACAGGTGCCCGACCCGGAGGAGAACCCATGAACATGCGCATCACCGTCATCGGTCTGGGCGCCACCGGTCTGCCGATCGCTCTGCGACTCCGGGACTCGGGGCATGCGGTGACCGGAGTCGAGATCAACCCGGAGCGCCGCCGGGCGGCCGCTGAGGCCGGTCTCGACGTCGAGGAGCGTCCGGAATCCGCGGCACGGGCCGATGTGGTGATCCTCCAGGTCACCACGCCCGAGCAGGTCGAACAATTGTTGGCCGACGGGCTGGCCCGGACGATGCCGCGCGGGGCCACGCTGGTCCTCATGTCGACCGTGGGTCCCGAGCCGGCGCGGGCGTACGCGGGCCTGACCCGCACCGAGGGGGTGGCGTTCGTCGACGTGCCGTTCACGGGTGGGGTCGACCGCGCGCGGGAGGGGGAGCTGAATCTCTTCGTCTCGGGGGCCGAGGCCGCTCTCGCCCCGATCCGGGCGGTCCTGGCGGCGCTGGGCACGCAGGTCGAGTGCGGTGACGAGCCGGGGGAGGGGCAGAGCTACAAGATGGTGAACCAGTTGCTGACGTCGGTGCACATCTGCGCCGCGGCGGAGGCGCTGGCGCTCGCGGACCGGCTGGGGCTGGACTCGGCCAAGGCGTTCGAGGCGGTCGCCTCCGGCGCCGGGCGGTCGTGGCTGCTCTCCGATCGGGGACCCAGGATGTTGCAGGGCGATCAAGCACCGAACGTCTCCAGCCTGGCGATCTTCATCAAGGACTCCGCGCTGGTCGCGGAGTCGGCTGAGCGTGCCGGGCTCGATGCCCGCCTGATCCGCGCCACGGCCGAGGTGTACGCCCGGGCCGCCCAACTCGGCCTCGCCGGCGAGGACGACTCCCAGGTGATCCGGGCGTACGACTGAAGGCTGCGGGCAGCGCAGTGACGCGAGAACTCCCTGGGGAGCAGCAAGTCACACGTTCCCGCGGGAACGTCACCGCGCCCTGCGGGCCGCCGGACTGTCCGCGTTCTCACCGGAGGCGATCTGACGGGGGCCGCCGACGGAATCGAGGTTGTAGCCCGTCAGCTGCCATCCCCGCGCCGGATGCTCGTGCAGGATCGCCCACGCGCAGTTGTCCATGCCGGCGAACATCTCCCGCAGCGCCGACGGTGCGTCGAAGAACCCGAGCAGGCCGGCCTGCAGCGCAGCGCCGTGGCCCACGACGATCGCGGTCTCCCCGGGCTGCAGTGCACCCGCGATGTCCCACAGTGCGGCCGCCATCCGGGCGCGTACCTCCGGCATCTCCTCCGCTCCCGGCACGTGGTAGTCGGGATCGGAGAAGAAGCGGTGGTGCACCTCGGGGTGCGCGACCTTGAACTCCTCGAACGTGTAGCCCTGCCGCAGCCCGACCGCATATTCCCGCAACCGCACATCGGTCTGCGCCGTGAGACCGGTCAGTTCCGCCACATAGCGGGCGGTGTCGACCGCCCGTCGCAGATCGGATGACCACAGCGCGACCGGCTCGAATTTCGCGAGGATCGGGGCGGCCAGGGCGGCCTGCTCATGACCGAACTCGTCCATCGGGACATCGCTTTGGCCCTGGGCGCGGTTCTCCACGTTCCAGGCCGTGCGTCCGTGCCGCCACAGCACGATCCGTCGACCCGCTGCCAGCTGAGCCATGGGGACTCCTTTCCCTGTTGCTGGCATTGTGTCCGGCATGTCCGTTGATCCCAAAGTCCGTCCCGGAGTGACATCGGGACGACGCGTCCCGCAGCCCGGACTTTCCGTCGAGGACTGGTTCGCGGCGCGGACCTATCGCGGGGCGGACTATGCCGCCGAGGAGCTCGTCGCGGCCAAGGGGGCGCATCGGGTGAGCCTGGTGCTGCCGGCGCGCAACGAGCGGGAGACCGTGGGGGTGATGGTCGCGGCGATCCGGGCGGTGTTGGTCGAACGGGTACCGCTGATCGATGAGCTGGTCGTGATCGACTCGGATTCGACCGACGACACGGCCGCGGTGGCACGGGCGGCGGGGGCCGAGGTGCATGCCCAGGCGGACATCCTGCCGGAACTCGGGGCGGTCCCCGGCAAGGGCGAGGCGCTGTGGAAATCGCTCGCGGTCACGACCGGGGACATCGTCGGCTTCATCGACTCGGACCTCCATGAGTTCGATCCCCAGCTCGTCGTGGGCCTGTTCGGGCCGATGCTCACCGAGGATCTCGCGTTCGTGAAGGGCTGTTATGAGCGCCCGCTGTCGGTCGTCGGCGGGGTCGTGCCCGGGGGTGGTGGCCGGGTGACCGAGTTGGTCGCGCGGCCGTTGATCAATCTCTTCTGGCCGGAGTTGGCGGGTTTCGTGCAGCCGTTGGCGGGGGAGTACGCCGGCCGCCGCGAGGTGCTCGAGTCGGTGCCGTTCGTCGGTGGTTATGGCGTGGAGATCGGACTGCTCATCGATCTGGTGGAACGCTATGGGCTGGACTCGCTGGGGCAGGTCGATCTCGCCGTCCGCAAGCACCGCAACGCGCCCGACGCAGCCCTCGCGCGGATGGCGATGCAGATCCAGCGGACCGTGCACGAGCGGCTGGTCCAGCAGGGGCGAATCGTCGCGCGTGAGGTGCCCGGAGGGGTGTTCGTGCAGTACGCCCGCGACCCGGACGGGGGATTTCTGCCCGTGTGCAGCGACCTTGCCCATCACGAGCGACCGCCGATGAGCCAGGTGCGCGCTCGCGGTTGAGCGCGTCCCGAAATTTCTTTCCCCTGCTCCTTCCCTTTTTGTCAGTGGGGCTGCCTATAGTAGTTCTTGTTCGAATGGGTGTTCGATAAAAGTCTTCGGGAAGGGCGTCGGAGCCGGTTCGGACGCGTCAGGCAGGCCCGGCGGCGGGGGAAGGCGTCGCCGGGCTCCTGGCGGACATGCGGCTGACACGTGCAGGGGGAGACGATGCGAATCTGTGAAGAATCGATCGACGTCAGAAGGGGCGAGGTGCAGGGGGTGGAGGCGCCTGCCCAGTTTCTGTGGCGCAACAGGTTGTGGTCGGTGCGCTCGGTGGAGACGCGGTGGATAGTGACCGGACGGTGGTGGGATTCGGCAGCGGCCAGGGCGGTTCGGGACGGTTCCGTCGCGGTGGTGGACGCTGGAGAGGTTCTCACCGAGGAGGAGGTCTGGCGGGTGGTCGCTGCCAATGGCCGGACCGGGACCCGCGGGGTCTATGAACTCACCCATGTCGTGGAGACCGGCGAATGGCGGCTCAGCCGCATCGTCGACTGAGGGGGTGACCGCCATGAGTGATCTCCGCAGGGAATTGGCACGTGCCAGGGCCACGGCCGTCATGGCCGAGTTGAAGGACAAGCCGGCCGAGCGCTATCTCACTGCCCTGCTCGCGGTGGGTCAGACGGCTGCGGTCGTGATCGCGGCCCGGGCCGACCCCGCCCGGCCGCAGCGGCGCAACCTGTGGCAGGTGGTCATCGAAATAGCGCCCGAGTTGGGAGAGTGGGCCGGCTATTTCCATGCGCTGCAGGGCAAGGGGGACGCGGTCCGCGCCGGGACGACCTCGCTCGTCACCAGCCGTGAGGCGGATGATCTGGTGCGGGATGCCCACGCCTTCGCCGATCTGGTGGAGCGTCGGCTGGGAGTCCATGCCCGTCGGCAGGCCTGCTGAGGGGGCACAGTGGGGTGAACGGGGAGAGAGGTGCAGGGTGATGGCTCAGGAACAGAGGACGCAGCGGCAGATGGCTCAGCAACAGACGGCGGTGGCGCAGGTGCTCACGGGACTGGAGAGCGGCCGGGAGTGGTATCAGGATCTCTATCGCCACCTGCATGCCCACCCCGAGCTGTCGATGGCGGAATTCGCGACCGCTGAGCGGATCGTGACCGAGCTGCGCGCGATGGCCGGCGCAGAGGATGCCGAGATCGTGTCCCGGATCGGCAACACCGGGGTCGCGGCGATCCTGCGCAACGGCCCCGGGCCCTGCGTGCTCCTGCGCGCCGACATGGATGCCCTGCCCGTGCGCGAGGACACCGGTTTGGCGTACGCGAGCACGGCGACCGGGATCGCCCCGGACGGTTCCACGGTGCCCGTGATGCATGCCTGCGGGCACGACGCCCACATCACGTGCCAATTGGCGGCCTATCGGCTGCTCGCCGCACGGCGGGAGGCGTGGTCCGGCACGCTCGTCGCGCTGTTCCAGCCGGCCGAGGAGGCGTTCGACGGCGCGCAGACGATGGTCGACGACGGCCTCGTCGACCGGATTCCCAAGCCCGACGTGGCGTTGGCGCAGCATGTGCTGCCCGGGGCCGCGGGCACGGTGATGGTCAGCCCGGGCGCGATCATGGCCGCCTGTGACGACATCGCGATCACGCTGCACGGCAAGGGCGGACACGGTTCGGCACCGCACGAGACGATCGACCCCGTGGTGCTCACCGCGGCCACCGTGATGCGGCTGCAGACCATCGTCTCCCGGGAGGTCGACCCCAACGCGGTGGCGGTCATCACGGTGGGGCGCATGGAGGCGGGCACCAAGAACAACATCATTCCGGAGGTCGCCGAGATCGAATTGACAGTGCGGACCTATGACGAGCGGGTGCGGGAGCGTGCGCTCGCGGCGATCGAGCGGGTGGTGTTCGCCGAGGCACTCGCCTCCGGGGCGCCCGAGCCGGAGATCCGAGTCGTCAGCCGGCTGCCGCTCACCGCCAACGATCCTGAGGTGACCGAGCGGGTGCAGCGGGCGTTCGCCGCCCACTTCGGGGACCGGATGCGGCCGATGGATCCCGAGGCGGGGAGTGAGGACTTCGGCATCATCCCCGACGCGTTCGGGGCGCCCTATTGCTATTGGAGTTTCGGTGCTCATGACCCCGACCGGTGGGATTCCGCGGTCAGGGCGGGCACCGCCGGGTCGGACTTTCCCGACTGTCACTCACCCCGCTTCGCGCCGCTGCTGGACGCTCTCGACACCGGCGTCGAGGCCATGGTGGTCGCCGCCCTCGCCTGGCTGGGGCGTCCCTGACGACGGACGCCTTGGTGCCGACGCGTCTTCTGCCGGCTCAGGACTTGCGGGTGGTGGTGATCGCATAGGTCAGTGGCACGAGCAGCCTCTGGTGCGCGGCGGGATGGCCTGATCGGCCGAGCGGACCTCGGCATCGGAAATGCTCCGGTCGCCCACCTGGGTCATCGGGACACCTGCCAGCCGATGCTGTGGCCGCCGTCGTAGGGGATCACCCCGTGGAACTGCGGGCCGCCGTCGAAGACCAGCGGCAGGAAGTGGCGGTCGCCGTCCCACATGGGCAGCTCCATCATCGTGGCCACGTCGTGCCACCCCAGCGTGCCCTCGGCGTTGGCATCCGGGATCTCGCCGGTGAACTCGGTGATCAGGAAAACGAAGCCGAACACGTCACGCCCGTTGAATCCGGGCCAGGACACGGTGCCGCGCAATTCCATCGTCGTCACCTCGATCCGGGCCTCCTCGCGGAGCTCGCGGCGCATAGCCTCGGCGACGTCCTCGTCGCGCTCCACCTTGCCGCCCAGGCCGTTGTATTTGCCGAGCTGCTCGTCGTGCGAGCGGGCGACCCTGTGGCAGAGCAGCACGCGGCTGCGGTCCGGCGTGGTGACGTAGCCGAGGGTCGTCAGCTCGGGTGAATAGGGCATGGTGCCCAGGCTATCGACGGTGAAGCCCCACGCCTGGCGGCGGCGTGGTGGACCCGCTTGACGAATCGGGGTCACGGGGGGACCCTTGTTATCCGAACAAATATTCGATAAGCCGGGGTTTTCCTTCGGTCTGGCCTCAGGAGGTTGTGCGATGAGTGATCCGTTCGTGCATCTGCGCGTGGCCTCGGGCTATTCGCTGCGCTATGGCGCGGCCCATCCCGCGGATCTCGTCGAGCGTGCCGCGGGCCACGAGATGGACACGCTCGCGCTCACCGACCGCGATGGACTCTATGGGGCGATCCGCTTCGCCAAGGCCTGTGACCGGGCCGGGATCGCGCCGGTGCTCGGCGTCGATCTCGCGGTTCTCCCCGAATCGCCGGAGATCATCCCGATCGAACGGCCCCGTCGCAAACCGGCCCGGGGCGGGGAGATCCGTGACCACGGGTTGCCGAGGGTGGTGTTGTTGGCGACATCCCGGGCGGGGTGGGCGGCACTGTGCCGGCTGGTCTCGGAGGTTCATCTGGGCGGTGTGCGGGGAAATCCCGTGGCCAGCGTCGATCTCATCGCCAAGTGCGCCGCCGCCGGTGAGGTCATAGTGCTGCTGGGTGCCGATTCCGAGCTCGGTGTCGCCGTCCATCGTCGCCGTGACCTCGCAGAGGCGACGCTGCGGTCCTGGCAGGCCCGGATCCCGCCCGAGTCGCTCGCCATCGCCGTCACCGATCACCAAGTCCCCGGTGACGGACCGGGTTCGCTCACCCACGCGGCCCGCATGCTTGCGCTCGCCGATGCCACCAACACCACCGCGGTGCTCACGAACGCGGTGCGGATGGCCGATCGCAGCCAAGCTCCGACGGTTGATGTGCTCGACTGCTCGCGCCGGCTCGTGCCGCTGTCCTCCCACAACGTCACCCGTCGCAACGCAGAGGGCTGGCTCAAATCCGGCAAGGAGATGCTGGAGATCGCCCAACGGCTTGCCCAGGTGGCGGGTCGTGGCTCGCACGGTGCCGAGTGGCTCCTCGGGGACACCCGCCGGCTCGCGCTGCGCTGTCGGCTCGACCCCCGCCACGATCTCGGTCTGGGGGAGATCCACCTGCCGGAGCTGGAGCTGCTTGATGGCGGTCGTCGGGTCACCGACGCCCAGACCCTGCTCGCACAACGCTGCGAGGCCGGGTTGGCCGAGCGTTATGGCCACGCCGACCGGCGGACCCGCGACCGGCTCGCCGACGAGCTCGCCGTCATCGATCACTTGGGTTTCGCGTCCTATTTCCTCACGGTCGCGGATGTGGTCGGGATGGTCCGTGCGAGGGGGTGCCGGGTCGCGGCCCGGGGTTCGGGCGCGGGATCGATGGTCAACTATCTGCTCGGGATCTCCGGTGTCGACCCGATCCGCCACGGGCTGATCATGGAGCGGTTCCTCTCGCCGCTGCGCCGCGCGCTGCCGGACATCGATCTGGACGTGGAGTCCCACCGCCGCGAGGAGATCTATCAGGTCATCCTCGACACCTTCGGTGGTGAGCGGGTCGCCTGTGTGGCGATGCTGGAGACCTATCGGGTGCGGCATGCGGTGCGTGATGTCGGGGCCGCGCTCAGCCTGCCGCCCGGCGAGATCGACGCAATCGCCAAGGCGTTTCCACACATCCGCGCCCGCGACGCCCGCGCCGCACTGCGCGATCTGCCCGAGCTCCGTGCCGCGGGGCTCGCCGAGCGGCGGCTGGATCTGCTGTTCGAGCTGGTCGAGTCCCTCGACGGACTGCCCCGGCACGTCGCTCTGCATCCATGCGGCATCCTGCTCTCGGACGCCACCCTCCTCGACCGCACCCCTGTCGAGGCGAGCTTCGCCGGGTTCCCGATGAGCCAGTTCGACAAGGACGATGTCGAGGACATCGGCCTGCTCAAACTCGATGTGCTCGGCATCCGCATGCAGTCCTCGATGTCCCATGCGGTCGCCGAGATCGAGCGCACGGCGGGGGAGCGGGTCGATTTGGAGGCCCTCGCCGATGACGGATTCGCCGACCCGGCGACCTATGAATTGATCGGTGAGGCACGCACACTCGGGTGCTTCCAGATCGAGTCCCCCGGTCAGCGTGAGCTGATCGGCAAGTTCGGGCCCACCGATTTCACCGACATCATCATCGACATCTCGCTCTTTCGCCCGGGGCCTGTGAAGAGCGACATGGTGCGTCCGTTCCTGAACGCACGCCAGGGCTGGGACACCCCGCACTATCTCCATCCCGATCTCGAGCCCGTCCTGCGTGAGACCTGCGGGGTGGTGGTCTTCCACGAGCAGGTCATCCAGATCATCGCCATCCTCACCGGTTGCACGCTCGCCGAGGGAGATGAGGCCCGCCGCGCGCTCGGTGACCGCGAGGCCAAGGAGGACGTGAAGAAGTGGTTCCATCCCGCCGCCCGCCGGAAGGGCTATGCGGAGCCGGTTGTCCTCGCGGCCTGGGACGTGCTCGAGGCGTTTGCCTCGTTCGGGTTCTGTAAGGCCCACGCCGCCGCGTTCGCCCTGCCGACCTATCAGTCGGCGTGGCTCAAGACGCATTGGCCCGCCCATTTTCTCGCCGGGGTGCTCACCCACGACCCGGGGATGTACCCGAAGCGCCTCATCCTCGAAGAAGTCCGCCGCTGCGGTGTCGAGGTGCTCGGGCTGGACGTGAATCTGTCCGACGAGACCTATCGGGTGGAGCAGGCCGGTTCCGGGTGGGGGATCCGGCTCGCGCTGGCGGACGTGAAGGGCATCTCCGGTGCCGAGCTCGCCCGGATCGGCGCCGGCCGCCCCTATCGCTCGCTCACGGACTTCTGGAATCGCGCAGCCATCTCCGCCCCGGTTGTTGAGCGGCTCGTCCTCGCCGGGGCTTTCGACCGGCTGCACCACATTCAGCCGGCGACCGCGGTGCAGC
>DUOB01000028.1 GCA_012839035.1 Propionibacterium sp.
ACCCGGCGCGGTTGTGAGTCAGAGGCGAGGCCAATTCTGATCGGCCTGTGCGTCCTATAAATGGAGGACTCTCACTCGGTTCCCAACAGCGATAAGGTCGCCAAGATGTGCCAAAGCGCGAGGGGGACACATGGGGGCAGTGGGCGCGGACGTCGGCCAGTTGCGTGATTTCAGCAGGAGCTTGAATAGGCGCGCGGAACTGATCGAGGGGCTACTGGCAAAACTCGACCCAGTTGTGCGGGATATGCCCTGGGTGGGAGCTGACCGTGATCGTTTCGTCGAGGAATGGCAGCAGGTGCACCACAAAGGCTTGCTGCGGCTTGCGCTCGATCTGCGCACTACCTCAACCTCCTGCAATCAACATGCTGATCGGCAGGAGCAGGCGAGCCGAGCAGGACATGGCTCATGGTGATGGTCGGTGCCGACCCGGACGAAATGGATCGGGTAGCTCAACAATTGTTCGCCGCGGCCGATGAAATCGATCAGCAGGCACGGACGCTGCCTGCTGAATTGCAGGCCCTCTGGTGGATTGGCCAAGTTGCCTCTCAATTCATGCAGGCAATGGGGTCGCACCACATTCCTGCTCTGCAGTCGACCACGCAGTTCCTGAGGAATGCGGGTCAGGAATTGGTCCGCCAAGCCGATGAGCAGCGAAAGGCAAGCGCCGCCGAGACCGGGAGCCTTCGCGCCCCGCATAGACCCGGTGGTGGTGGTGGCGGCGGCGGCATCGGTGGAGGTCCAAGCCTGTCTCCGGAAGCCGTTCGACGGCTCGAGGCGGACCTCGTTCGCCTGCGCCGGGACGGGGATGCGGCGGTACAAGCTGCTTGGTGGGCTGGGCTCAGTGACGCTGAGCGGGAATGGCTTCTCGACGAGCGTCCAGGCGACCTGACCGGCTTGAGTGGGTTGCCGGCCGACGTCATTGAGCAGGCTCAAGAGAACTATTCCTCATCCATCGCCGATGAGGTGGTGGTCCGGACCGTTACGACGACAGCTGAACTCGGTGTCTCCTTCATGATCGAGGTCGGCGGCGGAATCGTAGCTGAGCAGGTCACGTACGCCGACGGATCTGTCGCCCTCAGCCTGGACTTCGAGTTCAGCGCTGGAGGCAACGTCAAACTGGCGGAATTTACGGGGGAGCTTGGTGCGGGACGTACCTACCGATTCGCCAACCAAGCCGAAGCTGACGAGTTCCTGGCAGGGCTCACGGATGTCGCTGTCCCCCAGGGTTTGGAACTTCTTTTGGGCCCGCTGATGGCCATCGACGCTTTGGCAGACGTGGACGCATACCTGAAAGCACACGCTCATCACCTGGAATCTGTCAACGTGAACGTCGGAGGTTCTGCCAAAGGTGAAGTGCCTGGTTTAGCAGAAGCCGAAGCCGGCCTCAGGGTCACAGAGCGCATCGACGGGCAAGCGGGGGACCAGGGTGCGGTCACGGTGGAGGCCAGCCTTTCCGTCAAGGGCGCAGGCCACGGCATGTTTGGTGGCGCTGAGGGAGAGGTCCAGGTGACTGCCTCGATCAGACAGGACAGCGCCGGTCAGCCAGACACGTTGAAATTCGAGTTCGCCCATGACGGCAGTGTTTCTGGGGGCGCGTGGACTGACCAACTGCGTCTCACCTGCGGACGATCGGTTAGTGGTACCGTCGAAGTTTCTTTTGACGCGAGTGATCCGCAGATCGAAGGAGCTGTCGCGGACGCTGCACGCGCGATGGCGCGTGGAGATGTCCCGGGCGCGGTGAACGCCATGTCCCCTGTGTTGGACCGCGCTCGGATCATCGTGCAGGCGGATCAAGGCTATCGGGGTGACATCAATGTGGACCTCGTGCTGCTGGAGGGGTCGTGGGATTCAAAGACGATCGATAATGGCACGACCTATGTTCGGCCGCCCGGTGGGAGCTTCTACCGAATGGACACCAAATGACGAATCGGTTTTCTTGCTCAGGCGCATCGCTGGAGATCCCCGACGGGGCAACCAGCACCAAGACGACTACCGATGATGGTCAGGTCACGTATCGGTTTTTCGTTGATCCCGTCATTGTGATTGCTATCGGAACGATCGAGCCAGTTGCTCCCGCGCTGAATCTGGCGGCCGCTATCAGAGCCGCGTACATGGAATCACCAGGCTTTCAGCGCGAGGCCTCTCCTCAGCCCGACTTCCCTGGCGACGGCGTCGAACGGGGGCTGCTGCGTTTCCGGTGGTCGGCACGGACCGGCGAGCAGCAGGCGTCCAGGGTGCTGGTCCTTCGGCGCGCCGACGTCGCTGTTGCCATCAACGCGACAGCGCCGGCATCGCGGATCGACGAGTTGGATCCGACGATCTCAGAGATCCTGGGTTCCGTCCGTCTGGAGCCTCCGGCTGCCTGATATCTCCAGCGAACCCGTGCCAAGCTGAACCCATGGCGCGCGTACAACTCGACTATCCCGACCACATCTTCACGTTCAGCACCGAACTCGATGTCCGCTTCGACGACATCAACATCGGGGCGCACCTGGGCTTCGACAAGTTGGTGACGTTGGTGACGGAGGCTCGGTCGCGGTACCTCGAATCCCTCCGGATCACCGAGGTCGCATCCCCGGGGGTGATCGTGACGGACCTGGCGGTGACCTACAAGGCCGAGGCGCGGCTGCGGGACCGGCTGCGGATCGACGTCGGTGTGGCCGAGCGGGGCCGGGTGGGCGGTGATGTCGCTTATCGAGTGGTGCGCGACGCCGACGACACGGTCATCGCGATCGCCAAGACGGGCATGGTTTTCTTCGACTATGACCGCGGCAGGGTGGTGGCTGCCGTGCCGGAATTCCCTGGCGTTGCAGGTGCCGAGCCTGCGCCCGAATTGTGACGGGAGGCAGCCCCGGCGGGCTTTGAAAAACCAGGCAATTCGACGCACAGTGGAGGTGAAACCACCTCTCGTGCGAGGGATGGTGACCGGGCGACAGCCGGTCGCCCGGACGAGGTGAGGAGTTTTCCATGGCACTGGTGCGCCGCGATTTCCCGGATTTCCAGGACATGTTCCAGCGGTTCTTCGAGGTGGAGCCTGATCGCTCGATGCTCCGCGTCGAGGAGTTCATTGACGACAAGACTTTGGTCGTCCGCGCTGAGATCCCGGACATTGACCCTGACAAGGATGTCGACCTCTCGGTGGAGGGTGGCCGCCTGCACATCAAGGCGCAGCGCGAGGCCAGGACCGAGCACAAGAACAAGCATTCCTATCGGTCGGAGTTCCGATACGGCTCATTCACGCGGTCCATCCCATTGCCGGAGGGAGCCACTGAGGCCGACATCACCGCCTCCTACAAGGACGGGGTGCTTGAGGTGCGCGTGCCGATCCCTGAGCCCAAATCCCCCGAGGCGAAGAAGATTCCCATTCGCCGCGAGTGAGCCTGAAGAATCCGTGCCTGATTCGGCAGGAGGCCCTACACGCATGCCCGGTCAAAAACCGCATTATTTGGGGGGTCCATGACAACTATGTGGACGCACCCCCCGGAAAATGCGGTTTGTCGCACGTCCGGGGACATCAAGCTGCTGCAGGGTCACGCAGCACTGTGCGGAGCTGGTCGCGGACGGCGTAGGCGGCATCGCACCCGGCCCGATTGGCGCCGATCGTGGATGCTGAGGGCCCGTACCCCACGAAGTGGATCCGTCCGTCCCTCGCCGCTGTGGTGAACACGTGCGGGTTACGCGGGGCCAGGAGTTCGATGCCGCCCAGGGGACTGCGCAGTTGCAGGGGCGCGAGGTGTTTCACCGCGGGCCGGAAGCCCGTGGCCCAGAGGATGACGTCGGCGGGCTCGACGGTGCCGTCGCGCCAGCGCACGCCTTCAGGAACGATCCGCTCGAACATCGGCCGCCGCCGCTCATAGACGCCCATCTCCGCGGCCGCGCGTTCCTGCGGCCGCAGCATCAGGCCCGTGACGCTCACGATCGACTGGGGCGGGAGCCCGCGCGCCACGCGCTCCTCGACGAGGGAGACTGCGGCGCGGCCGGCGTCGGCATCGAATCGTTCGGTACGCCACACCGGTTCCCGGCGTGTCACCCAAGTGACGTCCGCCACCGGCGCGAGCTCCCCGAGGAACTGGACTGCCGAGGCCCCGCCGCCGACAACGATCACGCGCTGCCCGGCGAGCGCGTCCGGGCCCGGATAGTCGACCGCGTGGAACTGGTGCCCGCGGAATTCCGCGGCGCCCGGATAGGACGGCAGGAACGGCTGGTCCCAGGTGCCGGTGGCGTTGATGACGGCCCGCGTACGCCAGGTCCCTGCCGACGACTCGACCACCAAGGGGCCCTTCGGGTCGTCCGTGGCGTCGGCCACGCGCAGCACGCGCACCGGGCGCTGGACAGGGAGGTCGAACTCGCGCTCATAGGCCGCGAAGTACGCCGGCACCTCCACATTCGCCCGAGCCACGGGGTCGAACTCGGGCACCGGCAGGCCGGGCAGGTTCGCCACCCCGTGGACGTCGCGCATCGTGAGGCTGTCCCAGCGGTGCTGCCACGCTCCGCCCGGGGCGTCGTTCGCGTCGAGGACGACGAAGTCGATGCCGAGTCGCTGGAGGTGGTACGCCGCAGACAGGCCGGCCTGCCCTGCACCGATCACCACAGCCGAGATAGTCATACAACATTCAACTAAATCGTCCTCGATGATATTCCCCCGCGCCAAGCTCGGGATCCGCCAGTCAAACCTGCCCCGTCGCAAGGTCGCGGAGACCCACCCAATATCGTGGCGACGGATTCAGTCAACGACGACGAAAGGCTCCGCCATGGGCAACAACCTCGCTCGCACCGCCTGCTTCCTCGGTGGTCCCGCACTTCTCGCTGCCGGTGCCGGTGGCTGGGCGATGATCTCCAAGCAGCTCGCCACGCAGAAGATCGAAGTGCATCCCGACTCGCCCGTCCTCTCCGGCAAGACCGTCGCCGGCCCGATCACGGCCTTCGCCCAGGCGAACGTCATCGAGCAGCATGCGCAGGGCATTGGCGGTGGCCGGACGTTCGCGGAGATCAGCGAGGAGTGGATGGAGGCGCAGGCGAGTGGTGATACCGCCCGGGCGGACGAACTCGCCGGTACGCGGGAGATGGTCATGCAGGCCAACCTCATCCGGGCGTCCCTCTTCACGTCCGTGCTGGCCTTCGGCGTCGCGGCCCTGGCCGGTGGGATGGGCATCCTCACCATGCTGGTGGGCTCGGCGCTGCCCAAGGACGACTGACCCGAGAGGGCTGGCGCAGAGCCCACGGCCTGCGCAGGTGCAGCGGCCGCTAAGCGGCAATCACCTGCACCAGCACGATCTTGGCGATGATGCCGAGTGCGAACAGCGCGGCATAGCCCGCGTTGATGCGCTCGTCGGCGCAGCGGGAGTTCGCGTACGCCAGGATGGCCGGTTGGCCGACGAAGCCCGCGAGCGCGCCCGCCGACCGTGGCGGGCTGAGGCCGATGAGGCGCGCGAGCACGATCAGCAGCAGGCCCCCGACCACGACGATGATGGCGGCCAGAACTCCCGTCTTCAGCCCGAGAAGCGTGAACGCCTGGCCGGCGAAGGCCTCACCGGCGGCCAGCCCGGTCGCGCTGAGGAAGAGCAACAGGCCGAGTTGGCGGATCGTCAGGTTCGCGGGCATCGGCAGGCCCCAGACCAGCGGCCCGGTGCGCTCCAGGCGACCGAGCACCATGCCCACCACCAGCGGTCCGGCGGCAGAGCCGAGGGCCAACGTGATGCCGCCGGGCAACGGCAGGCTGATCAGGCCTACGGCGAATCCCAGCGCGAGACCGATGCCGGCGGAGAACGCATCCACCTCGCTGATGCTGCGCTCGGAGTCGCCCAGCAGCGCGCCGACGTCCGAGAGCAGTCCACGTGGCACCACGGCGCGTACCCTGTCGCCCAACTCAAGGGTGAGATCGTCATGGGCGAGCAGGTCCAGGTCGCCCCGCTTCACCCGGGTGATGACCCCGCCGAAGCGCTGATCGAAGTCGAGTTCCGCCACGGTCCGGCCGACCACTGCGTGGTTGGAGACGACGAAACGGCGATAGTCCACCTCGCTCCGGTCATGGGCGAGGTGCTCGCTGACGCGACGCCCGAGGTGGGTCCTGGCTGCTCGAACGGCCTCCTGCGGGCCGACCACCACCACCCGGTCCCCGGCGAGCAGGTCCTCGTCGGGGCCGAGCACACGGGTCCGGCCCTCGCGCTGCAGATAGGAGAAGAGCACGGAGCCATCGGAGAAGCCCGGCACGTCGTGCAGCGAGCTGGGGTTGGTGACCTCGACGCTGATGTCGATCAACCCCACCCCGGCGGCGGGCGCGGGATCGTTGCGTGAGGTCCACTTCAGGCTCATGACCACGGCAACCACGAGGATCGTGACGAGCACCCCGACGGGATAGGCGATCGAATACCCGACTGCCGGCTCCGCGCTGCCCACCTGTTCCGCGACGGCGGCGAGGGCCGGGGTCGATGTGAGGGCTCCGGAGAAGGCGCCGGCCGTGATCGCGGGAGAGAGGCCCAGGAGACGGCCACCCGCCATCGCGACGACCGTGGTCGCCGCGACCACGAGCAGGCTGCAGGCCATGAGCGGGAGCTGGCTGCGCAGGTTTCGGAAGAAGCTCGCGCCTGCGGCAACGCCCACCGTATAAACGAACAACGCCAGACCGAGTGTCTGGATCAGTCCGAGCCCTTCGCCCAGGCGGGGATCGAGTGCCCCGACGGCGAGCCCCACGAAGAGTGCCCCGGCAGGTCCGAAGCGCACCGGCCCGAAGGGGATCTGGCCGACCAGCGTGCCCAGGGCGAGGACGAGCACGACGGTGAGCAGGGGGGCTGCGGCCAACACGTCCAGCATGGCCGCCATGCTCGCATACTGATCATGGCGGTCAGCCCACGCGGGGCGGTGCGGGCCAGTCCCGGAAGTCCGCCACGAGCGGCGGCAGCGCGAGGATGAACAGGAACAGCGCGGCCGGGATGAGGGCGTAGTACCCGATCCACAGATAGCCGGCGGCCCCGAGCACACCACCGAAGAAGAAGAGGAAAACGATCGTGATGTGGTGGGTCAGCTTCGTCACGTCCGCAACGACCGGTTCCAGGTCCGCGCGGCTCGGACGATAGATCAGTTTGCCGAGCTCGATGCCGATGTCGGTGACCATGCCAGTGACGTGGGTGGTCCGGATCTGGGCGTCCGACGCCTTGGTGACGATGGCGTTCTGCAGTCCCATCGTGTAGCAGAGGATGGGAACGAACAGCCAGAGGTGGTGCTCCCAGGCCACTCGTTCGGCCAGGCCGCCGAGCAACAGCACCAGGGTGGACTCCAGGACGAGCACGGCGGAATAGCGACTCCGCAGCCCCCGCCGGCGACTCCAGTTGAAGATCAGGGCACAGGACATCGCGCCGAGGACGAACGAGGCGATCGCCAACACGCCCATCGTCACCAGCCGGAAGTCCCCGAACACCAGATGGTCGGCGACCATGGCGGTCAGGCCCGTCATGTGCGAGGCATAGATGCCGGTGGCATCCGGGCTGTACGTCGCGGTGGCCACGAAGCCGACCGAGTTCAGGAGCCCCGCGTGGAGGGCCAGCAAATTGGCGAGGTGAAAGTTGCGCAGAGCCGTCCGATCGGGCCCCGTCACCAGCCAGATTCGCCGCCAAAGGTCCACGCATCGAACGTTAGCCGCCCGGGAAAACCTGTTGGGCTGCGTTCACGAGACGACGTCCCGGGCGGGTGGGGCGCTGGCGGCATAGGCGCGGGACAGCCGCGCGTACGCCTTGGTCCGGAAGGCCAACAGCACCACCAGCAACAACAGGACCGACGACAGAACGAACACCAGAGCCATTCCCCGTGCGTCCCCCTCGCCCAGAAGCCAACCCCAGGTCGCCTGACCGGCAGGCGAATCGACCCATGGGATGAGCCAGAACTCCGCAATGGGGCCCATCGCGATGGCCGAGATGGGCGTTGCCGCGGTTTCGACGCTCATCGCGAAGCCGAACACCCGGCCCTGTCGCTCCAGCGGCACGACGCGCTGAATGATGGTTTGTTCGGCGGCTTCCGCGGCGGGGATGAGGAACATGTACGCAGCGATTCCGAGCACGAACAACCACGGCCACTCCCGCAGCACGAACAGGGCGCCGATGACTGAGAGCGCCACGTTCACCAGCAACAGCGTCCGCAGGGGCTGCGTGCCCAGACCCCGTTTCGCCACGACGAGTCCACCGACGATGAATCCGATGGATGTGATGCCGAGCACGAAGCCCCAGATCTGGACCGAGAACATCGTGAGCCCATAGGGGTCGAGCAGCGCCATCATGACGCCGCCCACGAAGTTGTTGAAGCAACTGAACAGGATCAACGCCATCAGCCCGGGCACGGCCCGGACCGCGCGCAGGCTCCCGGACAGATCCACGATCTTGGTGGCGGCGTCGGGATCCCGCTGGACTCCCTCCTCGGGGATGGGGACCCAGAGCAGGTGCACCAGTGCGAGTCCCGTGGCTGCCGACGCCAGCCCGAGCGTCCAGTGGATCCCGAGGAATCCGATGGACAGGCCCGCGAAGATCGACGTCGCCAGGAACGCGAAGCCTTGGACCGCGCCCACCATCCCGTTCGCCTTGTCGCGGTCTCCGTCCGGCACGAGCAGGGTGACGGTCGTCGAGAGCGCGATGTTGCGCATGTTCTCCACGACGGCGCCACCCAGGATCAAACCGCCGAGGATCCAGAACCAGGGCGCCCGCAGGTCGGTGACGGATTCGGTGGGCAGCAACCAGAACAGCCCTCCGGCGAGCACGAAGCCGGCCGTCGTGAGCACCGATGAGAAGACCATCACGTGCTTCTTCTTGAACCGATCGACGAGCACCCCGAAGAACAGTGACGAGATCGACAACAGGGCCATATAGCTGCCGCCGAGGATCGCGTTCAGCAGCACCGACCGGGTCTCGAGATAGACCCAGAACGTCCAGCCGAACCACAGGAAAGCCGTGGCTGTATTGGCCACCGCCGTGTTCAGCAGCACTCGATGAAATGCCTTCATGTGCGTCCCGTCCGTCACCTCGCCGGAGCGGTCCGGCGGGAGGAAACGCTAATCGAGGCGTCGGACAGTTTCCTCCGATTTTCCGGCATCGAACGTCCGGTGTGGCGGTCGCCGAGGCGCCTGCTGGGTACAGTCGCTCCGAGGGGAGGTGGCGGTGACGTGGCCACGTTCGTTGTGTTGCTGTTCATCCTGGTGGTGGTTGCCGCCACCGCGTCTCTCGTGACGATCGCGGTGATGAAGGGGTTGCAGGCCAACAAGCCGCCCCAGCTCGGGCCGCCACGGATGCAGCGCCCGCCCCAGCGCCCGCACGGCCCTGCCCCCTGGGAGCGCGGTCCGGGGCCGGAATACCCGCAATATCCCGCGCTCCGCCTGTCCGCCGCGGACCGCGAGCGGGTGATGGTCATGCTGCGCGGTGGCAAGAAGATCCAGGCGATCAAGCTCTATCGGGAGATCACCGGGGCCGGCCTGAGGGAAGCCAAGGAGGCGGTCGACCAGATGGAGCGTTATCAGTGAATCGCGTGGTGCCGGATCCGGAACAACCCGGTGCCTGGTATGTCCGCATCAACGGCACCGATCAGTCCTGGATCGACCCCGACGACCCGACGCGACTTGAATTCGACTACATGCAACGGATCGCCGATGTCGTTGACGCACACGCCCCGGCCGGTGAGCGGTTGCGGGTCCTCCACATCGGGGGCGCGGGCATGACCCTCCCGCGCTATATCGCGGCCACCCGGCCCACCTCGGCACAGATCGTCCTGGAGCCGGATGCGACGTTGACGGAAGAGGTGCGCCGCATCGTCCCACTGCCGCGCAATTCGGGGATCAAAGTCCGCCCGATCGACGGCCGCGCCGGTGTCGCGGCGATCCGTGCCGGCTGGGACGCGGACGTGATCATCATGGACGCCTTCTCGGGAGCCTCGGTGCCGGCGGAGTTGACCACCGTGGAGTTCTTCACCCAGGTCCGGCGGATCCTCGCCGCGGACGGCGTGTTTCTCCTCAACCTCACGGACAAGGCCCCGTTCACCTATGTACGCCGCGTGCTGGCGGGGCTCTCCGAGGTCTTCGGCGAACGGATGCTGAGCGCGGAGCCCGCCACGCTGAAGGGCCGCCGGTTCGGCAACATCCTGCTGGCCGGGTCGGCAGCCGCACTGCCGATCGCGGCGCTGGCCCGCAAGGCCGCGGGATCGGTCTTTCTCTACCGAGTGCTCCACGGGCCCCACCTCGAGCGCTTCGGCGCAACGGCCGTCCCGTTCACCGACGACGACGCCGGTTCGTCACCCGAACCGCCGGGCGGCCCCACGTTCTTCCGCTAACCGCCACAATGTGCCCATGACCGATCAGTCGGCGGAGTCGCCGATCGAAGCCGATCCCGCCGACGTCGCGGAGGATCCCGAGCAGACCGCCGAACGTGCCGAACGCGCGTCGAGCCGACGGCGGAAGCGTTTCGGACCGTCCGGTCTCGTGGCCCTGCTCCTCGCACTCCTGGTCATCGGTTGGCTCGGCTGGCAGTTCCTGGTGTCCGGGCTCGTGGCGCGCGTGCACTACCAGAACCAGATCGACGAACTCCGCACCCGGTGGGAGGCGGGAGAACCGCCGGCGCCCATCGAGCGCGGGGACGCGTACGCGATTCTCACCGTGCCCGAATGGGGCGAGGGGTACGCCGTCCCGGTCCTCGCCGGGACCCGGCGACAGGAGCTGTCGCGGGGAGTGGGGGCGTACGCGGCCGCGACACCGCCCGGGCAGATCGGCAACTTTTCCCTCGCCGGCTATCGGACCACCCACGGGTCCCCGTTCGGGAAGCTCCTGACGCTCGACGAGGGCGACGAAGTGGTGATCGAGACGCGGGATGCGGTGTTCACCTATGTCATCGACGTGCCGGCGCGGGATGTGACGGTCGGGGCGGACGACGCCTGGGTGCTGGCCCCGGTGCCGGGGACGGAGGACGAGCCGACCCGGCCGACGCTGACGCTCACGACCAGCCAGGACCTCGTGTGGTCCAACGACCGTTCGGTGGCCTTCGGGCACCTCGCCGGCACGCGCAACAAATAGCACTACGCTCGGACCATGTCCGACAAAGCCGAACTCATCCGCCACATCACCGACCTGGCGATCGTGCGTGGCAAAGTGATTCTGTCGTCCGGCCGGGAGGCCGACTATTACATCGACATGCGGCGCGTCACGCTCGACGGCGTCGCCGCCCCGATCGTGGGCCGGGTCATGCGCGAGCTGGTCGCCGATCTCGAGTTCGATGCCGTCGGCGGTCTCACCCTCGGCGCGGACCCGGTCGCCACCGCGATGCTCCATGCCGCCGCTGCGGCGGGGGAGCGGCTCGACGCTTTCGTGGTGCGCAAGAGCGAGAAGGCCCACGGCCTGCAGCGCCGGATCGAGGGCACCGATGTGGCTGGTCGCCGGGTGCTGGTGGTGGAGGACACCTCGACGACGGGTGGCTCCGCGCTCACCGCCGTCGAGGCCGTGCAGGCCGCGGGCGGTGACGTCGTGTCGGTCGCCTGCATCGTCGACCGCAAGACCGACGCCGCGCGCGCCATCGCGGAAGCAGGGCTCGAGTATCGCTTCGCGGTCAGCGCCGAGGATCTCGGGCTGGCCTGACGGGTTCACCTTCGGTGCGTTGTTCGGCAGTCTTTCGTACGCCGCACGGCGCCTGTCCGCGCAGTCTTGTCAGGGCGCTGGTCTAGGATCGGGATACCTCGACCCAGTCGGACTGGAGTGAAAACATGTCTTGGCCCCTGATCGTCCTGCTTGTCGTCCTTCTCCTGCTGATCGCGCTCGGTTTCGGCGTGATGAGCATCTACAACGGCTTTGTTCGCCAGCGAAACATGATTCAGGAGGCGTGGCGCCAGGTCGACGTCGAGCTGAATCGCCGTTATGAGCTGATCCCCAACCTGGTGGAGACGGTGCGCGGCTTCGCGGCGCACGAGCGCAACACCCTCGAAGACGTCACCCGCCTGCGCAACCAGGCCGCATCGGTCGCCCAGCAGGAGGGCGCCATGCCGTCGGAGCAGCGGGCCCGGACCGAGGAAGCGCTGTCCGGTGCGGTGCACAACCTGCTGGTCTCCGTCGAGGCCTATCCCGACCTGAAGTCCAACCAGAACTTCCTGCAGCTGCAGAAGGAACTGAGCGAGACCGAGGACCGGATCGCAGCCGGCCGCCGCTACTACAACGCCAATGTGCGGGAATACAACACCAAGGTCGAGTCCGTCCCCTCGAGCCTCATCGCGTCCGCCTTCAAGTTCGAGAAGGCGACCTATTTCGAGGTCAACGAGCCTGCCGTGCGACAGGCCCCCGATGTCAACTTCGGCTCGATCGCCTATCGCGGTGACGAGCATCAGGCGCCCTCCCAGCACGGAACCGATCGCTCGGCGCCGTCCCAGCCGCAGCTCGAACAGCAGCAGTCCCAGCAGGGTTATGGGCAGCAGCCGCAGCAGGGGTATGGCCAGCAGCAGGGGTATGGCCAGCAGCCGCAGCAGGGGTACGGCCAGCAGCCCCAGCAGGGGTATGGCCAGCGGCCCCAGCAGGGGTATGGCCAGCAGGCCGACTATGGCCAGCCCGCGACGTATGGGCAGCAGCCCACGTATGGACAGCAGCCCGAGCAGGGCCAGCAGCCGCCGCAGCAGGGTGGCTATCAGGCGCCGGGCGAGTGGCGGCAGTCCTGAGCGAGGTCAGGCACCACAGGTGATCATCACCACCTGAGCAGACACAAAAGAACCCCCAGGCCCTCACGGGCGCTGGGGGTCTTTGGTTTCAGTGTGTCGATCAGGCGGCTGCAGCGTCCTTGTTCCGCTTCTTGGCCATCACATATTCGAAGATCATCGGCAGAATCGACACGAAGACGATCAGCAGGATGGCGATCTCGAGGTTGTCGTGCACGAACTTGATCTGGCCGAGGAAATAGCCGAGCGTCGTGATCAGACCGACCCAGAGCACACCGCCGATGGCGGTCCAGGCGATGAACGTGCGGAACCGCATCCCGGCGACACCGGCCACCAGCGTCACGAAGGTGCGTACCATCGGGACGAAACGGGCGATCACGAGGGCCTTGGGGCCGTACTTCTCGAAGAAGTCGTGCGTCTTCTCCACATAGACCGGGTCGAACACCTTGCCCATGAAGCCCTCCCGCGGTTTGAACAGCGGTGGGCCGATCAGACGCCCGATGAAATAGCCGGAGATATTGCCGAGGATCGCCGCAACAATCAGCACCAGGATGCAGAAGACGAGCGTCAGCGGCTCGGAGCTGAAGTAGTGGATCACGGGCGCCGCGCCGGCCACGACCGGGACCTTGATGAACAGGCCCACGGTGAACAGCAGTGAGTCACCCGGCAGCAGCGAGAAGATGCCGCACTCGGCGAAGACGATCAGCGCCACAACAGGGAGAGCCCACGGGCCCGCGGCGTTGATGATCTTCTCCGGATCCAGAAAATCTGGCAGGAGCATCGGCGTGAGAACGGCGGTCTGGGTCAGAAGATCGAGCACCCGTTAAGGGTAACGTCCACAGTGTGGAATCCTTGTCCTCCGTTCCGTCGGCGGGGCCCGGTGTCGGACCGTGGGTCGGGCCCTGGCCGGACGACCCTCGACTCGATCCCGAACTGCTCAGTGAGGGTGACCATCGCAACGTCGTCGATCAGTTCCGCTATTGGTCGGTCGACGCGATCGTGGCCGAACTCGACCGATCCCGGGTTCCCCTGCGCATCGCGATCCAGAACTGGGAGCACGACTTCAACATCGGCTCGGTGGTGCGCACGGCCAATGCCTTCAACGTGTCCGGTGTGCACATCATCGGTCGGCGCCGGTGGAACCGTCGCGGTGCAATGGTTACCGACCGCTATCTCCACGTCCGCCACCACCCGACGGCGCAGGACTTTCTCGACCACATGGCCGAGCTGGCGTACGAGATCGTCGGCGTCGACAACCTCCCCGGATCGGTGCCGCTGGAGACCAGCTCACTCCCGGAGCGCTGCTGCCTGGTGTTCGGCTCGGAGGGGCAGGGGCTCACCGACGATCTTGTCGCCGGTTGTTCCCGGCTGGTCGCGATCCGACAGGACGGCTCGACGCGGTCGATGAATGCGGGGGCGGCTGCGGCGATTGCGATGTACGCCTGGCGGCTCGCCAATCCAGTGTTGTGATCCTTCTATCCTTGGGCGCATGCACGGAGTCGATGAGGGACGGACTGTGACGGACGGATATCTGCCGATCCACTTCGACAACAGCCAGCTCGCCCAGCGCGCGGTCAGCGCTCGGCGCCGCGCTGTCCTCAGTGTGATCTCCATCGCGATCATTTTTCTGACGCTCGCGGGCGTACTGCTCTATGTCCATCTCGGCCGGGACGGGCACTTCGGTGAGCTGTTCCTGATCGTGACCTGGATGCTGTCCGTGTCCGGGGCCATCGAACTGGTCCTGCTCGGGGCGCGAATGGTCTGGTTCAGGCGGGTGACCGCCGCTAGCGCGGCTGTGGGGGAGGGGTTGGCGTTCGTCGTCTCCCCGGCGGGCATCGAGTGCGAAAAGGGCCGCGCCGGCTGGGGGGACATCACCCACATCGCCGTGGCCAACGGCACATGGGGACACGGCTATCTGCTGCGCATCGAGAGAGGTGACGAGCAGGCATTCGAGTTTCCGTTGGGCGGGATCGACATCCTGCCCGGGACTCTGGATTCCGCGATGCGTGCCTATTCGGCAGGCCGGCACGGGGTCGACCTCAGCGCGCTCGACGATTGATTCCGGGTGCCGGACTCCTGAGGGTCCGCAATGGCCAGATTCCCAGCCCGGGCAATGATGCCTGCGAGGGCATGAAAGGATGACCCCGAGTCATTCGTGTCCCCGAGATGGAGAGAGAGCGCGACATGCCCATTGCCACACCTGAGATCTATGCCGAGATGCTGGACCGCGCGAAAGAGGGCGGTTTTGCCTATCCCGCGATCAACATCTCATCCTCCCAGACGCTGAACGCTGCGTTGGCTGGCTTCGCCGAGGCGGGGTCGGACGGCATCATCCAGGTGTCCACCGGTGGTGCGGAATATCTGTCGGGCCCGACCGTCAAGGACATGGTGTCGGGCTCGGTTGCGCTGGCCGAATATGCGCACATTGTGGCCGAGAAATACCCCGTCAATATCGCTCTGCACACCGACCACTGCCCGAAGGACAAGCTCGACACCTTCGTGCGTCCGCTGATCGCCATCTCCCAGGAGCGCGTGGACAAGGGCCAGAACCCGCTGTTCCAGTCGCACATGTGGGACGGCTCCGCCTCGCCGCTGGATGTCAACCTGCGCATCGCCGAGGAACTCATGGAGCTCTGCCGGAAGGCGAAGATGCTGCTCGAAGTCGAGATCGGTGTCGTCGGCGGTGAAGAAGACGGCGTCGCCCACGAGATCAACGACAAGCTCTATTCCACTCCCGAGGACGCCATCGCGACCGCGAAGGCGCTGGGCTATGGGGACCGCGGCTACTACATGACCGCGCTGACGTTCGGCAACGTGCACGGTGTCTACAAGCCCGGCAACGTGAAGCTGAAGCCCGAGGTGCTCAAGGAAGCCCAGGAAGCCGTGGTCAAGGAATTCGGCCTGCCCGAGGGCTCGAAGCCGTTCCACCTCGTCTTCCACGGCGGCTCCGGCTCCGCACCGGAGGAGATCGCCGAGGCGCTGAGCTATGGCGTGGTGAAGATGAACGTTGACACCGATACGCAGTACGCGTTCACCCGCCCCGTCGTCTCGCACATGATGCAGAACTACGACGGCGTGCTCAAGATCGACGGTGAGGTCGGCAACAAGAAGATGTACGACCCCCGCTCCTGGGGCAAGTCCGCCGAAGCCAGCATGGCAGCCCGCGTGGTCGAGGCCTGCGAGGACCTCAAGTCCACCGGCACGACGCTCAAGGCCTGAGCCGACACCGCCGACCCGCAACTGCGCAGTCCCCGTCCACCCCGGACGGGGGCTGTTTAGTTTGCGTACGCCTGCGCGTCGCGCCCGAACGGGACGAACATTGAAGCGCCGGCCCCACGGAGGAGCCGGCGCATGTGTGTGCAACTGGACGGAATCAGTGCTGCAGGACCTCGCCCGTGCCGACACCGGTCATGGAACGCACTTCCATCTCGCGCGACACGGCTTCGTTCTCTTCCTTGGAGGTGAGCGAGCCGATGATGGCGAGGAGGAAGCCGACCGGGACGGAGACGAGTGCCGGGTTGGTCAGCGGGAACCAGGCGAGGTGGATCCCGGGGAACATCGCCGAGGCCAAGTCCTCCGTGGCGCCGATCGGCGTGAAGACCACCGGGGAGAACGCGATGAGCACGATGGCGGTGAACAGGCCGCCATAGATCGACCAGAGCGCGCCCCGGGTGTTGAACTTCTTCCAATAGAGCGAGAAGAGGATCGACGGCAGGTTCGCGCTGGCGGCGATGGCGAAGGCCAGCGACACGAGGAACGCGACGTTGATGTCCTTGGCCGCGACACCACCCACGATGGCGAGGATGCCGAGGATGATCACGACGATGCGGGCGACCCGGATCTCCTTGGCCGGGTCGGCGGTGCCCTTGTGGATCACGTTGTTGTAGATGTCGTGCGCGAACGAGGCCGAGGCGGCGATCGCGAGACCGGCGACGACCGCGAGGATGGTCGCGAACGCCACACCCGAGATCACGCCCATGAGCACGGAGCCACCAAGCTCGAGGGCGAGCAGCGGAGCAGCGGCGTTGGCCTGGCCGGGCGCATCCAGGATGGCGTCGCGGCCGACCAGAACGGCTGCGCCATAGCCCATCACCATGGTGAACAGATAGAACAGGCCGATGAGGGCGATGGCCCAGGCCACGGAGCGACGGGCTTCCTTGGCGGTCGGCACCGTATAGAAGCGCATCAGCACGTGGGGCAGGCCCGCGCAGCCGAGGACCACCGCGATGGCCAGTGAGATGAAGCCCAGCGGGTTGGCGCCGTATTGCAGCATCGGCTGCAGGATCGCGACACCCTCCGGGTGCTCGTTGGCCGCATCCCCGAGCAGGGACGAGAAGTTCATCCGGTTCAGCCCGAGCACCCAGATCGTCATGGCACCTGCGCCGAGTATCAGCAGCACCGCCTTGATCATCTGGACCCAGGTGGTGCCCTTCATGCCGCCGATGAGGACATAGACCATCATGAGGATGCCGACGATGCTGATGACGAGGATCTGCGCCACGCCGCCCTCAATGCCGAGGAGCACGGCGACGAGGCTGCCCGCGCCGACCATCTGTGCCAGCAGATAGAAGAAGCTGATCACCAGGGTGGAGATGGAGGCGGCCATCCGGACCGGTGACTGCCGGGTCCGGAAGGACAGGACGTCGGCCATCGTGTACCGGCCGGTGTTCCGCATCGGCTCGGCCACCAGCAGCAGCGCCACCAGCCACGCGACCAGGTAGCCGATCGAGAACAGCAGGCCGTCATAGCCATAGATGGCGACAGCACCGACGATGCCCAGGAACGACGCGGCGGACAGATAGTCGCCGGCGATCGCGAAACCGTTCTGGGTGCCGCTGAACTCGGCACCACCGGTGTAGTAGGCCTTGCCCTTCTTCGCCCGGCCACCGCTGGAGACATAGATCACGATCCCCAGCGTCAGGATCACAAAGGCGATGAAGATGCTGATGTTGAGGATCGGATTGGCCTCGGTCTGCAGGAGCGTCATCACTCTCCTCCCTCCAGTCGTTCACGGAGCTGGGTGGCCAATGGGTCAAGGTTCTTGTTGGCGTGACGGATATACATGGCCGTCAACGCGAAGGTGGTCACGAACTGCAGCAGCCCCAGGAAGATCCCGACGGTCACGTGGCCGATGAAGGGCTTGGACATGAAGTCCGTGGCATAGCTGGACAGCACCACGAACGCGAAATACCAGACCAGGAAGGCCACGGTCAGCGGGAAGGCAAAGTTGCGGAAGTTCTTCCGCAGCTGCTGGAACTCTGGGGTGTTGCTCACCTCCACGAATTCATCGCGGGTGGGTTCTCTTTTGGCCGGAGGACTGTGGTCTCCGGGCCGGGAGGCGCTCGACGCCATCGGCCTCTCCTTCTTGGTGTCGCCGTTGATACCAGGGGATGGGCAGAAATGTGGCACACGCGGACGAGTTCCGTGGTCAATTGGGGACATTCGCCGTCAGGCCGTTATTCAGACTCCATTGAAATTCTTTATGGCTTTGTGGGTGCTAACGTCACCGCGTGCACATCAGTCTCGCCAGCCCCGATCAGTACGCGCGGATCGCGGAGGTGACGATCGCCGCGTACGAAGGATTTGCCGCGACGACCGAGAGCTATCGAAAGCGCCTCGCCGACGTTTCGAGTCGGGCCAACGACGCCGAACTCTGGGTGGCCACCGACGCGGACGGGGAGATCCTCGGCTCGGTGACCCGCTGCCCGGTCGGCTCGCCCTGGCGGGAGATCGCGCGGGCCGGGGAGGGTGAGTTCCGCATGCTGTCCGTCACCCCCGCTGCGCAGGGTGCCGGGGTCGGTGCCGCCCTCGTGCGCCACATGATCGATCGGTGCCGCGCGGAGGGAGATCGTGCGTTGGTGTTGTCGAGTACGCCGCAGATGACCCGTGCCCACGCCATCTATCGGCGGTTCGGGTTCGCGCGGTTGCCGGAACGGGACTGGGAACCGGAGCCCGATGTGCAGCTCTGGGCGTTCACCCTGCCGTTCACCGATGACGATCCACACACTGCAGCGTGATGCAGCCGGGCCGCCTGTGTGGCCGATCAGCCGTCACCGCGGCTTTCAACTAGGGTGGCCAACGTGACCGAACCACGCGAAAATCTCCTGGCCAGCCACGGCACGATCCCGGCGACCAAGCTGCCCGACGACCCGGCTGCGGCCGAGATCCTCGACCACGGCAAAGAGCGATTCGTGGACATCGTCCGGAAATACCCGGAATCCAGCCTCTGCTGGGCGATGTTGGCCGAGGGCGCGCTCACGATGGGCACTCCGGACGCCGATGTGACGGCTTATGCGTACGCGCGGACCGGCTATCACCGCGGTCTGGACATTCTTCGCCGTTCGGGCTGGAAGGGTCAGGGACCGATCCCGTGGGAGCACGGCCCCAATCGTGGTTTTCTGCGGGCGCTGTGGGCCCTGGCGGTCGCCGCGCATCGGATCGGCGAGGAGGCCGAGTCCGCACGATGCGCTCAGTTGCTCAAGGATTCCTCGTTCCAGGCCTATGACGTGTTGACTGATGCGCGGCCGCTCGACCGGGTCGCGGACCAGTCGGGCGCATCCTCCTGACCTCGTTATTCTGAATTGTCACCGGGGCCCTGACGCGCGCGTCACCGCTGGTCCCAGACCTGTGAGAAAGGCTGCGGCATGCCCGGCATCATCGTGGTGGGTTCCCAATGGGGGGACGAAGGCAAGGGCAAAGCGACCGATCAGATGGGCGATCGCGTCGATTTCTGCGTGCGCTATTCGGGCGGCAACAACGCCGGCCACACGTTGGTGGTGGATGGCGAGAAGTACGCGATGCACCTCCTGCCGTCCGGCATCCTCAGCCCGAACTCGACGCCGGTCATCGGCAACGGTGTGGTGATCGACCTCGGCGTCCTCTTCCACGAGATCGATGTCCTGACCTCCCGCGGCGTCGACTGCAGCAACCTCAAGGTCTCGTCGAACGCCCACATCATCACGTCCTATCACCGCACGATGGACAAGGTGACCGAGCGCTTCGCCGGCAAACGCAGGATCGGCACCACCGGCCGCGGCATCGGCCCGACCTATTCCGACAAGATCAACCGCATGGGCATCCGTGTCCAGGACCTCTTCGACGAGGAGCACCTGCGCCAGAAGGTCGAGGCGGCACTCGACCAGAAGAACCAGATCCTGGTCAAGATCTACAACCGCCGCCACATCGAGCCGGACGAGATCGTCGAGGAGCTGCTGTCCTATGGCGAGCGGTTGCGTCCGATGGTGGCGGACACCGTCCGCCTCCTCAACGACGGCCTGGACGAGGGCAAGATCGTGCTGTTCGAGGGTGCACAGGCGCACCACCTCGACGTCGACCACGGCACCTATCCCTATGTCACCTCCTCCAACCCGACCGCGGGCGGGGCGTGCACCGGCACCGGCGTCGGCCCCACGCGCATCAACCGCGTGATCGGGATTGCGAAGGCGTACACGACGCGCGTGGGCGAGGGGCCCTTCCCCACGGAGCTGCTCGACGAGGCGGGGGAGAAGCTGCGCGCCGATGGTGGCGAGTTCGGCGTGACGACCGGGCGTCCCCGTCGCTGCGGCTGGTTCGATGCCCTCGTGGTCGGAGCCTCGGCCACCGCCAACGCCTTCACCGACGTCTTCCTCACCAAGCTCGACATCCTCTCGGGCTGGGACCGGATTCCCGTCTGCGTCGCCTATGACGTCGACGGGGTGCGGCACGATCACCTGCCGATGTCCCAGCAGGACTTCACGAACGCCACGCCCATCTATGAAGAGCTGGACGGGTGGCACGAGGACATCTCCGGGTGTCGTGAGTTCGCCGACCTGCCCGTCAAGGCGCAGGACTATGTGAAGCGGCTCGAAGAGCTGATCGGCACGCGGATCTCCGGCATCGGCGTCGGGCCGAGCCGCGAACAGACCGTCATGGTCCATGACCTGATCGACTGACCACACGCAAGATTCAAGGAGCGACATGAAGGTACTCGTCCTCGGCAGCGGAGCCCGCGAACACGCACTCGCAGCCACGCTGGAACGCGATCCGGTGGTGGAGAAGGTCTATGCCGCTCCCGGCTCGGCCATGATGAGTCAGGTCGCGGAGCTGGTCCGCGTTGACCTGCTCTATCCGGCCGAGGTCGCCGAACTGGCCCAGCAGCTGGAAGTCAACCTCGTGGTCGTGGGCCCGGAAGCTCCGCTGGTGGCGGGCGTCGCCGACGCCGTCCGCGAGGCGGGCATTCCGTGCTTCGGCCCGTCGAAGGGGGCTGCCCAGATCGAGGGCTCCAAGGCGTTCGCCAAGGAGGTCATGGCCGCGGCGGGTGTCCCGACCGCCCAGTCCCGCGTCTGCGCGACCATGGACGAGGTCGAGGCCGCGCTCGACGAATTCGGCGCCCCCTATGTCGTCAAGGAGGACGGCCTCGCCTCCGGCAAGGGTGTCATCGTGACCGAGGACCGCGAGGCAGCGCTCGCGCACGCCCGCAAGTGTGACAAGGTGCTGGTCGAGGAGTTCATGTCCGGCCCCGAGGTGTCGCTGTTTGCGATCTGCGACGGCAAGACCGCGGTTCCGATGCAGGCCGCGCAGGACTTCAAGCGTGCCCTGGACGGGGACAAGGGTCCGAACACCGGCGGCATGGGCGCGTACACCCCTCTCCCCTGGGCACCGCCCAACCTCGAGCAGGAGACGACCGAGAAGGTCATCCAGCCGGTGCTCGACGAGATGGCGAAGCGGGGCACCCCGTTCATCGGTCTGCTGTACGCCGGCCTGATGCTCACCCCCAAGGGCGTGAAGATCGTCGAGTTCAACGCCCGGTTCGGTGATCCCGAGACCCAGCCCCTGCTGCTCCAGCTCGAATCACCGCTGGCCCAGGTCCTGCTCGCCGCCGCCAACGGCAAGCTCGACGAGGTCGGCCCGCTGCGCTTCACCCCGGGCTACGCCGTCGGCGTCGTGATCGCGGCGGACGGCTATCCCGACAGCCCGGAGCTCGGCACCCGCGTGTTCGAGGGCCAGTTCCGTTCGGGCAACATCAAGCTCTATCACGGTGGCACGGGCCGCGATGATCTCGGCAACCTCGTGGTCACCGGCGGCCGCATTTTCACCGTCTGCGGACGCGGTCACACGCTCGGCTTCGCGCGCAAGATGGTGTACGCCGCCATCCAGGCGTTCCACCTCCCCAAGACCTTCCACCGCGTTGACATCGCCGAGAAGGCCGCGAAGAACGAGATCTCCTACCAGGTGCCTGAAGGGGGCCTCTTCCAGTGAGCTCGATCCCCAACGTCCTCGCCACCCGTTATGCCTCACCGGCGATGCGGGCGATTTGGTCACCGGAGGAGAAGATTCGCGCGGAGCGGCGGTTGTGGCTTGCCGTGCTCGCCGCCCAGCGCGATCTGGGCGTGGACTTCGGGAGAGATGATCCGGGCGCGGTGATTGCGGCGTACGAAAAGGTCCTCGACCACGTCGACCTGGCCTCGATCGCCGACCGCGAGCGGATCACCAAGCACGATGTGAAGGCCCGGATCGAGGAGTTCAATGCCCTCGCCGGTCACGAGCACGTGCACAAGGGGATGACCAGCCGGGACCTGACCGAGAACATCGAACAGTTCCAGGTGCTGGCCTCCCTGCGGCTCGTCCGCGATCGTGTCGTCGCCACGCTGGTGGCGCTGTCGGGCCTGGCCGCCCGCTATGCCGAGCTGGCCATGGCCGGGCGCTCACACAATGTGGCGGCCCAGATCACGACACTCGGCAAGCGTTTCGCGACGGCGACGGACGAGCTGCTGGTGGCGTACGAACGCATCACCCAACTCATCGACCGCTATCCGCTGCGCGGCATCAAGGGCCCGGTCGGCACGAGCCAGGACATGCTCGATCTGCTCGGCGGGGATGCGGACAAGCTCGCGGAGCTCGAGCAGCGGATCGCCGCGCAGCTCGGGTTCCAACGAGTGTTGACCTCGACCGGTCAGGTCTATCCGCGATCGCTCGACTGGGATGTGCTGACGTCCCTGGCACAAGTGGCGGCCGCGCCGTCGAATGTCGCTACCTCGATCCGGCTCATGGCCGGGCACGAGCTGGTGACCGAGGGCTTCAAGCCGGGTCAGGTCGGCTCGTCGGCGATGCCGCACAAGATGAACACCCGCTCGTGTGAGCGCGTGAACGGGTTCGCGGTGATCCTGCGCGGCTATGTGTCGATGGTTGGCGAGTTGGCGGGCGATCAGTGGAATGAGGGGGACGTGTCGTGCTCGGTGGTACGCCGGGTCGCGCTCCCCGACGCCTGCTATGCGCTCGACGGGTTGTTCGAGACATTCCTCACCGTGCTCGCCGATTTCGGCGCGTTCGAGGCCGTCGTCGATGCCGAGCTGCAGCGCTATCTGCCGTTCCTCACCACGACCAAGGTGCTCATGGCCGCAGTCCGCACGGGGGTCGGCCGGGAACAGGCGCACGAGGCGATCAAGGAACATGCGGTCGCCGTGGCGCTGGAGATGCGCGAGTCCGGTCGGTCGGACAACGACCTGATGGACCGGCTCGCCGCGGATGCCCGGCTCGGGTTGACCCGGGATGAACTGAGCGAGCTGCTCACCGAACCGCTCGAACTCGCCGGCTCGGCGACCGCCCAGGTCCAGCGACTGGTCGAGCGGGTGGCCGAGGTGGCGGCTGCGCATACGGAGGCGGCGGCCTACCAGCCCGGATCGGTCCTCTGACCGCGAAGCCGCTGGTTTCCCTGCGGGCTTAGGATCGACGACATGTCGACGCCGAAGCGCCGAGTCGCGATTGCCTGCCAGGGTGGTGGGAGCCATACGGCTTTCACCGCCGGGGCGCTGTCCCGGTTCCTGCAGCCCGATGTCCTTGCCGACCACGAGATCGTCGCGCTGAGCGGCACCTCGGGCGGTGCGATCTGTGCAGCGCTGGCCTGGTCCGCGCTGCTCCGGGATCGCCCCGAGGACGCATCCGGTCTGCTGGCCCAATTCTGGACCGCGAACACCGCCACGACATGGCCCGAGCGGATCATCAACAACATGGTCCTGTGGGGCAGCCGCCTCGCGGAGACGGTGGCGTTGCCGGCGGTCAGTCCATATCTCCACGCGGGCGCGGTCAGGAGCTCCCAGCAGCTCGCCCGGATGGTCGACGAGACGGTCGACCTCGAGGCCGCCCAGGCACTGGCGACCGAGCTCGGGGCGGACGCCCCTCAACTCCTGCTCGGCGCGGTGGACGTGGTCAACGGGAGCTTCCGCGCCTTCAACAGCCGCCGGGGTGAGATCTCCACTGCGGCGATCCTCGCCTCCGCCGCGATCCCGAACATCTTCCGGTCGGTCCGCATCGGCAACGGCATCTATTGGGACGGTCTGTTCTCCCAGAATCCGCCGGTCGGGGTCCTGCGGGAGGCCGACCCGGACGAGATCTGGGTGATCCAGATCAACCCGACGCGCATCGACCGCGAGCCACGACTGCTCACCGACATCACCACGCGCCGCAACGAGCTCGCCGGCAACCTGTCGCTGTATCAGGAACTCGGTTTCATCGAGCGGCTCGATCGGTGGCTCGCCGACGGGACGATCACCTCGGACAAGCTCCGACACGTGACCGTGCGGATTCTGGAGATGAATCGGTTGGAGTCGTCGAAGGAGTGGGGGTACGCGTCCAAGCTCAACCGCGATCCCGACTTCATCGGCGAATTGATCCAACTCGGTCGTGACCAGGCCGACGAACAGCTCAAGGCCATGGGTTTCGAGCACGCGTGGAGCCGCGGGGAGCTCGACCGGATGCTCGACCAGTTCGCGCCCAATGCGCTCGTGTCGTCCGACCACCCCGAGGCGAGGCTCGCGCCGACACGGGACAAGGAAGCCATCCGGGCGTACATCGACGGACTCGGCCTCTGTGTCGACGCCAGCCGCGCCCGGGTTTCCCGCGAGAGTGTCAGCTGGGACGTCCGCGCCGCCGGGAATTCCGCGCTGCGGGGGAAACTCTTTGCGACGTTCGAGGACGGTGCGGTCACCCGGATGGCGTTCACCGACTAGACGTGAACGCGGAGATGCAGTGGCGCCCAGACGTGCGACAGTGAAGTCATGTTGCTGAGGGAAACCGGCCCGGAGGATCTGGAGGGCGTCATCGGGTTGGAGGAGGCCGAGGGGACGTGCGACTGGCTGGGCGCAACCGGCCGGGAGTGGCACGAGACGGCTCTGGCCGACCCCGACCAGTGGCATCTGGTGTTCGTGAAGGCCCATCCCGCCCACGACGACAACGAGGAGGACGAGGAGGAACTCGTCGGGTTCGTCGTCCTCGCCGGACTGAGCAAGCCCGGACCCGTCGAGATGCGGCGCATGGTGATCAGCGCGGTGCAGCGCGGCAAGGGGTACGGCCGCCAACTCCTCGGCGAGGTGTTCAAACTCATCGACGACGTTCCGGACCGGGATCGCATCTGGCTCGATGTCTCCCACGACAACGAGCGCGCCATGGCGCTCTATGAGAGCGTCGGCTTCGAGCCGTGTGAGCCGCCCGAGGGCGTCCGGCCGGGCACCGAGCGGCTCGTGTTCATGGACTATGAGCTGTGAGGGCGGTCAGTCCCATTCCTTGTTGAGCTCGGCGGCCTCGGCAGCCGCAGCCGCCTGCTCCGCGGGATCCAGACCGCGGCCGTCCACCGGGGGTGACTCCTGCACGGCCGCTGAGTCGGGCGGAGTCTCCTTCGCGGCGGGCTCCTCGTCGGGGTCAGGGGTCCAGCCGGCCGGCATCTGCACGGTGAGACCGCCCGGTTCGACCTGCATGCGCACGGCGAGGACCTCGCCGAAGTGGTCACCGTCGAGCTCGATCTCCTGAGGGTCCCGGAAGGTGAGCTCCATGGTCCGGCACTGCTGATAGCTCAGCTGCCGGTCGCGGTCCCGGTTCTGCCGGACGAGATTGCTGTCGGTACGCCGCAGGATCGCGTTGTCGACCAGCACCTTCCAGCCGACCCGCACCCAGCCCCACAGGCCCTGGGGGCGGACCGCCACCACGTCGAGCAGACCGTCATCGACCGCGGCATCGGGCAGCAGCAGGACGTTGTTGCCGATCGAGCCACAGTTGCCCACGATGACCGTGTGCACTTTGGCGCGGCGGGGGCGATCGTTGTCGAACTGGAAGATCAGCCGCATGCGGTGGGTGTTGCGGATGGCCTCGGCGCCCGACTTCACATAGGCGAGCATGCCGACCTTGTCCTTCAAATCCTCGTCGGTCGTCGACATGATCTCGGCGTCCAGCCCCATGCCCGCCATGACGACGAACCCCTGCTCCTCCTGGCGCCCGCCGGGACGGGACCAGGTCGCGATGCCGAGATCGACCTTGCGGGGGACGCCGTTGAACGCCGCGTCCACCGATTCGGCCAGATTGTCGAGGGTCATGTTCAGGTTGCGGGCCAGCAGATTGCCGGTGCCCTGGGGGCAGAGCGCGAGGGGTACGCCCGATCCGCGCAAACCCTCGGACACCGCACGGATCGTCCCGTCCCCGCCGACGGCGATGACGACATCGCAGCCCTTCTCCACGGCCTCGCGCGCCATGCCCGCACCGGGGTCGTCCTCGGCGGTTTCCAGCCACACCGATTCGTCCCAGCCAGCGGCGGCTGCGGCCGGATCGATGACGTTGGCAAGGTCCTCGCGTTCGACTTTGGTGGGATTGAAAACTACGGCGGCGGTCGGCATGGACCCCCACTCTAGGACCGCGACATTATCGACTTAACGGCAGGTGGAGCGTACATTTCCCGCGCAATAGGCTGACCCCGTGCCGACCATTGACATCACCCCCCAATTCGACCAGATCCTCGGGCTGCCGCTGATCCACGCGGGCAAGGTCCGCGAGCTCTATGCGCTGCCCGACCAGCCCGACCGGATGCTCATGGTGGCGACGGACAACATCTCCGCGTACGACTGGGTGCTCGACAGCCGCATCCCCGACAAGGGCGCGATCCTCAATCAGCTCTCGTTGTGGTGGTTCGACCAGCTCCGCGATCTGGTCGACAATCACGTCGTCTCGACGGACGTGCCCGCCGCCGTGGCCGGCCGGGCCGTGATTTGCGAGAAGCTCGAGATGATCCCGGTCGAGTGTGTTGCGCGCGGCTACCTGACCGGTTCGGGCTGGGTGGAATATCAGCAGTCCCGGTCGGTGTGCGGGATCCCGCTGCCCGGGGGACTCACCGATGGTGCGCGGCTCCCGGAGCCGATCTTCACGCCGGCGACCAAGGCCGAGCTGGGCGACCACGACGAGAACGTCGACTTCGACCACGTCGTCGGTCTGGTCGGTGAGGAGACGGCGGTGGCGATCCGGGAACTGACGTTGAGCGTGTACGCGGCCGCTGAGCGCATCGCTCGCGAGCGCGGCATCATCCTGGCCGACACCAAGTTCGAGTTCGGCCGCCGCGCGGACGGCACGATCGTGCTCGCGGACGAGGTGCTCACCCCGGACAGCTCCCGATTCTGGGAGGCTTCTGCCTGGCCGGAGTCGCTGGCATCGTTCGACAAGCAGTTCGTACGCAACTGGCTCACTAAGGAGTCGGGCTGGAGTTCCGCGTCGGAGGATGCACCGCCGGCCCTGCCGGACCACATCGTTGCGGCGACGCGGGAACGGTACGCCGAGGCGTACCACCGACTCACCGGGACCCCGTTCGAAGGGTGACCTGTCAGCCCCCGGGATTGTTAGTCTCCCGCCCATGAATCCGTTCCGCGTGTTGGGTCCGATCCTGCTGGTGCTGGCACTGGTCTGTGCCGGTGTCGTCGGTTGGAGTCTGCGGCCCGGCAAGTACGACGGCTGGGTGGAAACCTCGGGAGTCGTGGTCGACCAGGAACGTCGAGTCCGTCGGGACCGGGAATCCGGTCAGCAACGGGTCACTTATCGCATTGTCGTCCAGTACGCCAACGAGGCCGGTGAACCGCACGAGGTCACCTCCCAGGTCGGCACCAACCGCCCCAAGCCCATCGGCGAGCCGGTCGTGGTCCGCTATCCACCCGGCGAGCCCGCCAAGGCGACCATCGACAACGACACAACGTGGTTCATGGGCCTGTTCTTCGGGATCTGGGCGGTGGTGCTCGGGATCATCGGGACCGCCATGACCATTGTCGGACGGCGCTATCCCGGCGAGCGTCTCAGGATCAAGCACGACCATTCGGGCAAGGACTTGGAAGAGGTCGTCCGGGAGTACGAACGTGGCGCCGAGGATGACCGCGAGCCGGACTGGCTCCCGCCCAGCGAGACACCCGACGGCAGCGAGGCGAAGCCCTGGCCAGGCCTGCCACCACGTGATCAGAGGAGCCGCGCAGACGACAGCACGTGGGACGAGACGCGCTGAAGGCTTGCCACCAGGGCGCTGGAGATAGCCCCAGGGGTATGTGACCGACCTCACGTCTGAAGATGTCTTATTTTTCTTAGCCTGGCTTGACTCTGAGGAATCTTCCGTGAAAGATAAGGGTCGTTCTCACCAGCGGGCCAAGGATTCCTGCCGGGGCCTGGTCATTGACTGAACCCGGACCTCATCTCTTGGAGCGAGGGTAGGCAAACACTGTCAATCTTCCTAGATCTAAGGAGACAACATGTTCGGTGGACTCAGCATCTTCTTCAACGGCCTCGCGGACAGCTTCAGCAACCTCGGCAACGGCCTGCTCGACGGCCTCGCCTATATCTGGAACGCTTTCGGCCGCTGATTAAGCGAACCTTAAGTTCTGTGCTAGCTTAACGGCGGGCATTGGAAGTCTCAAAAAACTTCCCATGATGCCCGCCGTTAACTGCGTCCGCAGGCGGTTTAAGTTAAGGAAAGCTCATTCAAAATTTCACAAATCTCCAGGCGCACGTTGGCCAAGGGAGCAGCTTGGACGGTCCCGGCGGTCGCGATCTCCTCTTCGGTCCCTGCTTTCGCAACCAGCCCCACGCCCCCGGTGGTAGTGCTTGCCACGGGTACGCTTACTGGTACGCAGTTCCCGGCGACCACCATGACCAACACCCCCTCCGGCACCGAGACTGCGCGTATCAGCTGCAGCGGCGGCAACTTGGCGGGCGGTCAGACCCAGAGGGCCGACAAGGTTATCCGCACGACCTACGATTTCCTCGCCGATGGCGACATCGCCAATGGTGATCTGCCGTGCAGCACGGATCCCGATAACCCCACGTGGCTGCAGACCACCCTTCGTGTTCGCAATGGCATCAACAACACGTCGTCCGGGCTCAACCCCGTGGGTGAGAACAGCATCGGCGTTCTGTCCGGGACGACGACGGACAGCAACGGCCAGATGGTGATAATCAAGTGCATTGGAACCGAAGCGGACGGCATCTGCTTGAACGAGATCGAAATCCGTTGGAAGGCCGAATGCGAGAAGGACTTCATCCACACTGGCCAGAACAACATTCCGGTGATGTGGGCTGTGCCGGAGGGCCACGAGGTCAGCTATTCGAAGTTCACGAGCAGTCCGACGATCAAGGGTTATCTTCAGGGCAAGGCTTGGAACGGCGCGTACGATGAGACGTCGATTCATGGCGGCCCCAGCTATGAGAAAGGCTCCGTCGGCGTCTCCGACGCGCAGAAAGTGTGCACCCCCACCGCTCCGTGATCGAGCAGTCTTCTGGTTTGACCACGTCATGCCGTCCGTCCACTGCTGGGGTCGGACGGCTTTCGCGGTGATGGGTCTTGACGGTCATGTCCTCAGTGGTCGGCCGTTAGTACCCTCGGCCCATGACCGACCTGTTCTCCGCTGTCGACCGTGTGCTGCCGTCCGTCCGGACCGATCTCGAGAGGCTTGTGGCCATTCCCTCGATCAGTTCCGACCCGGCGCACGCCGGGGACGTCGAGGCAAGTGCCGCGTTCGTCGCCGATCGACTCCGGGAGCTGGGCGGGGACGTCGAGGTGGTCAGCGAGGGCGGCAAGCCAGCGGTGATCGCGAGGTTTCCGGGGCCTGAAGGCGCCCCGACTGTCACTCTTTATGCCCATCACGACGTGCAGCCCGTCGGTGACCTCGCGCAATGGACGTCCGGGCCTTTCACTCCGACCGAGCGCGGTGACCGGTTGTTCGGGCGCGGATCGGCGGACGACAAGGGCGGTTTCGGCGTACATCTCGCTGCCCTGCGCGCCTTCGACGGCAAGCCACCGGTCAACGTGGTGGTCTTCGTCGAGGGCGAGGAGGAAATCGGGTCGCCCTCCCTGCCCGCGATCTTCGAGCGCCACGGCGACAAGCTCGCCTGCGATGTCTTCGTGATCGCCGACTCCGGCAACTGGGCCCAGGGCGAGCCCGCCTTCACCACCACCCTCCGCGGAATGGCGGAGCTGACCGTCGAGGTCGCGACCCTCGACCATGGTCTCCACTCGGGACAGTTCGGGGGACTCGTGCCCGACGCCCTCCTGGTCCTGACCCGGATGTTGGCAGGACTCCACGAGGAGGACGGCACTGTCGCGGTCCGGGGTTTGGTCCGCGATGAGGGGCCGGATCTGGACTATCCCGAGGAGCGACTCCGCGCCGAGTCCGGCGTACTCCGCGGCGTCGAATTCATCGGCACCGGCTCCGTCGTCTCGCGCATGTGGAGCCAACCCGCGATCACTGTGGTCGGCATCGACACCGTGCCCGTCGCCAAGGCCTCGAACACCCTGCTCCCGCAGGCCCGGGCGAAGCTCAGCATCCGCATCGCCCCCGGCGACAATCCTGGACGCGCGCAGTCGCTCGTCGCCGAGCATCTCCGCGCCAGCATCCCCTTCGGCGCGCACGTCACGATCACTCCGGGGGAGAGCGGTCCGGCGTCGACGATGGCGTTGGAGGGGAAGTACGCCGACCTGGCCCGCGAAGCGTTCACCGAGGCGTGGGGGATCGCGCCGGTCGAGATGGGCATGGGCGGCTCCATTCCCTTGGCCGGAATGTTCCAGGAACTGCACCCTGACGCGCTCGTGCTGGCGAGCGCGGTCGTGGATCCGGACTCCCGGATGCACTCCACCGACGAGTCCCTGCACCTCGGCGACTTCGCGAAGGCGTGCAAGGCCGAGACGTTGTTCCTGCGGAGGATGGCCGATGGCTGACGAAGCGCCGACCGAGCCGACCGAGGAGCCAGGTCGCCCCCGACGCCGCGGCCCGCGGGGTTATCGCGTACCCGTCTTCGAAGGGTGGATCGACCGCCAGATCCGCGAGGCGATCGAGCGTGGCGAGTTCGACAATCTGCCCGGTGCAGGCAAGCCCATTCCCAACCTGGACGAGCGCGACGAGAACTGGTGGATCAAGGGCAAGCTCGAACGGGAGGGCATCAAGCCACCACTGCCGAACGCGCTGGCGCTGCGACGGGAGGTTGAGGAGATCCAGCGGACGCTGGCGGACGTACGCTCCGAGGCCCAGGCCCGGGAGATCATCGATGACCTCAACGAGCGGGTCCGGGAGCTCTATCTGCACCGCGATCGCGGTCCGCTGATCGTCGTACGCACCGTCGCGGTCGAGCCCGCGATCGCCGAGTGGAAGCAGCGGACCAACAGGTCCTGACACCAGGTGCACCCCCGCTGGAGCGCGGTGTCCTGGATGGGCGGTGTCACACCTCCGACCATTGCGGTGTGCGAGCTCCGACCAGTGCGGTGTCAGGGTGGGGCACTTGCCGGGGTGTCCGCCTCTTGGGGGTCATGTTCCCAACAGGGCGGGCACTTCCACCCCGGCCGGGCACTTCCCACCACGGTCGCACTTCCCAACACAGCCGGGCACTTCCCACCACGGTCGGGCACTTCCCACCACGGTCCGGCAGTTCCCAACACAGCCGGGCACTTCCCAGCATGAGATCCACCTCCCAACGCGCCTGCAGGTTGGGGGCGGTTTCAGAGGGTCAGTGCACCACCGGTGAGTAGTTCGGCCATTTTCTCGGTGGAGGTGTGCCATTGCAAGACGCGGCGGGGGCGGCCGTTGAGGAGGTCCTGCATTTCGGCGATTTGGGTGTCGGTGATGTCGCGGAAGTTGGTGCCTTTGGGGTAGAAGTCGCGGACGAGACCGTTGAGGTTTTCGTTGGTGGGCCGTTGCCAGGGACTGTGGGGG
>DUOB01000029.1 GCA_012839035.1 Propionibacterium sp.
CGGCGGCTCGGTCGTCGGCGCCGTGGTCCTGATCGCCGTCCTGCGTGGCATCGTGCGCCGCGGGAAGGTGAAGGGCGAACTCGTCAAGTGACGGATCAGGATCCATCCGGGGACGCCCTGCCGATCCGGATGCTGCACGATCGCGTGCTGGTGTCCACGGAGGGCGAATCCGGTGAGCGCCGCAGTGGCGGCGGCATCCTGATTCCTGCGACGGTGGCGATTGGTCGTCGGCTCACGTGGGGCCGCGTGGTCGCGGCCGGGGGGAGCGTACGCGCGGTCAAGGTGGGCGACCGGGTTCTCTTCGATCCCCAGGAACGTGCCGAGGTGGAGGTGCGGGGCAAGGACTATGTCCTGCTGCGCGAACGCGACCTTCATGCAGTCGCCGCCGAGCGGCTGTCCGAGGGGCACACGGGGCTGTATCTCTGACCTCCGAGCCCCGGCCGCCGCGGCGTGCCGCTGTGAGAACCGGACTTGCATGGAGGAAAAGGGTTGGGTAATGTTTTTCTTCGCGCGCACCGCTAGCTCAACGGCAGAGCAATTGACTCTTAATCAATGGGTTCAGGGTTCGAATCCCTGGCGGTGTACGGAAAAGAGGCTCTGACCAGGCAATTCCCGGTCAGAGCCTCTTGTCTTTCTTGTCTTTCGTGGCTACGCCTCGGTGGCCTGGTTCGGATCCTTCGCGACCGGGAGCGGTTCGTTCTGGACGACCTCGTCCTCGCCCGGTTGACCGTCGTAGCGCGACATCCAGCGGTTGATGTCCTCCACGATGTCCGGACCGGGCAGTCCCCAGCCTTCTTCGTAGCCATAGACCACATCGAGGGATTCGCGCCCTCGATCACCGTTGAGGATGTCGATGTCCTCGGGGCCGAGGAGGGCCGGGTGGCGTACGCCCGCTGCCTCCGAGACCTTCAGCAGGTCGCGGCGCAGGGTCTCCACATAGTTTGCGAGCCGGTGCGACTTCTGGGTCGGGTCCAGGCCGTGCGCGAGCCAGGCGTTCTGGGTGGCGACGCCCGTGGGGCAATGGTCGGTGTGGCATTTCTGCGCCTGGATGCATCCGATCGCCAGCATCGCCTCGCGGGCGACGTGGACCATGTCCGCGCCCAGCGCGAACGCCACGATCGCGTTGTCCGGCAGGCCGAGTTTGCCGGAGCCGATCCACGTGACCCGATCGGTGAGCCCGGCGCGCGCGAACTCCGCGTACGCCTGGGCGAACCCCAACCGGAAGGGGAACGAGACGTGGTCGGCGAACACCATCGGTGCCGCGCCCGTGCCGCCCTCGCCGCCATCGATGGTGATGAAGTCGACGCCGCGGGTCCCGTCGGCCATCAGGTCGGCGAGTTCGCTCCAGAACCCCAGCTCGCCGACGGCGGACTTGATGCCGACGGGCAGGCCTGTCCGTTCGGCCACGCTCTCGATGACATCGAGCATCTCGTCGATCGACCGGAAGGCGGTGTGCCGCGAGGGGCTGACGACGTCCTTGCCCTCCTCGACCCCGCGGACCCTGGCGATCTCCGCGTTCACCTTCGCCCCGGGCAGGTGTCCGCCCAGCCCGGGTTTGGCGCCCTGGCTGAGTTTGAACTCGATCGCGCGAACGGGGGCGGATTCGACCACCCGGGCCAGCCGATCGGGATCGAATCGGCCCTCCGCGTCGCGACAGCCGAAGTAGCCGGTGCCGATCTGCAGGATCAGCTCGCCGCCGTGGCGGTGGTGGTCCGACAGCCCGCCCTCGCCGGTGTTGTGCAGGAAGCCGGCGAGATCGGCTGCCCGGTTGATGGCCTGGATCGCCTGGGGACTGAGCGACCCGAACGACATCGCGGACACGTTGACGATCGACCGCGGACGGAACGCGTGGCGGCGTCCCCGAGGGGCGCCCAGAATCTTCGCGCTCGGCACGGTGAGGTCCCGCCCGTGGATCGGCGACGCGGGCACGACGTCGACGAACGTGCGCTGTTTGATGATCGGGTAGGTCGCGTTCTCGATGTCGTTGTCGGTGCCGAACCCGAAGTAGTTGTTCTGCTTCTTCGCCGACGCATAGACCCAGCGGCGCTGGTCGCGGCTGAAGGGGCGTTCGGCGTCGTTGCTGCTGACGATGTACTGCCGGAGTTCCGGGCCGATGGCCTCCAGTGCATAGCGGAGGCGCGCGAGGATCGGGAAGTTGCGCCGGAGTGCGTGATCCTTCTGGATCAGGTCACGAGCGGCGAGGCCGAGGAGGGTGGCAGCCGGTGCGATGGCCGCGATCGTGCGCTTCTTCATGTCGACAATTTAGGCCACGAGCGCTGACGCAACGTTGCCCCGGGCTTGCCGGGTGACCTCAGGGGCGTACCGCCGCCAACCGATCCTTGCGCAGAGCCTCGTGCACGGGCATATCGAGCGGCTCGAGCTCGCGGCCGAGTGCCAACTCGATGAGCCAGTCGGCGAGGGCGGGGTTGCGGGGGAGGACGGGACCGTGGGGATACATGCCCACGACCGTGCCCTGGAGCGCTCCCTCGGTGCCGTCGTTGGCGTTGCCGACGCCGACCTCGACGTGGGCGAAGGGTTGGGCATCCGGGCCAAGGCGCGTGTAGCCCCCATGATTCTCGAAGCCCGAGATCCAGGCGTCGTCACCGAAGCGGCCGATCCAGCGGTGCAGCACTTCGCCCACCGCACGCCGGGGTCCCCGGGTGGTGGTGACGTCGAGGAGGCCCAGGCCCTCCCGCGGTTCCTCCTGGGCGCCGACGGTGAAGCTGTGGCCCAGGATCTGGTAGCCGGCGCACACGCCGAAGATCACGGCGCCGCGGTCGAAGGCACGGTGGAGACCACCGTCCGCCTTGAGCGCGGCGACGGCCGCGGTTTGGGCGCCGTCCTCACCGCCACCGAGCAGGAAAATGTCGCCGGTCTCCGGCAACGGCTGGCCCGGCTCGATTTCGGTGACGGTGGTCGCGATGCCTCGCCACTCGGCGCGCTTCTGCAGGACCCTGGTGTTGCCCTGGTCGCCGTAGAGACCCAGGAGGGACTGATAGACCTGCACGATCTCCAGGCTCATGCGAGGCCTCCCATCTTTCGCAGTTTCTGGAACGGGGTATAGGTCGTGATCACGTCGATCGGTTTGTCGTGACCCGCCATCGCCTTGGCAAGGTCGGGCTCCACCGTGTGGTCGACCTCGGCATAGGTCAGGCGGACGGCGAGGTCCTGCGCGCGGGGGCCCGTGGCGACCACGGTGCGACCGGCCAGCTGTTCGAAGTCGACGTCCCACAGCCAGGACACGTCCCGGCCGTCGGCGGCGGCCGCGTCGATGGCCAGCACCAGGGTCTCGGCGTCCGCGATCGGCAGTGACTCGGTCCAGCCGGCCGGGTTCTTGGCCAGCAACAGCCGGGCGTTCGTGGTGCCGAATCGCCCGGTTGCGAACCGTCCGGCCGGTGACGTCACCGTGCGCATCCCCGTGATGGCCTGCTCCGGGGTGACCCCGAGCTGGACCGCGGCGGCGAGCGCGCAGGCGGCGTTCGAGACGTTGAAGGCACCGGGCACGCGCAGCTTGGGCTCCCAGACGGTGCCGTCCGGGCCGATGATCGTGTCCCCCTGCACGCGCCAGCTGGTGGGCGGTTTCGCCAGGTCGCAGCCGGTGCAGTGCCAATAGCCGGGAATTTCGTCGGTGGGATCCGTACGCTCCAGGGCCGAACCGCATTCGGGGCACAGCACAGAGTCGGCGTGCCAGACACTCTCGGTGTCCACCCACACAACCTCATGAGCCTTGCGTGCCGCCCACACGATCAGCGGCTCCTCCGCGTTGGCCACCACGACCGGTCCGCTCGCGCCGGCGCGCTCGAGCGTCGCCCGCCATGCGGATCCCAGCGACTTGATCTCGTGATGCCGGTCGAGCTGGTCCCGGCTGAAGTTGAGCAGGACGAGCAGTTCGGGGCGACCGAGCTGCACGATGTCGGCGACGACGCGTTCGTCGGTCTCCAGGATCGCGATGTCCGCCCGCGGGGCCCGGCTCAACGCGGACGCGATGCCGTTGTGCAGGTTGGCGCCGTCGGCGTTGGTCACCAACCGACGTGCCTCGGCGCCCAGACCGGAGCGTACGGCCGCGGACAGCAGGTGCGTGGTGGTCGTCTTGCCATTGGTGCCCGACACGACGGTCGTGCGCCGGCCCTGCAGCAGCTTGCTGAGGGAGGCCGGGTCGATGCGCTGCATCACCTGGCCACGGATCGAAGCACCGGATCCCCGCCGAGCGAGCCGGGACGCCGTGGCGGCCAGGGCACCTGCGGCCACGGCGGTGTTCAACCGCAGGCGGGACAACGGGGACAGGGGTGGCGGCGTCGTGGCACGCCTCGTGAGCTCAGCGGACGGCATGGGCCCATTCTTGCCTAAACATCGCTGGTCCAGAGAACGCAGGTGACGTGGCACGAAACGCAGAAAACCGGCTGCGAAGCACCAGGGCGGGGAATTCCCTCCTTTGGGGTGTGATTGCCCCGCCGCCTTGGGGGGAATACATCGGTTATGTCGACAAAGACGTTCCCCTCGATCATGCGGGTGGCATCCGTGCCCCATGGCCACGTATACGTCCAGCATCTCGCCGACCCGGACCGCAGCGACGGCGTGATGCGATTGGAGGATCCGGCCCCTCCGGATCCCGTCGTGGGCGCCCCGTGGTGGCCGGCCGTGATGCTGGATGCGGAGTGGATTGCCGACAATGCCGATTCGTTCGACATCTATCACCTGCACTTCGGGTTCGACGCCATCGAGCCGGAAGGGATTGCACGGATCGTGGCGGCCTTGTGGGACAAGGGAAAGCCGTTGGTCTACACGGTCCATGACCTCCGCAATCCCCACCACGCCGATCCGGGTGCCCACGAGAAGGCCTTGGATGTGCTCATTCCCGCTGCGGACGCGCTGATCACCCTGACCGACGGAGCAGCACAACAGATCATGCAACGCTGGCGCCGACGGGCCGAGGTCATCCGTCACCCGCATGTGGTCAGCCCCCACCTGCTTGCCCGGCCACGACCCGCGCGGGATCGCCGGACGGTGGGAATCCACCTGAAGAGTCTGCGCGCCAACCTCGATCCGATCCCGGTGCTGGAGGTCCTGCTCGCCGAGGCCCCGAAATACGACATGGACGTCCTCGTGGACGTGCGCACGGACGTCGTCACGCCCGGGATGCGGAATCACGACCCCGCGGTCACCGGGTTCCTGCGGGACATCGGGCGGTTCCCGGGGGTGGCCGTCCGCGTGCACGACTACTTCTCCGACGATGAGCTCTGGGACTATTTCATGAGTCTCGACCTGTGGGTGCTGCCCTACAGCTTCGGGACCCACTCCGGTTGGCTGGAGGCCTGCTTCGACCTGGGCACGCGCGTGCTGGCGCCGCGCATCGGCCACTATCACGAACAGCAGAACGGCGTCCTCGGTTATCGGCTCACCCGGGACGGGAAGCCACGGGCCCAGGACCTCGCTGCCGCGCTCGAAACGCTCACCGGGCCGGGCGGCTGGCGCGCCAACCCCAAACAGCGACTGGCCGAGCGGCGCCTCATCGCGTCCGCGCATCGCCGTCTCTATGAACGCCTGCTCCACCGCGCAGCATGAAGGTGGCGCTTCTGGCGCACGACCGCTTCCCGGTCGCTGTGCCGTTTGCCGGTGGGCTCGAGTCGTTCACCTGGCATCTGGCCCGGGGGCTGCGCGACCGGGGCGTCGACGTCGTGCTGTTCGCGGGGCCGGGCAGCGATCCCGCTCTCGATGTCGAAGAGCTGGCCTTCAGTCCCGTCCAGATGAGCGATTCGTCCCGCCGGGACCTGGCGCTGCCGCCCGGGGACCAGGTCCGGGAAACGGCGGCGTACCTCCAAGTGATGACCGCCCTCGCCCAACGCGCCGACATCGACATCGTCCACAACAACTCACTCCACTATCTGCCGATCACGCTGGCCCGAACGCTCCCCGCACCCGTTCTCACCACGCTGCACACACCCCCGAACCCCTGGCTCGAGACAGCGTTGCGGCTGGTTCCCGATGCACGCACTGCCGCCGTGTCCGATGCCGTCGCGACGATGTGGCAGGAGATCGCCACGGCGCGGGTCATTCGCAACGGTGTTGATCTCACCTCGTGGCGTCCCGGACCAGGAAGGGAGGCGCTGGTGTGGTTCGGGCGGATCGTGCCCGAGAAGGCACCCCACCTGGCCGTCCGTCTCGCCCGAGCGGCCGGTCTTCCCCTTCGGCTTGCGGGGCCGGTCGGCGACCGGCGCTATTTCGATGCGGAGGTGGCGCCCCTGCTGGGTCAGGGCATCGAGCATGTCGGGCACGTCGGGCCCGAGAGACTGCGTGACCTGGTGGGCAGCAGCGCCGCGTGTCTGGTCACCCCGGCGTGGGATGAGCCGTTCGGTCTGGTCGCGGCGGAGGCCATGGCGTGCGGCACACCCGTGCTCGCGTTCGCACGCGGCGGACTGCCCGAGGTGGTGCGGCCTCCGGGCGGACTGACCGTGGACCCGCGGGCCCCGGTCGCCGAGATGGTCGCCGCCCTGGGTGAGGTGTTGAAGCTGGAGCGCGGAGCGGTGCGGCGGCACGCCGAGACCCACTGCTCTCTCGCGGCGATGATCGATGCCTATCTGAACCTGTACGGGGAGCTCGTTCGATGATCGGGTTCTATATCCACCACCACGGATGGGGACACCGGGTGCGGGCGGGTGCGATCGCGCGCCGCCTGCCTGGTCCGGTCGTGGGATTCAGTACGCTGCCCGGCCCGGACGACTGGCCGGGGGAATGGGTGCGGTTGGCGGATGACTGGACCGCGCCGGTCGTCGAACCGACTGCCGGGGGCGCGTTCCACTGGGCGCCGGTGCTGCACCCCGGGCACCGGGACCGGCTCGGTGTGCTGGCTGCCCGGTTGGGCACCGACCTCACCGCGATGGTCGTCGACACCTCCGCGGAGATCACCGTGCTGGCACGGCTCTTCGGGGTGCCGACCGTGCTCGTCGCGTTGCGCGGCCAGCGCCGGGACCGACCCCACCGGGCAGGATTCGCTGCGGCCGATCTGATCCTCGCACCGTGGCCGGCCACCGCCCCCGAACCGACGTGGCTCGCCGAGTGGACGACGAAGACCGTCTTCACCGGGGCAATCTCGCGCTTCGACCACATGGCGGTTCCCGAGCGGCCGTCCCCTGCGCCGAACGGCCCGCGGCGCGTCCTGGTCCTCTGGGGTGCCGGCGGCCGCACGGTGACCCCGGGCCAGATCCAGGCGGCCGACGCCGTGACGCCCGGATGGCAGTGGGTGCTGCGTACGCCCGAATTCCCCTCCCCGGATCTCTGGCGAGACCTCACCCGGGCCGACGTGGTCGTGACCCACGCGGGGGACAGCGCGGTGGCGGAGATCGCGGCTGCCCGCGCACCGGCCGTTGTCATCGCCCAGCCGCGGCCCTTCGGGGAGCAGAAGGCGACTACACGGGCTCTCGGCGCGGCGGGCTGCTGTGTGACGCTCGACAGATGGCCCGAGGCGGCGGAATGGCCGGACCTGCTGCTCCGGGCGAGCCGTCTCGGTGGTGCGGCCTGGGGGTCCTGGAACCCCGGCACCGGCGCACTGCATGCGGCCCGGGCCATCGAGGATCTGGTGCGATGTCGGCGCCTGATGGCGACGAGCCGGAGGGCGACGGAGGGCGGGACCCCATGAAATGCGCCCTCGTCACGATCGTCCACGGTCGGCACGACCATCTGCGCCGGCAGCGCGCGTGGATCGCTGCACTCGATCCCCGGCCGGACGTGCATGTCGTGGTCGGCATGGGGGACCCGGGTGCCCGGGAGGTGGTGGCGGCCACCCCCGCC
>DUOB01000030.1 GCA_012839035.1 Propionibacterium sp.
GCCGGAGGGGCGGCGTGGGTCGTGGGGGCGGTGGCGAGGCCTGTGAGAGCCATGGCCGGCGCGATGGCCAGGGCGGCGAGGCGCAGCTTGCGCGAGAACATCAGAAAACCTCCTGCGGAGACACTCGAGGAACGCGCATGATCCAGTGATCATGCCGGACACTTCCTGAGAGTTCTAATGTAAGTTCAGGCAATCAGGTTGGCCAGCCGGGGATGCAGGAACCTTCCTCGGGGGTCAAGGCGGTGGCGTACTGCCTTGAAATCCTCCCACCGGGACAGCGCTGCGAAGTCGTAGTGCACGGGATCGAAATACTTCCCCCAGTGCGGCAAACCCTCGTGCGCCGCGAGTGCCGCCTGGATCTCACCCAGCAATTCCACCGACCCGTCGGCGACCGACCCGTCCGCCCGTTGATAGACGACGAAGCCGAACCAGCAGGTCGGCCGGTCGTACGCCGCCGCTAGCCATGCCGAGCTCGGCCCCGTGGGGCGGAGGATGACCGGATAGTGCAGCCGGTACGCGGAGTCCGCGAGCACGCGGCGGAGGTCGTCGGCCGCGGCTTCGAAACGGTCGAGGGGAACCCCGACTTCCATGTTGATCTGGGGTGCCGGGATGCCGTTGCGGAAGATCTCGACGAGGTCACCCGTGACATCGGAATAGTCATAGAAGCGCCCCACCGTGCGCTGGGGAGCGATCGTGCGGTCATCGCTGCGCAACTCGGCGCCCATGCGCTGCTGCGTCGCCTGCAGGATCGGGTTGAGATCGGTGTGCGTGCCGCTCGGGTCGATGGTGATCCCGGAATCGGCGGAGGAGACCTCCCACACGTGCACCCGGTCCTCCTCCGTGAACCACCAGGCCTTCACGTGGTCCGACCGCTCGTTCCAGACCCTGAAGTTCTGCCGGAGGTCGTCGCCGGAGGTCGTGTATTTCTGTGCCACATAGTCCGAATTGGTGGTGACCTGCAACGTGAGCTGGGTGATCAGGCCCAGTGCGCCGAGATGCAGTTGGAGCGCACCGAAGGCCTCTCCACCCCGCTCGATGCGGTGGAGCTGGCCGGCGGCGTCGAGATAGTCGATCGACAGCACGGTGTCGGCGAGGATCCCCTCACCCGTGCCCTGGGCATGGGTGCCGGTGCCGAGGGCGCCGGCGACAGTCTGCTGGGTGATCACGGGTGGGCAGATCGGCAGCGTCCGTCCCCGGTCGCGGAGATGGTCCCAGATCGCGCCGAGCGTGCAGTCGCCGGTGACCGTGATCGTCTCGTCGTCGCTCGCGAGGATCTGCTGCTCCGACCGCAGGTGGACGGCCAGCCCGTCATGGGCGGTCACATAGGTCGGATAGCTGAAGCGGGCGCCGAAGGTCTGCAGTCGCGAGTCGCACTCGCGGATCAGTTGCGCGGCTTCGTCGGCATTGCTGACGACCACGCTCCGATCCTCGGCGGCCAAGGACGTCGTGGCGCACCAGTTGGTGGTGGGAAGATCATGGACGATTCGCTGCACGGCCCCATTTTCCCAGCTTTGGCGACGGGAAGCGCCCCGCGTGCCGTGTTGCGGGAGGGGGCGACGTCTTCGAGCGCACGGTTGGGCAGACTGCAGGGAGAACTTGCGGTGCTTGGATGGGGGAGGGCCGATGGGACTGCTGCTGGCGCTGGTGAACGTGATCGTGCCCGTGCTGATCGTGGCAGGCAGCGGCTTCGTCCTCGGACGGCTCTTTCCCCTCGACGCCGGAACGATCAGCAAGATCGCCCTCAACGCGCTGACCCCCGCCCTGTGCCTGAACGTCCTGCTGACCACCGAGGTGTCCGGCCAGGTCGGATTGACGCTGGTCGGTGCCTATGTCGCGGTCTCGCTGGTGGGCGCGGCGATCGGGGGCCTCCTCGTGCCCGCCGTGGCGGGTGCCACCCGGCGGGCGGTCATGGCCAGCGTCGCGATCTCCAACAGCGGCAACATGGGGCTGCCGATCGCCTTGTTCGCACTCGGACAGGCGGGCTTCGAACAGAGCGTGCTCATGTTCCTCGCGTCCGTCGTGCTCGGCTTCGTCGTCGGACCGCTGCTGTTCGGCTCCGGCCAGGGGTCGGTGGCCGCGCTCAAGGGCCTGGTCAAGCTCCCGGTGCTGTGGACGATCGCGTTCGCGCTGATCCTGCGTCTGCTGGGCTGGTCGCTCCCGCTCGGTGTCATGCGCGGCGTGGAGATGCTGTCCGACGCGGCACTGCCGATGGTGCTTCTTGCGCTCGGTGTGCAGCTCGGCGCCACCAAACGCGTCACCATCACCCGCGCGGTGCTGACCGCCAGCCTCGTGCGCGTAGCCGGGATGCCGTTCCTCTCCCTCGGCATGGGCCTGCTGTTCGGGCTGAGCGGCGTACCGCTCCAGGCCCTCGTGCTCGCCGGCGCCATGCCGACGGCCGTGAACGCGTTCCTGCTGTCCCTGGAGTACAAGGGTGACGTGAAGACAGTGGCGGACACCGTGACTCTCTCGACCCTCCTCAGCCTGTTCGTCGTGGTCGGAGTCACAGCCGCGTTGCCGTTGTTGCCCTAGCTCCCGTCGGCTGGCAGCCGTCCGACCGAGGACGGTCAGTGGCGCTGGGAAGCCGCTTCCCCACAGGGCTGGGCACTTCCCAACACGAGATGGACTTCCCAACGCGCCTGCAGGTGGGGAGGTACGGGTTCGTGCTGGGAGGTCGGGCAGGAGCGCGCAAGCTCGACACCACAGGCACCTAACCTGAGCCGCATGGATCGCATGGAACAGCAGGAGATCTCGACCGGGAGTTCCGAGAGGGGGCTGAATCGCCGGGCCATCCCGCAACGGTCGACCCGCTGGGCGGCCCGGACCGCGGACACCCTCGCGGCGATGCGACTCACCCCCAACGCGATCTCGGTCCTTTCGGTCGTGGTGTCCGCCCTGGCCGCCTGCCTGCTGGTGGGATCCGCCTGGGTGGGCGATGGCACGCGGATCTGGTTCCTGGTGGGGGCGGCCCTCCTGCTCCCGCTCCGGCTGCTGTGCAACATGCTGGACGGGATGCTCGCCGTCTAGCACGGACTTCACACTCCCACCGGGGACCTGTTCAACGAGGTCCCGGACCGGGTCGCCGACCTGCTCGTCCTCGCCGCTGCGGGCTATGCCATCACGGGACTGTGGCAGGCCGGTGGGCACGATCTCGGGGTGCTGCTCGGCTGGGTGGCCGCAGCGCTGGCGGTGCTCACCGCGTACGTCCGCACCCTCGGTGCCGCCAACGGCGTCGGCAACTTCTTCAACGGGCCCATGGCCAAACCGATCCGGATGTGGGTCGTCGCGGCGGCGTGCCTCCTCTCGCTCCCGGAAGTGCCGCTCGGTCTGCCCCGCGGTGTCGTCCTCGGGATTGCCCTCGGGGTTGTGGCACTGGGGTCGCTCATCACGGTCGTCGTTCGTCTGCGGTGCATCGCGCGCGCACTTGAGCGGGTGCCGGCATGAACCTGACCATCGGATTGCTGGACGGAACCGGGTGGCGCCTGCTCATCGGCGCCGTCGTCGTGCTCGTGACCGCCTCGATCGTGACCGCGATTCTCGGAGTGACCCTGCGGGCCGAGCGCCACGAGGGACTGCTGCAGAACCTGCGCGCGCGGATCTGGGCGTGGTGGATCATGGTCGCGCTACTGGTCGGGGTCCTGATGGCGGGGGAGACGGTCACGATCCTGTTGTTCGCGGGCCTGTCGTTCCTCGCGCTGCGGGAATTCATCACGATCTCACCCACCACCCAACAGGATCGCCGCGCGCTGGTCTGGATGTTCTGGATCATCTTGCCGATCCACTACTTCTCGGTCTGGCAGCACTGGTACGGCTTCTTCGCCGTCTTCATTCCGGTTTATGCCTTTCTGTTTCTTCCGGTACGCAGCGCGCTGACCGGTGAGACCCGTGGGTTTCTGCAGCGCACGTCCGTGATCCAGTGGTCGCTGATGGTGTGTGTCTATGCCCTCAGCCACGCCGTCGCGCTCCTGCAACTGCCGGTGGCGATGCACCACGGCCGGGAGGTGGCGGAGGGATCCCCGCCGGGGTCCGGTGGGCCCGAGGGCGCTGCGTTGTTGTTGTTCCTGATCATCGTGGTGCAGGGATCGGATGTCCTGCAGTACATCTGGGGCAAACTCTTCGGCCGCCACGCCATCGCCCCCACCGTCAGTCCCAACAAGACCTGGGAGAGCTTCATCGGCGGTGTGCTCAGCGCGACAGCGCTCGGCGCAGCCCTGTGGTGGGTGACGCCCTTCACCTGGTGGCAGGCCGGGCTGCTGGCCTTCGTCTCCTGCCTGCTCGGATTCTGCGGCGGGCTGGTGATGAGCGCCATCAAGCGGGACCGTGGCGTCAAGGACTTCGGCGCTTTCATCCCCGGGCACGGCGGGATCATGGACCGGATGGATTCGCTGACCTTCGCAGCCCCGGTGTTCTTCCACCTGACGCGCTTCTTCTTCGCGTGAGGATCGATGGGCTGCGGGAAGACACCGAGCGGCTTAGGGTGATGCATGGCTGAGATTCGGTTCGTCGAACACCAGATCACCGCGCGCGTGCCCGAGTTGGGCAACGCCACGAACGTCATCGATGCAGGGCTCACGATCCGTATCGATCCCCTCACCGGGCACAGCGCCCGCATCCTGCATCAGGGCCAACTCGCTCCGACCGTCCGGACCGACCTGACCCAGCTCACCGCGCCACCGCCGTTCTGTCCGTTCTGCGAGGACAAGCTGGAAGAGGCGACCGGCGTGATCGACGCGGCGATCACCGACGAGGGCCGCATCCGTCGCGGCGTCAGCGCGGTGGTGCCGAATGTGCTGGCGTACTCCGAATTCTCCTCCGTCGGCCTCTACGACACGACCCGGCACTTCGTCGGTCTCCGCGAACTCACCCCGCTGCTGATCGGGGACCTGATGTGTGGATTGGTGGCGTACGCGCGGGGGGTCGGGGGAGTGCGGCCCATGTGGCACTCCATCAACGCGAACTATCTGCCGCCCGCGGGCAGCTCCGTCGTGCACCCGCATGCGCAGACCGCGCATGATGACATCGGCACCACGGCGCAGCGCACGCTGATGGCCGCGTCGGAGCGGTGGCCGGGGAATTTCTGGCGTGACCTCATCGAGACCGAGGCCGGCGGGCCGCGCTGGTTGGGCACCCGGGGTCGCGTACGCGTGCTGACACCGTGGGCACCGATCGGATTCCACGAGGTGTGGCTCGTGCTGCCCGAGCTGCGCGACATCCTCGAGCTCACCGACGAGGACTGCGCCGATCTCGGGGCTGTGCTGTCCGGTGTGCTGAGCGGCTATGACGCGCTCGATCTGGCGTCCTTCAATTGGGCGCTCTATGGGGGCGGGCCGCATCCGAGTGACAAGTACGGGCTGTTGTTGCGGATGGTGAGTCGCGCCAACCCCGACCCCGTCTATCGCAGCGATGTGACCTATTTCGAGCGGCTCCATGCCGAGGCGATGATCGACATGGCGCCGGAGGAGGTCGCGCAGCGGCTGGCTCCGCATCTGCAGTCCGCAGTGACAATCTGACGAGGACGTTTCCGATCCTTGCTGAGCGGGATGTTGTCCGCGCTTTTGGTCGGCCCGGCAACGGAGGGCTGCCCGAGGTTGGCGTACCCGCGAAGAAGTCGCGAGCATAACGCTAAGGTGACAGGCAAAACCGGACCTGGGGTCCAGATGCGAGGAGGCAATGGAATGAGTGAAAAGTTCGAGCACGGGTACATGCTCGGCAACCACAACCTGGGTCTGGATCTGATGCGGGCCACGGAAGCGGCCGCCCTGGCGGCGGCCCGTTGGGCCGGCCGGGGTCAGAAGGAGTCCGGTGACGGTGCGGCCGTCGACGCGATGCGCGCGGTGCTGAGCGGTGTTCGGATGTCCGGCACGATCATCATCGGGGAGGGCGAGAAGGACGAGGCGCCCATGCTGCACAACGGCGAGTCCGTCGGCAACGGCGACGGCCCGTCCGTCGACATCGCGGTCGACCCGGTCGACGGCACCCGCCTGCTCGCTCTCGGCATGCGCAACTCGATCGCCGTGCTCGCGGCGGCCGAGGCCGGGACGATGTACAACCCGACGATGTGCTTCTACATGGACAAACTGGTCGTGGGTGCCGAGGCCGCCGATGTCATCGACATCGAGGCACCGATCGCCGACAACATCAAGAAGGTCGCCAAGGCCAAGGGCAAGCGGCCCGAGGACATCGTGGTCGCCATGCTCAACCGGGACCGCCATGAGGAGCTGGCCAAGGCCATCCGGGCCGCCGGTGCGCGGACGCGGATGTACACCGATGGTGACGTGGCCGCCTCCGTGGCTGCGGCGTCGGCGAGCGTCACCAGCGTTGACATCCTCGCGGGCGTCGGAGGCAGCCCCGAGGGTGTGGTCAGCGCCTGTGCGATGAAGGCCATGGGCGGCCGGATCATGGCCAAGCTCTGGCCCACCACCGACGAGGAGCGCCAGCGCACCATCGACGCCGGCCTCGACGTCGACAAGATTCTCGACACCAATGACCTCGTGGCCAGCGAGAACACCCTGTTCGTCGCCACCGGCATCACCGACGGTGACCTCGTCGATGGCGTGGAATATCTGCCCGGTGGTGGGGCCCGCACCCACTCGGTCGTGATGCGGTCATCGTCCGGCACGACCCGCTATGTCGAGGCGTTCCACCACCTCGACAAGCTCAACGCCTATGCCAAGGCATCGGGTCAGGACCTCGAGGATCTCTGACCAACTCTCGGTGTGGGCTCAGCCGGGCGTTGGTCCCGGCCGAGCCACCACCCGCCGAGGACGCCCAAGCCGATGCCCACCAGGTCGGCGAGGGCGTCTGCCAATTCTCCGGCGCGATAGGGGATCCAGCGCGCCTGGACGACCTCGCTGACCACCACTTGGGCGAGCGCGAGGGGCAGGACAACCCGGAGGCGCACCCCTGCCCATCGCAACAACGCCACAGGCACGGCAAACAGAACGACGTGCACGATCTTGTCGGCGCCGGGAATGGGCAGGATGAGAGGATCCGGGCTGCCGGGGGAATACAGCCCCACGAACTGACCTGCGACTGCGAGCAGGGCGAGGAACAACGGGGAGGGTGGCTGGGTCAGTCGGATGGGTGATGCTGTCTTCATCCGGCAAGTGCCGCCTCAATGTCCTTTCGCAGCGAGTCCGGGGTCTCCGTCGGGAGATAACGCTCGATGACCTGTCCGTCGCGGCCGACGAGGAACTTGGTGAAGTTCCATTCGAGAAAATCCCCCTGCTCTCCGCGCGGCTGGTTGGCGAGATGCTCGGCGAACGCGGGCGGGGGAGTGCCTTTCCCGGTGGCGCGCTGGGAACGCAGCCACGTGAAAATTGGGTGCGATGCAGGTCCGTTGACGTCGACCTTGGCGAACATGGGGAAGTCAACACCGTAGTTGCGCTGACAGAATTCGGAGATCTCCGCCTCGCTGCCGGGCTCCTGGGCGCCGAATTGGTTGCAGGGGAACCCCAGCACGGCGAGGCCCCGGGCCGCATAATCCTCATGCAGCTGCTGCAGCCCTTCATAGTGCGGAGTGAGACCGCAGGCGCTTGCGGTGTTGACCACCAGGACCACCTGGCCCGCATAGGCCGCCAAGTCCTGGTTGGTGCCATCGAGCCGCACGGCGTGGAAATCATGGAGCGAAGTCATGCGTTCCATCGTAAGCGGCAGATCCGACAGCCATGCCGACCAGACCTATGGTGGAGTCATGCGACATCACACCACCTTCGCCATCGGCGCGGTCCTCGCGGCCGCGGGAATCGGGTTGGGTGCGTTCGGCGCCCACGGCTTGCAGGACGTGATCGAGCCGGCCATGTTGGCGAACTGGGAGACCGGTGTGCGCTATCACATGTACGCCGCCCTCGCGATGCTGGCGATCAGTCTCCGCCCGGAGCAGCGTCGAGCGCCGTGGTTCCTGCTCGCCGGTACCGTTGTGTTCGGCGGATCCCTCTATCTCATGGCCCTCACGGGCGCGCGGTGGCTGGGCGCCGTCACCCCGTTCGGAGGGGTCCTGCTGATCGTCGGGCTGCTGCTGGCCGCGTTCGACGCGCTCAGAACCGCACGCCCGGCGGCGGAGACCTCCGAGAAGGTGCTCGTCGACCGTTGACGGGCGGTTTGCTGGCTCGGCGCAGGGGCCAGGCACGCCGCATCTCAGCTCACGGCGGTTCGTCGATGGCCCCGGTCGCTCAGCGAAGCCGGGGGAACAGGATGTTGTTCTCCTTGTGGATGTGCGTGTGCAGGTCCCGTTCGGCGTCCTCAAGGCCTGCATAGAGCGCACGGTAGGAGCCGCAGGCGTCTGTGGGCACGGCATAGCCATGGGTGAGGTCCCGCAGGCGAGCCAGGAGCTTGCCCGCCACGTCATGCTCGCCCAGGAGCTGGTCGACGGCTTCCTGGGAGAAGGTGGCGCCCTCTTCCGTGGCCTTCTTGATCGCCGGGAACTGTTCCTGTTCCTCGGTCATGAGGTGGTCGGTGAGATCACCGACCAGCAGCTGCCACGTCTTCTGGACGTCGCGCAGCTCGGGATGGTTGGCACCATGAACGCGGGCGACCTTGTTGGCGAGCTGCGTGATACGCGGCATCTCCTGCCAGAGATATTCATGATGGGTCGAGACGACGTGATCACACAGCTCGGCATTCGACAACGTGGTGACGTCGAGTTCGTCGCTCGCTGGAGCAACGGCGGTGAGCTGGGCGAGAAGTGCTTCGGCATCGACGCCGCTCTCGGCGGCTGCCTCGGCCAGCGGCCGCTGTCCGCCACAGCAGTAGTCGACGCCGTGGGCCTCCAGCACACGAGCCGTGCCCGGGTTGGCGGCCACGAAATCGCCGACAAGGGTCGCGGTGGTGGGTTCAGGCGACATGGGAGGCTCCTCTGGTGCTGGCGGTGTTGGGTGCACCGATACGATTAAAACCGGAATAACACTTATTTAATCACATCGCGATCGACCCATGAGACCGGATGACTCATCCGTCGCCTTCCTCGTCGTCACGTTCCTCGTCGTCCAGGGCGCGCAGGAAGTCCTCGACTTCCGCGCCGATCTCGTCTGCGGTGGGCACCGCGTCGGCGTCCTGGGTCAGGCTGCGCTGGGTCATGTAGTGGTCGTATTGCGCTTCGAGCCGCGCGACCATCTCCTGGGCGTCCTCCGACTCCTGCACTTCGGCTGCGACACGTTGGCTCAGGATCTGCGCGGCGGCGGGGAGGCCACCCAGGGGAAGAGCCAGCCCACTGTGTCCGGCCAGCCGATCAAGGAGTGCGATGGCAGCCCCGGGGACCTCCGCCTGGGCAAGATAGTGGGGCACGTGGGCGACGAGACCGGTGACGGACCGGCCGTGTTCGCCGAGCCGGAGGGCGAGCACGCTGGTGAAGGTGGCTCCCATCTCGAAGGACATGGGCACGGATTCCTCGGCCGGCACGAGATCGGGTCCACCCGCATAGCGGCTGACATGGAGGGGGCGGGTGTGGGGTGCCGGAGCGGGAACGCCCTGCACGATCACCGTCTCGGTGATGTCGAACTGATCAATCAGATAATCCACGGTGCCCACGAGTCGTTCCCACTGCAGGCTGGGCTCGGGGCCCGCCAGCATCAGGAAGCTCTTGCCCTCGGCGTCGGTCACGTGGTGCAGGTCGATCGACGGCGTGCGATAACCGGTGAAATGGTCGCGCTCGAATCCGATGCCCGGTCGGAGCGCGCCATAGTCCAGGACCTGGTCGGCGTCGACACCGCCGAGGCGATAATTCGGCAAAGTGTTGAGCAGATGCTGGCTGATGATTCCCTGGGTGCGTCCCGGGTCGCGGCTGCCGAGCGTGACCAGCAGTGTGCGGGCACGGACCGTGCGCCGGTCGACGTGCGGATCGAACTCAAACAGTCGGACGGGGTCGAGCATGGAGCCTCCACGGATCTCAAAGGAAAGTTGAACACTCAATAGCTCAACGCCTCCCTCACCTCCGGTATTCCCCCGAGTAAGCTCCCCTCATGGATCCACTGAACGTCCTCGGTGAACCTTTGCAGTCCTGCGGAAGCGACCCGATGACGGGCTTCTTCCGGGATGGGTGCTGCGCCTGGGTGCCGCAGGACCTCGGGAATCACACCGTCTGTGCGGTGATGACTGCAGACTTTCTGCGCTATCAACGCAACGCCGGCAACGACCTCATCACCCCTATTCCGGCCTATGACTTCCCCGGGCTCAAACCTGGTGACCGGTGGTGCGTGGTGGCCCGTCGCTGGTTGCAGGCCTATCTGGCGGGCTATCCGGCCCCGGTGGTCCTGGCGAGCACACACGAGAAGGCGCTGGAGGTGGTTCCACTGGACGCGCTTCGTGAGCATGCGGTGGACGTGCCGGACGACATTTCCTCCCTCGGGGACTGACTCGGAGCGCCTTGCCGGTCCTGGGGCGTCTCTCCTGGCGGGAACCAACGCATTCGCAAACCTCGAGGGGCGGGAATTGCGCGCGGGCTCCGACGGGTCCCAGGATGTCTGGTGAACCCGTCGGAGCCCGCACGTGTCAGCTGGCTGGGATCAGGGAGCGAGGTCCGGGCCCTGCTCCATCAGATCGACTCGCGGCGGATGCAGGATGCTGCGGGCAACATTGCGAAAATCGAACCGGTCAAGAATCCGTGCCGCATCCTCATCGGTGAGATCGTAGGCATGGGCCAGCATGCGTACATTCTCGGTATAGAAGGCGTGCAGCTTGTCCACGCCCTTGATGAACTGAAGTTCTTTGCTCACATTGGACCTTCCGGCAGGGTGGTGTCCGGCTCGGACTCCGCAAACCGTAGCCCTTTGTTGCGCCGAGTTGAACCATCGGCGCCCCGCGGTGGACATTCAGATGGCAGTCAGGCGGCGCACTGGCCGGTATCGACGGGTTGCGTCAGCTCGGCCGCCTGGTCGAGCAGCTGCCGGGAACCGGAGTCGGTGATGACGAACCCGGTCTCGGTCGAGTTGGCTGAGCGTGCAAAGACGGTGCCCGCCACCTGACCTTCGGTGGTGAGCAGCGGTCCTCCGGAGTTGCCGGGAATCACCCGGGCATAGATCGAATAGATCTCGCGCTGCACGGGACGGCTGTCATAAATGTCGGTCCCGGTGGCCTGGAGCATGCCGCGGATCCGCGCGGGTTCTGTCCGATAGGGGCCGCCGCGGGGGAAGCCCGCCACCACGGACGAGTCACCACGCCCCAATGCCGGGGCCCGTTCGAGAGGCTGGGCCTGGAGACGCGGGACATCGAGGATCGCGAGATCCAGATCGGGGTCGAAGGCCACCACATCGGCCTGCAGTCGTGCCCCACTGCCACCCACCTGGACGGTGACGGCGTTGGAACCGGCGACCACGTGCGCGTTCGTCACAATGCGCTGCGGGGCCACGACCCAGCCACTGCCGGTCCCCGCAGCGTTGCACCGGATCATGGCGGAGTTCACCTTGACGATGCTCCCCGCGGCAGCTTGCACACCCGGGCTGTCCGTGATGCCGGCGTCCGGGACGTCGGCCGGCAGGTCGGGTTCCGCCCCGGGATCGCCGAAGACCCGCGGGAACCCAGCGTCGTAGAGCTCACTGGTTGCCCGACCGGCGAGGTCGACGACGGCCGGGGGAGTGTTGTCCGCGACCGCGGCCAGGATCTTCGACTCGTCCATGAGCCCGCGCCAGGACGACGGGGCGAGCGGATAGAGCGCGAGGCTCGCGAGCCCCATCAGGACGGCGGCCATGGCGGCGGACAGCAGAGCTCCGGCCAGACTGTCTCCCCGCCCCAGCAGTCCTCTGCGCCGGCTCTCCATGATGCGTCGGCCGGCATCCGACAGCAGACCGTAACCGAGGCCGGCCAGCATCAGGACCCCGAAGAGCATGACGATTGATCGGGTGATCGCGTTGCCCCGGAACGATTCCCCGATCATCATCTGGGGCAGTCCCCAAATCGCGACCCAGCCGCCGGCGATGAGGCCGATGACGCCGAGCACACTGGCGAGGAATCCCCGATACCAGCCGGTGATCGCCTGCATCACGAGGACCGCCAACAGGATGATGTCGAGGAGGACGGCGCCGTTCACGAGGTCCATGGTCATCGCACCACCAAGGGGCTGGTTGCTCGTTCGGTCCCGGTCACGTCCAGCTCCTCCGTCACTCGTGCCCGATCGCGTCGCCGGGGCCCGTCGTGTCCGCTGCACCGTCGGTGGGCCGACCCGGTTGCCAGGCACGTGGTGGTGCCGTGGTGCGGGGGAACAGCAGGTCGATGAAGGCCTCTGCGGTGGGGCGGGGTTCGTGGTTCGCGAGACCCGGGCGTTCGTTGGCTTCGATGAACGCGTACGCCGGCTCGGTCACATCCGGGACCATGAGGTCGATCCCCGTGACCGGGATGCCGATGGCCTTGGCCGCAGTCACGGCCGCCTCGGCAAGCTCGGGGTGCAGCACGTCGGTGACGTCGTGGATGGTGCCGCCGGTGTGGAGATTGGCCGTGCGCCGCACCTGCAGTGCTTCGCCACCGGGAAGCACATCGTCGAGAGCCCAGCCGTCCTCCTGGACGGTCGCCTCGGTGAGGTCGTCCAGCGGGATGGTCGACTCCCCACCGGTGGCGGCTTCCCGCCGGCGGCTCTGGGTTTTGATCAGGTCGCTGATCGTGTGCTCGCCGGTGCCCACGACGGTGGCGGGGCGGCGGATGGCCGCCGCCACCACCTTGTCGTCGATGACCAGGACCCGCAGGTCATCGCCGGGGCACTGCTCTTCGATCACAACGGTTGCCTCGGGTCCGCCGGCCCGTTCGAGTGCGGTGTCCAGGTCGGCGGCGTCGCGTACGCCCACGGTGATCCCCTGACCCTGCTCCCCGCGGGCAGGCTTGACCACCACGGTCCCGACTTCATCGAGGAACTCCCGGTCGCCCGCGTCGAACGTGGCCACATGGCCGCGGGGGACGCGTACGCCGGCTGCCTCCACGATCTTGCGGGTGAGGCGCTTGTCGTCACAGATGCTCATCGCCACCGCAGAAGTGAGCTGGGACAGCGACTCCCTGGTGACGATCGAGGTGCCCCCGTGCTCGAGCCGCAGGAGCCCCGCATCGGCGTCGAGCACGGTCACCGCTATCCCGCGCCGAATCGCCTCGTCGGCGACGATCCGCGCATAGGGATTGAGGGCGTCCAGATCCACAGTCGAGGCGAACAGGTGCACGTTGAGCGCGTTCTTGCGTTTGACCGCGACGATCGGCACCTGCGTGAAACCGAGGCGCTCATAGAGACGGATCGCGCGATCGTTGGTGTGGATCACCGACAGATCGATCTGAGCCCGGCCGCGGGCCTGCATCGTCCGGATGAGGTGGCGGACCAGCATGTCGCCGATGCCGGGCACCGTGCAACCCGGGTCCACTGCCAGACTCCACAGACTGGAGCCCCGCTCAGGGTCGTCGAACAGCTCGACGTGGTCGAGACCGGTGACCGTGCCGAGGACCTCGCCGGTGGAGTCCTCGACGGCGATCAGATAGAGCACGCCGACCTGCTGGGTCTGGTTGTGCCACATCAGATCGACATCGGCGGGCACCATGCGGTTCTTCACATAGGCGCGGTTCATCGCGGCGCATTCGTCCCGGCCCTGCGGCTCCCGGACCGTGACGCCGGGAACGATCCGCGGCTGGATCTCCTCGGTGAGATCCAGGCGATAGGTATAGCTCGGGTCCAGGAAATAGTCCTGCGCGTGCTGGGTGACGAAGATGTGCGGGTGCGGCAGATAGATGCAGATGTCGCGCCGGCCGGAACCCTCAGCGCGCATCACCTCGCCCAGCGTGTCGGGATCAGGAAAGGTCTGACCGAACAGGATCCGGCCCCAGCCGAGATCCTGCACCACGTCAGTCCGGGGCGGTCGGTCGCTCGTGGGTTCGTCGACGGGGGACATCGGCTCGCTCTCGATCGCGGATGCTGCCGACCCGGATCGGCCGGCTCAGGACTCCTCAACCCTAACGACCATCTCAAACAGCGGTTCCACCATTGCGAGTCGTGGAAAGTTCTTGATCTGCCCGGGCGTGTTTTGCGCAAGCCCCGGAAACTGTCGGGCGACAGCCCTATATTCGGCATCGAGAGTGTCTGCACCGTCGCAGGCGGCTCCGTACGAACGACAGGATGTGCGATCGTGACGTGGCTTTCGCGCCGATCAGGGGTGGCTGAAGTGCACCGTGATCCGGCCCCCTTTTCCCGCAAGAACAGATTCCTCGTGGCTCTCCTGATGGCGGCAGTCGGTCTGCTCGTCCTCAGTGGCTGCGCAGGCGGGACGCCTCCCGCCGCCACCGATCAGCCCCATATCGGCGGGGAAGCCACCTTGGTGCTGCCCGACCTCGGGTCCGTGGCCTTCATCGGCGGAATGTCCGGCCCGATGCTGCTCGGCATCGGCATGGCCATCTGCCTGTTCGGTCTCGGCTTCGGTGTCGCGACCTATGCCCAGCTGAACCGGATGCCGGTCCACCGGTCGATGCGGGAGATCTCCGAGCTGATCTATGAGACCTGCAAGGCCTATCTCCTCCAGCAGGGCAAGTTCCTGATGATGCTGTGGGTCTTCATCGCGGTCGTGATCGTGGCCTACTACAAGTTTCTCGTGGACTTCTCCTGGGGGCGGGTGGCCATCATCATCGCCTTCAGCCTCATCGGCATGGCCGGCTCCTATGGGGTGGCCTGGTACGGCATTCGGGTCAACACCCTCGCCAACTCGCGAGCGGCCTTCGCATCCCTGAAGGGTCGCCCCTATCCCGTGCACGGCATCCCGATGCGCTCCGGCATGTCGGTCGGGATGGTGCTGATCTCGGTCGAGCTGTTCCTGATGCTCGTCATCCTGCTGTTCCTGCCGAGAGAGATCGCCGGATCCTGCTTCATCGGCTTCGCGATCGGCGAATCGCTCGGGGCCTCGGTGCTGCGCATCGCGGGTGGCATCTTCACCAAGATCGCCGACATCGGTTCCGACCTGATGAAGATCGTCTTCAAGATCAAGGAGGACGACGCCCGCAACCCGGGCGTGATCGCCGACTGCACGGGTGACAACGCGGGCGACTCCGTCGGACCCTCCGCCGACGGGTTCGAGACCTATGGCGTCACCGGTGTCGCACTCATCACGTTCATCCTGCTCGCGGTGCACGACCTCGATATGCAGGTCACGCTGCTCGTGTGGATGTTCGTGATCCGCGCGGTGATGCTGGTGGCCTCGGCGTTGTCCTATCTGGCCAACGACATCTTCACGCGTAGTCGTTGGGGGCAGCGGACGCACATGAATTTCGAGGCACCGCTCACGAACCTGGTCTGGGTGACGTCGATCGTGTGCATCGTGTTCACCTTCGCCACCTCGGCGCTGTTGCTGGGTCACGAGCCGAACGGCCTGTGGTGGAAGATGTCGGCGATCGTGACCTGCGGCACCCTGGCCGGCGCGCTCATCCCCGAGCTCGTCAAGGTGTTCACCTCGACAGGTGCGGGACACGTCCGCGAGGTCGTCAAGTCGTCCCGGCAGGGCGGGGCGTCGCTCAACATCCTCTCCGGACTGGTGGCGGGCAACTTCTCGGGCTTCTGGCTCGGCATCGCGATCGTCGGCCTCATGGCTGGGGCATTCGGGATCGCCGAGACCGGCCTGGAGGAACTGATGCTGGCCCCGGCCGTGTTCGCCTTCGGCCTGGTCGCCTTCGGCTTCCTCAGCATGGGACCGGTGACCATCGCGGTCGATTCCTATGGCCCGGTGACCGACAACGCGCAGTCGGTCTATGAGCTGTCGGTGATCGAGGAGATCGACGGGATCGACACCGAGATCGAGCGTGACTTCGGTTTCACCCCACAGTGGGATCGCGCCAAAGTGATGCTGGAGGAGAACGATGGTGCGGGCAACACGTTCAAGGCGACGGCAAAACCGGTGTTGATCGGCACTGCTGTCGTCGGGGCCACGACGATGATCTTCTCGATCATCATCGGGCTCACCGAGGGCCTGCAGCCCGAGCTGGTCGCCAACCTGTCGCTGCTGCACGCCCCGTTCCTGCTCGGTCTGATCACGGGTGGCGCGATCATCTATTGGTTCACCGGCGCCTCCATCCAGGCGGTCACCACCGGCGCCTATCGTGCGGTCGAGTTCATCAAGAACAACATCAAGCTCGACGGTGTGACCAAGGCGTCGACCGAGGATTCCAAGCGCGTGGTGGAGATCTGTACGCAGTACGCGCAGAAGGGCATGTTGAACATGTTCCTCGCCGTGTTCTTCGCGACGTTGGCCTTCGCCTTCGTCGAGCCCTATTTCTTCATCGGCTATCTGGTGTCGATCGCGATGTTCGGGCTCTATCAGGCGATCTTCATGGCCAACGCGGGCGGTGCCTGGGACAACGCCAAGAAGATCGTCGAGGTGGACCTGCACGCGAAGAGCACGCCGTTGCACGACGCGACGATCGTCGGGGACACCGTGGGGGACCCCTACAAGGACACGTCCTCGGTTGCCCTCAACCCGGTGATCAAGTTCACGACGCTGTTCGGATTGCTGGCGGTCGAACTGGCGGTGAGCCTTGACCGTCAGGGCCTGGGGGCCTGGACCTATGTCCTCGCCGCGGCGTTCTTCGTGGTCGCGTCGGTCTTCGTATGGCGCTCCTTCTATGCCATGCGGATTGCCGCGGGCATGGAGGGCGACGACAGCGACGACTCCGATCGTCCGACGCGACCCGAGCGCAGGCCCACCCCGCCGCCGCCCGACAGAATGGTGCGGGCGTACGCCGCAGTGGGCGAGGAAAGAGCAGCGGTCAACGAGGAGGACACGCCATGAAGGTCGCGGTGAAATATGGGCTGACGGCCAATCAGCCACTCGTCGATGAACAGGGCGAGATCGTCGGACTCGGTGCCGGACCTCTCCTGGTCAAGCGGCTGCTGCGACTGTTCGAGCCGGCGACACTGATCGGTCCGGCCAGCCAGCGCTGCAACGGCTTCGACATGGTGCCGTTGGAGTTCTTGGACGCCCGCGACACGTTGGTGATCAACATGGACGTGATCGACTCCACCTATGTGTGGGGCGTCCTGCACTCGACGGCGGCCGAGCCGAAGCTGATGAACTTCGTATGGTGGTCGGCGACCGAGAACTATCACCACCGGGTCAACAAAGCCTTGCTCGGCCTGACGTTCGCGCTGTTCCCGACCTTTGCGAACTCGGAGCGCACCGCCAGCGAGGTTCGCGAGATCATGCGCAAGTGGACGACGCAGCCGTTCGTCGAACAGGCCCGCCTGGCGTGGTCGAACCTGGGCATCCGCCCCGAACGGGTGCAGCCCCGACGCGAGCCGGATGTCCCGGTGGTGCTCTATCCCGCCATCTATGTCCATGACAGCAAGCGGCCCTGGGAGTTCATCGACGTCGTCGAGAAGGTGGTCAAGAAGACGCGCATCAACGTGCAGATGCGCCTGCACGAGGCCCATCTCATCAGCGAACCCGCCATGCACATGTCCCGCCACCGCTGGGCCTGGGTCGGTCCGCTGCGCACCCGCGAAGGCTACTGGGAGGCCCTGGCCGGCACGACAGCGTTCCTCGCGACGTCGCGTTCGGAGTCCTATGGATTGGAATACATCGAAGCCCTGATGGCCGGGGTCATCGGGATCTTCGTCGATGCCCCATGGGCCCGGGCGATTCTCCCCGAGAACTATCCGTTCTTCTTCAAGACCGAGGCCGAGGCGGTGGCGATGCTCAACCGCGCGGTGACCGACCCCGAGGGCTGCCGTGCGCAACTCGACGAGGCGGCCGGTGGGTCCTTCGGGGACTGGATCCGTGAACACCACAGTGGGGACGATTTCGAGCGGGTTTTCGCCAGCAAGGTGAAGGACTGGTTCGGGGAAGCTCCGGGACCGGCGGCGCTCGTCGCGGGGTGATCCTCCGGGCACTCGCCGGGTGGCCTCCCGGGCGGTCTGGCTAGAGTCGATCCCGCCAATGTCGACACAGGAGGCGCCATGACCGCCAAGCCGATCAACTTCGTCATCCTGGGGGCCAGCGGTGATCTGGCCGCGCGGCTGCTGCTGCCCGGGCTGGGCACCCTGCTGGCCACGAACGGTGAGCGGCAGATGCGGGTGATCGGCGTCGCACGTTCGGAGAAGTCCGATGCGGAGTGGCAGGACCTGATCCGTTCGGTGCTGGGTGAGCAGGAGTGCGGGCACGAGGCGCTCGAGCAGGTCGCGACGGACAGCCGGTGGCGGCAGGTGGAGGACTACAGCGGCGAGGAGATCGTGACCATCCTCAAGGACCTCGATGGTCCGAGCGTCCTCTATTTCGCTTTGCCACCGGAGGCGACCGGGGAGGTCTGCGCCGATCTGTGTGGTCTGGAACTGCCCGACGACCTCGTGCTCGCACTGGAGAAGCCCTTCGGCCACGACCTCGAGGGCGCGCAGCGCCTCAACGCGCTGCTGGCCCAGCTCGTGCCGGAGGAACGGGTTTTCCGTGTGGACCACTTCCTCGGCAAGAACACCGTGCTCAACGTGCTGGGCGTCCGGTTCGCCAACCTTCTGCTCGAGTCGGCGTGGACCGCCGACCGCATCGAGCGGATCGAGATCATCGCCGATGAAACGCTGGCGCTGGAGGGTCGGGCCGGCTACTACGACACAGCGGGGGCGCTCATCGACATGGTGCAGAGCCATCTGTTGCTGGTGATGTGTCTGGTGACGATGGAGGAACCGGCACGGATCGCGACCCCGGAGCTCCCGGATCTCATGATGCACACCCTGCGCAGCACCCAGCTGTGGGGCGACGATCCCGTCGCCAGCTCCCGACGGGCCCGTTATACGGCCGGTGAGGTGGAGGGGAAGCAGGTGCCGGCGTACATCGAGGAAGACGGAGTCGATCCGGACCGACAGACCGAAACCCTGGCCGAGGTGACGCTGGAGATCCGCAACCAGCGCTGGGCCGGCGTACCCATCACCCTGCGCTCCGGCAAGGCCCTTGCCGAGAACCGTTCGACGATCGAGGTGCACTTCCGGCCGATGCGCCACCTGCCCGAGGGCCTCGAGGGCGGGTGCCCGGTGAACGTGCTCACGATCGGGATGACCCCGCAGCACATCGGACTGAGCCTGGCCACGAATACCGACACCGACCGTCTCCGACTCACCACGACTCACCTCGGGGCGGAGCTGGGGGAGAGCCCCCTGCGCCCCTACGGCGAGATCCTGGGCCGCATCTTCGACCGCGATCACCTGTTGTCCGTCCGCGGGGACGTGGCCGAGGAATGTTGGCGGGTGCTGGAGCCGGTGATCGAGGCCTGGCGGGCGGACAGGGTCCCGTTGGAGGAGTACGCAGCCGGCTCGGCGGGTGAGCAGTCCCCGCCGCGTTAGCGCTTCCGCGGGGTTCGGCGTTCCGTTCCCGGTGATACGAAGCCAGTGCCGCATGCGGCAACGGCTAGTCTCTGGGCGCTTGGGAAAGTGAACACCTTTCCCGCTGGAGGTTCCCGTGTCATCCGTTCTTCGATCCAAGAAGATGATCATTCCCGCCGCTGTCCTGGCCGTCGGCGCCGGCGCGACGACGCTGTGGGCGGCCGAGGACGGTCCGCAGGAGACCGTCCTCGACTGCGGCACCTTCAATTTCCCCAAGTGCGGCAACTCCGACACCCAGTTCGATGACAGCTTCATCGAGTCCGCTCCCGAGGTGACCGCCCGAGCCGTCGGCGGATTCGGTGGCGAGGCGGAGTGCACGCCGGAGCGTACGCCCGTGGTCTTCGTCCACGGCAACGCGGACCGGGCCGTCAACTGGGACTCCGACATCACGGGTCCGGTCGGGGACCACCCGGTTGCGCCGCTCTCGGTCTACGACGAATTCCGGGCCGCGGGCTATTCGGGCTGCGAACTGTTCGGGCTCACCTATCTGACCGACGCCGAACAGAAGGCCCCGCAGGACAACTATCACGAGCCCGAGGGCTATGCCGAGATCCTGGACTTCGTGGATGCGGTCCGGGACTACACCGGCAGCGAGCAGGTCGACATCGTCTCGCACTCGTTCGGGGTGTCGATGTCCATGGCCGCGTTGACGTGGGACGCGGAAACCAGGAACGGCGAGGGTTGGGACCGGGTCGAACGGTTCGTCAACATCGCGGGTGGCCTGCGCGGTCTCGGATCGTGCCGCGTGGTCGGCTATGCCAACCCGATCGCCAAGACCTGCGGCTCGCAGAACGTGTTCGGCGAATACGTCTTCGGGTTCCATCCCGACGGTGCCGGCTATGCCAACAACGACTGGACCGGCGCCGAGGGCCCACACAGCCTGCGGTCGATGCCGTCGCTGCATCCGGACGTGGCGTTCTACACGATCTCCGCCGGTTCCTATGACCAGGTGCACTGCACCCCGAACGACCGTTTCGAGGAGTGCGCCCAGGGTGCGCTGTTCGAGCCGAGTGAGAACGTGCGGGCCCAGATCGATGTGGGGACGGGTACGCCGGCCGCGCACATCGACAACGACATGTCCGACGGTGCGATCTTCAACATGGCCGCCGGAGACTTCGACGGCGTGGGCCACTTCAAGGCGAAGAACAACACCGGCCGGATCCTGGTGGAGATGCTCAGCACCGAATGCCGTCAGGCCGAGTGCACGATCACCTATGAGTTCGGCCCCGCGGTTCCTGTGGCTCCGCTGTGAGCCGCTGATCGGGCGGACGCCGGAGCGGGACCGCAGTCCGCGCCGAGCTGGGTGAAGTCCGGTGGGACCACCCCGGTGGCGCGGCCCTCGGGGGTCAGCAACCAGCCCATGCGTTTGCGGGCGAGCAGATGGACCATGGTCTCCGTCGGAGCCAGCGACGGGTGCGCGGTCGCGAGCATCCGCTCGAAGCGCGCGAGCTCAACCGGAGGACTTTCCGGTCACCGAGCTCTGGCGGGTGATCACCGACAAGGAGCCCGGACGGGAACGCGACGACCAGGTGACGATCTTCGACTCGGTGGGCTTCGCGATCGAGGATTTCTCCGCGCTCTGCTACGTCCACGAGCGGGCGTCGATCAGCGGGCACTTCACCGATATCGATCTCGTGGCCGAACCGGAGGACCCCAAGGATCTTTTCGGCATGATCGGGGCCCCGGTCCCGGTGGGCTGACCCGGCGCGGGACTGCAGCGCGCCCTCAGATCAGGGTGTTGGAGAGTCGGTCAGGCGTACCAAAGCGGTGTGCGGTGATCGCGACGGCCTGTTCCCGCAGGAACGGCAGCATCTCGACCCGGCCGGCCTCGGTGACCGGATGGGCCACGATCGCGAGGTCGGGTCGGCCGTCGGTCGCCTCCGCGAATGCGCGTACGCCGGCAGCAGCGGTGGCCCGGTCGGCGGCGATCCAGCGGATGCGGGTGGCCGGGAGAGCGCGGCCCGCGGCGCGGAAAGCCTCGTCCGTGGCCACTGTGACCCGGAGGCCGACCGTTGTGAGCGCTGCGCGCAGGGCCGCAGAGAGCTCCACCGCGCTCGACACGTCCGGGGTGGCGCCGGACCGCAAGGCCGCGGCGATGACGCGCACCAGATCGCTGACCCGGCCGCTCTCGGCGAGTCTGATCACCCCACCGGGCATGGGCAGATAGCGCAGGATGTCACGTTCGGCGACCAGTTGCTGCACGTCGCGGGCGACGCCGAACTCCGTCTGCCAGGCGAATTCGTCGCTCGCCACCGCGCGGTCGAGTGACGCGAGCTCGTCAGCGGTCACGGCGGTGGGACCCTCCGGGTCCGATGGCGGGACCGCGGCCGTGGCATGGGCGGCGTCGAGGAGGACCTGGACGTCCGGGTGGGTCGGCGTACGGCCTTCGACAGCAGGGGTGGGACGCCAGTCGACGAGCGGGATCAGATAGTTCGGGCCACCGGCCTTGGTGGTCGGACCGACGACCGATCGCTTCCAGCCGCCGAACGGC
>DUOB01000001.1 GCA_012839035.1 Propionibacterium sp.
GCGCGTTTGGCGGCCTTCGAGGAGTCCCGTGCGCTGTACGCCCGCCGCGGTGAGGACCACCTGGTCGGTCAGCTGGACTCCCAGATGTCGTATGTCCACTTCCGACGCGGAGACCTGCCCATGGCCATCCAGCTCGCCGAGGACGGCCTCGGGATGGGCCGCCGTTATGCGGATCAGTGGGCCATCGCGATGTGCACGACGCTCCTCGGGCACTTCCGGTTGGCGTTCGGCGACGCCTACGACCGGCCTCGTCGGCCCGCGTTCAGACCGGGCGTTGCCTCAGGTCGATCAGGGATCCCCGTCGGCTTCGTCCTTCCGCTTGGTTTCGGGTGACACACCCGGCTGTGCCAACGTCGCCCCGGAGCGCAGGATGTGCGCGTCGGAGAACCGCTCGGCGTACTCCTCCTCCGCCACCGACCGCCGATCGAACTCGGCGTCCTGTTCCTTGCAGATCGAGCGCCAGCCCAGCACCTTCCACAGGACTCCGCCCGCGATCCCGCCCACGACCGCCGGAACGATCCAACCGAAACCCTGCTGGGCGAGCGGAATCAGGTGGTAGACGGACACCAGCCACGTCGGCATCGTGCCGTCCATCATGCTCACGATGACCGCCGCGGACTCGTAGAGGCTCACGATGAGCGCCAGGAGCGCCGCGCCCTTCCAGACGCCGTCGTTCGGGATGATCCGTCGGGTCAGGCCGAGGACGACGAGGAGGATGGACACCGGATACATCGCCATGAAGATCGGACCGGCGATGGCCACGATGCGCTCCACGCCACCCATCGCCTGGAAGACGCCGAGGACCGCAACCGCGATGAGGGCGACCCGATAGGGCACCCTGCCGCTCGTGCCTTCCTCCACGAAGCCCGCGACCACCGTCATGAGCCCGATCGCCGTCGTCAGGCAGGCGAGCGCCACCGCGATCGCGAGGGCATAGGTGCCGATCGAGCCGGACAGAAGGTGGATGAGGCCGACCAGCAGCGCTGTGCGCTCGGTGTCAGCGGGGAAGTGGGAGTTGCCGGTCGCGCCGAGATATTCGAGCCCGGCATAGACGACCCACAACGCGATCGCGCCCACGGCACTGGCACCCAGGACCATGACGATGTTGCGCTTGGGCGACCGGTAGCCCTTCTGCACCAGTGCCGACACGAAAATCGTTGCGCAGAGCAGGCCGGTGAGGATGTCGCCCATTTGATAGGCCTCGGTGAACGCCATGTAGAACGGGTTCTCCAGGCCAGTGGGCACCGGCTGGCCGACCGGCCGGAGGACGGCGAGTGTGACCAGCGTGAACAGGATGAGCAGCAGGACTGGGGTCAGGATCTTGCCGACCCGGTCGGCGATCGAGCCCTGGTCGAACGCCACGAACGTCGCGATCCCGAAGAAGACGAGCACCGCGATCAACCGGCCGACGAAGTTGTCGCTCGCCGGGACAAGCGTCCGGACGCCGATCTCGAACGCCACCGCAGAGGTCCTCGGAATCGTGATCAGGGCGCCGACGCCGATCATCACGAGGATGTTATAGACGATGTAGAACCACGGCGCGATCGGCCGGGCCAGCGACTTGAACGTGCCACCACTGTTGGCGACCGCTGTCACGGCGAGGACGGGGAGGAGGATCCCCGCCAGCGTCAGGCCGAGCAGGCCGATCTGCCAGTCGGGGCCCGTCGAGGCGCCGATATACGGCGGGAAGATCAGGTTGCCCGCGCCGAAATAGATGGCAAAGATGGCGAATCCGACCACCAGCGCATCCATCAGGGCCTTGCGACGGCTCAGTCCGGCCACGTCGTTCTCCTGGGGGATTCGGCAGGGGTGCCATCGTAAATTGGGTCGCCCGGAAACAAGGTGAAAAAGGACGAATCTTTCACGGGGCTACGGTGGTCGTGCGGAAACGCCCTCCGAGCAGGTCCGACGCATCGCGATGGAGCTCACCGCGCTCTCCGAAAGCGGGCTCGCCTGCCTGTGGATGCTTTTTCGGGGAGCGACCGCGGCTGACGCGCCACGAACAGCGCGCCGAGGACGATCACGACCAGCGCGATGATGCCCGCCGTGATGCCGACGGGCCGATTCAGCAAGTCTCCCGCGAGCCGCCCGGCGGCGGCCCAGGCGGTCCCCCACGCGACGGCTGCGGACAGGGCCGCCCGGAAGACCGGTTGCCGCGTCCGCGACAACAGGAAGGCAGTGAGCGCCAGCACGGCGATCAGCACAGCGATGGTGAGGCCGGTCGCCAGCGGCGAGGCCGCCGCCACGCCGAGCCCGACCAGCCAGGACGCGATATTGGCCGCAGTCGCCACACAGATCCAACCGAGATAGAGCCCGAACGTCGCGGCGATCCACACCTGGGCGGGCCAGCGTTCGGGTTCGAGGGTGGCCGTGCGACGCAGCACGAGGCCCAGCGCCACCACGAGTCCCAGCATGACGAGGACCGATATCCCGACCCAGCCGGCATGGACCACCGCCAACCAGATGCCGTTCAGCGCGATCGCGGCAGCGGCGGGCAGCCGCGTCCGGCGTGCCCAGTTCGACTCGGCGGATCCCGGCAACCACTGCCACACCACGTAACCGATCAGCCCGACATAGATGACCAACCAGATCGAGAACGCCGGACCCATGGGGGCGATCAGGGTCGCATCGTCGGAGAACAGCCCGCCGCCCTGCTCCGACACTCCCCCGCCGCCGAACCAGCCCGAGCCGAGCGCGGTGCCCGCGATCCAGATCAGGGCCGCAACGGTCACGATGACGCGGTCGCGCTTCAGTGTCGTCGAGTTCGCGGGGGGACGGGTCTCTGTGGCGGTTGTGTCACGTTGCGAGGGCATGCTTCACCGTACCCACTGGCGACAAGGCGACAATCCCTCCCCCGGTCCAGCGTCTGCGCCCGTAGCCGAAGGCGAACCCAAAGTTCTGCCGGATATTTCTGCCGGAAATTGCGCATCGTCCTCGCCGACAGCTTTCGCGACTACCTGAGGGCGATCCCTAGCCCCCGGCCGGCCCTATCGTTCACACATGACCCAACTCTCCACGTCGGTGGCCTCGGTTACCGTGTACCCCGGCCAGGCCCGCATCACACGTCGCGGCCGCATCACACTTCCCTCCGGCAAGCGATCTGAGGTGTTGCTGACCGACCTTCCGCTCGCGCTGATCCACGAGTCCGTCCGCGTGACCGGCCGCGGCGCGGGCACCATCACCGGCATCGACGTGCGCACCGCGCACCACAGCACCGACAACTCCGCGCGGACGGCGGCCCTTCTGGAAGAGCGACAGCGCCTTGCGGTCGCCGCCCAGGAGGTCGTGGACGAGCGGCGGGCCCTGGACGTGCGGCTCACGTTGTTGGAGTCCGTCGCGGCCTCCGCCGGACTGCCCTATGCGAGGAAATTGGCCACCGGCCTCACCCCGGATGAGCTCGGGCCCGTCGCCGAACGGCTCGCCGCGCAGGTGGCCGAGGTGCTGGCAGGCCGGCGTACCCTCCTCGACAAAGAAAAGCGCATCAGCGACGAACAGGCCCGGGTCGACCGGGAACTCGGCTCGCCAGCCCAGCCGACACCGGACCGCACCGAGGTCGCGGTCGCGATCACGTCCGCTGAGGGCGAGCAGGACGGCGAGCTCGAGCTCGAGGTCTCCTATCTCGTCGAGGGGGCGACGTGGGAGCCTCGCTACGACGTGCGTCTCGACGAGAGCGCAGGTGAGGTGGGGGTGACGTGGTTCGGGATGGTACGCCAATGGTCCGGCGAGGACTGGCCCCCGAGCGAACTGCGCCTGAGCACCGCCCGACCAACCGCAGCGATCACGATCCCCGAGCTCGATCCCTGGTTCCTGACCGAACGGGTTGTGCACCGCGCGATGCCGATGACCCACGGCGCATTTCCGGCGGCAGGTGCACCGATGATGGGCATGGCCGCCCCGTCCCGGTCTGCGACGTGGGAGTTGGCCGAGCCGGTGATGCATGCGGAAGCATCGATGGAAATGGGGACGACCGCCGTCACCTATGTGGTCGAGACGCCTGTTGCGGTCCCGTCGGACGGGTCCGACCACCAAGCGCTCATCACCGGCTTCCGGTTGCCCGCCGAGGTCGACCATGTGACGGCGCCCGTTCGCAGCGACGACGTCTTCCTCCGCGCCACGGTGACGAATTCTTCGCCGCACACGCTGCGCGCAGGCCGTGCGTCGCTCTTCCACGGCGCGGAGTTCGTCGGAGTGTCGGACCTCGAGGTGTTGGCCCCCGGGGAGCAGGTCGAGTTGGCGCTCGGACTCGATGACCGGATCCGGGTGAAGCGGGAACTGGTGGCGCGGCAGGCCGACAAGGCATTCCTGGGCACGACCTCGCGCCACGAGGCGCGCTGGCGCACGACGATCGCGAACCACTCGGGCGAACCGGCGAAAGTCACCGTTCTCGATCAGGCGCCGGTGTCCAAAGCCCCGGGGATCACGGTGCGCGATGTGAAGACGTCGCCCGACACGGGCGTTGACGATCTGGGCGAAGTGACGTGGCGACTCGAGCTCGCCGACGGCCAGCAGGCGCAGGTCGAGTTGATGGTCCGCGTGGAGGTCGCCCGTGGCGTCCACCTCAGCGGCTGGCGGGAGTGACACCCCGATTCCGCGGACTCGACAATCCCTGCGAAACCTTGCCCCGCTGGAAGCGGTTTAGCGCCGTATCGATAATCTTGCATGACATCTGTTTCAGAAGGAGGCATGACAATGAGCCGCGGACTTATCGGAACCCTGATCAGCATCCTGGTCGTCATCATCCTGATCATCGTGATCATGCGACTGATCTGACGGTGATGCCGGCGGCACAGGCATCAAACGGAATCGGGCCAACCGCGGGACATCGCTGTCC
>DUOB01000031.1 GCA_012839035.1 Propionibacterium sp.
ACCGACCGATCCTCTGGCACATCATGGCAACCTACGCAACGCATGGCATCACGGACTTCGTGGTCTGCGCAGGCTACAAGGCGTCCGTGATCAAGGATTGGTTCGCCAGCTATTCGACGCGGTACGCCGACATCACTTTCGACCTCGCTACTGGCGAGCAGATCATCCACAAGCGCAGCACGCTGCCGTGGAAGGTGACGGTCGTCGACACCGGCCCGGAAACGATGACGGGCGGACGCCTCAAGCGCGTGCGTTCCGTGGCCGGTCCCCGCGCGGGATCACTGGCCCTGTGCGGTTTCTCGGCTCTTCACAGTTGAGGGTGTAGCCAGCGCAGCGAATGGATCAGGCTTGGTCGGCGCGTCGGTCGCTGGATAGAGGTCGAGGTCTTTCGATGATGAAGGTTCCTACGCCGTTCATCAGAAAGACCTCGACGTGTCCGACGTTACCTTCAGCAGTGCTGACCTGACGACTTTCACCCGCTTGGACGAGCTCGGTTTGGAGGTCGTCGGGCAGCACCTGTTGCCGGATCGGGCGGTGCTGGCGTGTCGGGTGGTGGATCCGGATGAGTGGTGCCGCCGCTGCGGTTGTCAGGGTGTCCCGCGTGACACCGTCACCCGTCGACTGGCGCACGAGCCGTTCGGCTGGCGTCCGACGGTGTTGGTGGTCCGGCTTCGCCGCTATCGATGCACCGAATGTGGCCACGTGTGGCGCCAGGACATGACCAAGGCGGCCGCGGCGCGGGCCAAGATCTCCCGGGGCGGGCTGCGCTGGGCCCTGGTCGGACTGGTCTGTCAGCACCTGTCGGTGGCCCGGATCGCCGAAGCTCTCGCGGTGTCGTGGCACACCGCCAACGCCGCCGTACTGGCCGAGGGCCGTCGGGTGCTGATCAACGATCCCACCCGCTTCGACGGCGTCCGGGTGATCGGGGTCGATGAGCATGTGGTGCGCCACGAGGCGCTGTTGTTCCGGATGGAGGTGAGAGACCTGCATCGCTTCGCTGTCGCAGCAGCGGGGTGAAGCTGGCGGCAGCCTGTCCCTGGGGAACGTCGGGGGTGGGTGGGAGCAGCCGCGACGAAGTCAGGGCGGTTCGGTACTACCGGACGGGCCGTGCCTGGTGAGCGAGACGGGAAGGTGCACGCAAGGAACCGGTGTCGTAAAGCCTCTTGATCGTCGACCTGCTCAAACCCGGTGGATCTGGGCAGGAGTGCGGTGCGTAACCGCGCCGGGAGCCGTCAGCCAGACGGCGCCCCCGGGGCGGGGAACTGTCGGGACGGTTGTATGTGTCGGGTCCGACAGGTCGTGGTGAATGCCTGCGGCGTAGCCACGACGAGACCGCAGGGGCAAAGCCGGGCGCCTCGCCCGTTGACCGGACAACAGTGAACGTGGGAACCATCGGCACGCCGGTCCTCCTCGTGGGGATAGGCACGTTGCCGGCCGAAGGGTGTCGATGGGACGGAGTCGCCGTAGTACTCCGAGGTCGGGAGAGCCGACCACATGGGGAAGGGCGACAGCGAAAGGAGCGGAAAGTGGCTGTCATGTCCGAAGACGCGTCGGTGAATACCGGCGCCACCGCGTGGCCGAGCGAGAGCGAGGCGCACCTGGTGGTACGGAGGATTCAGGACAAACTGCACTGCTGGGCGGGCGCCGATGGCGTCCGCCGGTTTGATGATCTGTACAACCTCGTGTGCGACCCGGCGGTGTTGACCGTCGCGTGGGAACGCGTCGCCGGTAACAAGGGGTCGCGCACCGCCGGGGTCGACCGGGCCACCGTGGCCTGGATCGTCTCCCGGTGTGGGGTGCAGACGTTCCTGCACGAGGTCCGTGACCAGTTGCGCTCACGGACCTTCACCCCGGCGCCGGTACGGCAGGTGATGATCCCCAAGGCCAGTGGGAAACTGCGGGCGCTGGGCATCCCGACCGTGACCGACCGGGTCGTGCAGGCCGCGCTGAAAATTGTTCTGGAACCGATCTTCGAGGCCGACTTCCAGTCAGTCTCCTACGGGTTCAGACCGAACAGGCGCGCGCATGACGCGATTGCCGAGATCCACCACTTCACGACGCAGTCGTACCAGTGGGTGCTGGAGGCAGACATAGAGGCGTGCTTCGACAACATCGATCACACCGCCTTGATGGACCGCCTCCGCACACGGATCGCCGACAAGCGTGTCTTGGCGTTGGTGAAGTCCTTCCTCAAGGCCGGGGTCCTAACCGCCTCCGGTGCCCGGGAAGGGACGATTACCGGCACCCCCCAGGGCGGGATCCTCTCCCCGCTGCTGGCCAACATCGCACTGTCCGTGCTGGATGACCATTTCATCGAGCAGTGGCAGGCGAGGATGTCCACCGAGCAGCAGCGACAGAAACGCCGCCGCCACGGCCTGGCGAACTACCGCCTCGTGCGTTACGCCGACGACTTCGTCGTCCTCGTGACGGGCGAGAAGGAGCACGCCCAGGCACTACGCGGCGAGGTCGCGGCAGTCCTGGCCCCGATGGGGCTTCGACTCTCACCGGAGAAGACCCGCGTGGTCCATATCGACGAGGGCTTCGACTTCCTCGGCTTCAACATCCGCCGGATGCGGAAACGAGGAAGCCACAAGCGCTACGTCTACACCCGGCCCAGCCTCAAGGCGATTGCCGCGATCAAGGACCGGGTCCGGACCATGACGTACAGACATACCCTGCACCACGACCCGGGCTACCTCATGGACTACCTCGGTCGGGTGCTGCGGGGCTGGGCGAACTACTTCCGCCACGGTGTTTCCAAGCGGACCTTCAACGCGATCGACTCCTACACCTGGGAGCGCATCACGTCCTGGCTGCGGAAGAAGCACCGGATCGGATGGCCAGAGCTGCGGCGCAGGTTCTGCCTGCCCGGGACCTGGCGCCTGGCCCACGACGGGCAACGGTTCCGTGGCGCCGCCACCGTCACGGTCATCCGGTACCGCTACCGCGGCTACCGCATCCCGACCCCGTGGACACCATCAACCACACCCGCATAACCGGGCAGCAGCCTTCCGTGGAGAGCCCGTTGCGGTGAAAGTCGCACGGCGGGTTCGGCGGGCGGCCCGGGGAAACGGAACGACAGCAATGTCGTCACCGCGCCCCGGGCCGACCCAACTGGCGCCACACCCGCTTCGGTGAAAAGTTCGTGACCGTGGTCATCGACTTGACCCCGACAAGGACCAACACCGGCACTTCCCGGCTCTTGGCGGTCGTGGAGGGCCGCTCCAAGCAAGCGCTGAAGCAGTGGCTCCAGCAGCAGTCCGAAGCGTTCCGCCACGGCGTCGAGATCGTCGCGATGGATGGGTTCACCGGCTTCAAGTCCGCCACC
>DUOB01000032.1 GCA_012839035.1 Propionibacterium sp.
GCGGAAGCGGCGGGCTGATGGCTGCCATCACCGTCCTGGGCGGCACGCTCTCCGGGATGGCGGTCGCCGCCCGCCTCGCCAAGGCCGGACACGAGGTCACGCTGGTCCACGACGGCGACCGGCTCGGCCCCGCTGAGCTGCCCGACGTGTTCACCTTCCCCGCCCCGTGGCGGGACCTCTTCACCAAATCCGGACGTACGCTGGCCGCCGAGCTGGCGCGGTCGGGGCACGAGCTCACTTCGGTCGCGGCACGGCCGATCGGCGGGGGGATCGAGCTCCCGGCCGAACGCGGGGGGCAGTTCGCCGTCCTCACCGCCTCCTTCGGGCAGCGCGTCGCGGAGCGCTGGCGGGATCTGCTCGACGACCTGGACGATGTCTGGCAGGCACGCCGGCCCCTCGGGCTGGAGCACGAATTCGACCGCGGCCGGTTCCGGGACCAGCGCAGGACACTGCGCTGGGGCACGTCCGTCGAACGTCTGGCCCGGGACTTCGACCACCCGGTGCTCTCCGACGTCATCCGGCGGTCCGCCGAGGCCGACCCCCGTCGCTCGCCCGCCGACGAGGCCATGTGGCTGGCCGTCGAACGCACCTTCGGACTGTGGCAGGTCACGACCACCGACGGCGCGCCCGCGGGCAGCCGAGTGCTCATCGACGCGCTCACCGAGCGCCTGCGCACCCGGAAAGTGGAGGTGACCGGCCGGCGGCCGGCGTACGCGGACGCTGTCGTCACCGCCCACGGACGGATCCCCACCGGCTGGCGCGGCCCACAGCCGTGGCCACGGCGGACCGGCAGCCGGGTGGGCCAGGGCGCGTACACGTGCGGGGACCACACCCACGCCGGCCGCACCGTCGCCGGCCAACTGCTGTCGGCCGCCCTCGCCGCCTATGCGGTCCACCTCGACCTCACCGGGGAGAACATCCATCCAACCAACAAGGACCGGCGGCGCTCGGGAAGATGAGCGCCGTCCGACAGCGGGTCAGGGTAGACTCAGGTGTCCGTTTTTTCCGGGGAAGGACTGACCCGACTTGAGTGCACACCCGACTCCTGACAGCGCAGTGGTTGCGCGCGAGTTGGCCGTTGAGCAGGCGCACATCGATGCGGTGTACGCGAGGCTGGAGGAGGCAACCCGGTCCGCTGAGCAGGTGGCGTCTGAAGGCCGTTCCCTGTTCCAGACCGACCGCTCGAACTTCGTCCGCGAGGAGGACGGCACCGGCCTCTATGAACGCGACGTGTTCGCTTTCCAGGCCGCCAAACGACTCGCCGTCCTGGACGCCGAGCACGAGGGACTGGTCTTCGGTCGACTCGACCGGACCGACGGCGAGGTCCGCTACATCGGGCGGATCGGCGTGCGTGACGAGGACTACGAGCCGCTGGTCATCGACTGGCGTGCCCGCGCTGCCGAACCGTTCTATCGCGCGACACCCACCAACCCCATGGATGTCGTCCGCCGGCGCGTGCTCCGGTGCCGCGGGAACAAGGTCATCGGGATCGAGGACGATCTCCTCGCCGCCGACAGCGGCGACACCGAGCTCGTGATCGTCGGCGAGGGCGCGCTGATGGCAGCCCTCTCCCGGGCCCGCGGCCCGCAGATGCGCGACATCGTCGCGACCATCCAGGGCGAACAGGACGAGGCGATCCGTGCGCCCTATCAGGGATTCACGATCATCTCGGGAGGTCCCGGCACCGGCAAGACCGTCGTGGCGCTCCACCGCGCCGCCTATCTGCTCTATTCGAACCGCCGTCGCTTCGAGAACGGTGGCGTGCTGGTGGTGGGTCCGTCGGCGGTATTCATGAACTACATCGAGCGGGTGCTCCCCAGCCTGGGTGAGGACTCCGTCACGCTGCGGGCAATCGGGTCCGTGCCCACCGACGTGCTCGGTTTCCGTGCCGATCGGGTCGACTCGGCCGCCCTGCACGTCATCAAGGGCTCCACGCGGATGCTGCCGTTGCTGCGCCGGCTCGTCAATGAACCACTCATCGAGCAGTCGGCCGATCAGGCGCACCTGCGGGTGGTCGTCAAGGGTGAGGTGCTGACCCTGTCCGCCGAGCGGCTGGCCCGGATCCGCGAGGACGTGCTGCGTCATCACAAGCTCAACCACGGGCGTGGTGCGGCCGAGCAAAGCGTCCTGTCCGCGCTGTGGGACCTCCTGCCCGAGGAGACAGAGATCGAGCGCGAGGAGTTCGATGACCTGGTGACCGATCAGGCCGCCTATCGCATGTTCCTGCAGGCCTGGTGGCCGAGTCTCAACGCGGTCCAGGTCCTCGCCCGACTGGGCGACGCCCGCCTGACCAAACGGCTGGCGCACGGGATCCTGTCGGACGAGGAGGCGGAACGGCTGGCCGCCAGCTATGCGGAGTCGGCAGAGTGGACGGTCGCCGATGTCGCCCTGCTCGATGAGCTTGCGGCCATCCTCGGCCCGGTGATCGAGGAGCAGGAGCCCGACCCGTTGCTGTTCCTCGCCGAAGGCGCCAATGTCTCCGAAGTCGTGACCACCGCTGATCGCACGGCCCGTCAGCGCGACGTCGATCCCACCGACGATGCCCACGAAACTTTCGCCCACGTCCTGGTGGACGAGGCCCAGGACATCACGCCGATGCAATGGCGCATGCTGCGCCGCCGCGGAGCCCAGGCCAGCTGGACGATCGTCGGCGACCCGGCCCAGAGTTCCTGGCCGGACCAGGAGGAGAGCGGACGCGTCCTCAACGATCTGATCGGGCGTGCTCCGCACCGCAACTTCCGGATGAGCACCAACTATCGCTCCCCCGCCGAGGTGTTCGAGCTGGCCGCCAAGGTGGTGAGAGATGTCGCCCCCAACGCGGACCTGCCCCGTGCCGTGCGCACCACCGAGGTCGAGCCGCTGCTGCTGACCACGACGGTCCTGGACCAGGACCCGACGCTCGTCGATGCGGTGACCACGCTGAGCGGCCAGGTCCGCGGCACCATCGGTGTCATCAGCCCGCCGTCGCGCATGGGCCAGGTGACCCGGGCCCTCAGCCAGTCCGCGCTCGCCGACCAGGCTGATCGCATCAGCGTCGTGACACCGCTCGAGGCCAAGGGGCTCGAATATGACGCGGTCTTGGTGGTGTCTCCCGACGAGATCGCGCTCGAGTCCCCGGGCGGTGTCCGGGTGCTCTACGTCGCGCTCACGCGACCCACGCAGCGACTGGTCACCCTCGACATCACCCCGGACGGAAGTCCCGGTGCATGGCAGGCGGCCCTGGTCTGAACCCAGTGCCTCCGCGAAAGGCGGGTACCTCCCCCACGCCAGGCACGCGGGGTCTCTGCGCGCCAGGCACTGGGGTCTCTGCGCGCCAGGCGCCGGGGTTTCTGCGCGGCAGGTGGATCTCGGCGCCGATCGTAGTCGGAGTGGTTCCAGAATTGGCAGCTCGATCCGTGGCGGGGGCTGGTGACCAGGGGTTTTGCGCCGGAGCGCGGATCTGGGTGCCAATCTTGGTCGGCATCGCACCGGACAAACGTCAGGTCGGACCCGATTGGGGTCCCCGACGGGCCTCAGCCCACCAGTTTGCGGCTGAGGGTCCGGGAGGCCTGGAGATTGGCGTAGATCGCCCGCGTCGCCGTGGAGCGATTCAGGGTGAAGAAGTGCAGCCCCGGTGCGCCACCGTCGAGGAGGTCCTCGCACAGCTTCGTCGCGACTTCGATGCCGATCGCTCGGATGCTCGCGGGGTCCTCCGCGTGCGCCCGCAGCCTGGCCACGAGCGGAGCCGGCAGCTCCGCACCCGACAGCTCCGCGAACCGTTCGATCTGCTTCACGTTCGTCACCGGCTGGATGCCCGGGATGATCGGGAGATCGCAACCATGGGCACGTACCCGCTCCACGAGCTCGAAATAGGCCTCCGCCTCGAAGAACAACTGCGTGATCGCGAAACTCGCTCCCGCCTCGGCCTTCTCGACGAGGATGCGGGCGTCCAGCTCGGGATCCATCTTGTCCGGATGAATGTCGGGGAAGGCCGCGACACCGATGCAGAAATCGCCCAGGGAAGCGACGAGTTCCACGAGCTCCGTCGCGTTCCGGAGCCCCTCGGGGTGCTGCACCCAGGGCGCGGTCGGACCGCCGGGGGGATCCCCGCGCACGGCGAGAATGTGCCGGACGCCGGCGTCCGCGTACGCCCCCACCACCCTGCGTACGTCCTGTCGGGACTGGCTCACGCAGGTGAGATGACCCATCGTGCGGAGGGTCGTTTCCTCGGAGATCCGCCGGGTGACGTTGATCGTCCGGTCCCTGGTCGAACCATTGGCGCCATAGGTGACGGAGATGAAGTCCGGGGCCAGGGCCTCGAGCTCACGGATCGTGCGCCACAGGGTCGTTTCGGCCTCGACGCTCGCGGGCGGAAAGAACTCGAAGGAGAACAGTGGGCGATCGGCGACAGCCAGCATCTCGTCGATCTTCGGCACGATCGACGGGAACGGGTGCGGCCGGCTCCGGTCGGGGGCACCTTCATGTGCGGGGATGCTTGGCATGCGGGACACCCTAAGTCAACCCTGTCCGCACGGCCCCTAGGCTCAGGGTGTGAGCACTCTCCTGGACCCCACTGACCCCTTGTCCACTGCGCTGCGGGACGAGATCGGCGCACAGATTGCCCGGTTCATCGACGACCGACGGGATCTGCTCACCGACGTCGGCCCGGAAGCTCTGGTGCTGGGGGATCTTGCCCAGGCCTTCACCGCCGGCGGCAAGCGCATGCGGCCCGCCTTCGCGATCTGGGGGGCGGTCGCGGCGGGCGGACTTCCGCTCGACCCGGGACCGTCGATCCGCGCCGCCGCCAGCCTCGACCTCCTCCACACCGGCATTCTCGTCCACGATGACGTGATGGACGCGTCGGACACCAGACGCGGCCTGCCGGCCGCCCACCGGCAGCTCGCAGCCCGTCACGGCGAGGAGGGTCTGGTGGGTTCGTCGAACGCGTTCGGTCGGGCCGGGGCCATCATCCTCGGCGACCTGCTGCAGTTGTGGTCGATGGAGATGCTGGACGAGGCGGGTCTTCCGGCCGATGATCTGGCCCGGGCCAGGCCGGTGCTGGCCCGCATGCGCACCGAGGTGACGTGCGGACAATTCCTCGACGTCCACGTCCAGCACGAGCCCATCGTCGACGGGCAGCACGCACTGCTGGCCGCGGCGAGGGTGGTGGAATACAAGACCGCGAAATACACGGTCCAACGGCCCACCCAATTCGGGGCACTGATGGCCGGCGGCAACAGCGAGCTGCTGGACGGATTGGCGGCCTATGGCTCCGCACTCGGCCGGGCGTTCCAGTTCCGCGACGACCTGCTCGGGGTCTTCGGGGACGAGGCGACGACCGGAAAGCCGGCCGGGGACGACCTGCGGGAGGGCAAGCGGACGGTCCTCGTCGCGCACGCATTCAACGGCACGTCCGATGCCGGCCGGGCGCTCCTCACCCGCAGATTGGGTGACCCGGATCTCGATGCGGATCAGGTCAGCGAACTGCGCGCTCTGATCGTCGAATCCGGGGCTCCCGAACTGGTCGAAGCGATGATCACCGAGGGTCTGATCGGCGCCCAGGCTGCCCTGCACGTCCCCATGACCCACGCGGGCCGGACCGCACTGACCGCGTTGGCCCACGCCGCCACCGACCGGGTGGCCTGACCGCGGACGATCGGAAACCTGCGCCCCGGTGCGGGGATTGCTGACACTTGGTCGGTAGTACCGTTGGATCATGCGAGGGCTTCAGGTCATCTATTCGGTCTTTCTCGGACTGGCTGTCGCAGCCTTCGTCGGGATCGGCACGTCCACGTTCTATCCGCGCCCCAAGGCGGACTTCAGCTATCCCCTCGATGAGACGAACGAGGCGGCCATGCAGGCCTTTCAGGCCGAGGAGGAGGCGTACAGCGCCCTGGTGGACACCTGGAGTCTGAACACCAGCATCATCCTGCTGGTGGTGGCAACAGCCCTCCTGGTCCTCGCCCTCGTGATGGGCGAACGGCTCGTCGTGATCAGCAACGGCATGCTCCTGGGCGGTCTGTTCATCCTCCTCTACGCGGTCGCCAACTCCTTCTCCAACAGCGAGAACGTGCTGCGCTTCGCCGTCATCACGGTGGCGTTGGTGGTCACGATCGCGGTGGGCTGGTTCAAGTTCCGGCTGCGGCCGGCCACGGCCCCGGCCACGGCCGGCCACGGCGCCGCTCAGGACGGGGCGGAGGCAGCTGCCCCGCTGGAGGCCCGGATCACCGAGCTCGAGAACCGGCTGGACGCCTTGCGGAGAGCGCTGGGCGGCTGATCAGATCAGGACGACTGCGAACGGGGGCTCCTGGGTGACCCGGTCACCGAGCACGTGCCGCACCCGCGCCCAGTCATCGGCGTGATAGACCGCGAAATCCTGCCAGTCCTCCCAGATCAGAGCGGTGGGCCGGGTGAGGTCGGTCAGGCAGTCCCAGAGCGCGTCGAGGTTCTGCCCATAGAAGTCGGGAAAACCGAGGGCCTGCCCGATGCCGGCCAGCACGCTGGGGCGGTCGGTGACCCGGGACAAATGGCCGACGGTCCAGTCATGATCGTGCAGTTTTCTTGCCAGCCCCATCGGAGGGCGGCTCAATCGATAGATGCCGGGTGTCCCCCGGACCAGGCCGGCCGGGATGCCGTGGAGGCTCATCGTCGAATCCTCTTGAACGTCTGGTAATGGTCGTCGGTCCAGTAATGGATACGGTCATTGTCACCCGTGACGATGCGTCGCGCCCCACGATTGCGCGAACCGGGGGTGTCAACCGTGTATTCCCGATAGAATCCTCGCCGCTCCTGCGGCAGGATCCCCTCGTAGTTGCCGAACGTCGAGCCGTCCTTGTCATAGGGGAAGGGCCCACCCCGGTCGATCAGCTCCAGCGTCCGCGCCGCCTCCTTCGGCAGTTCCGTGACCGCGACCCAGGGCAGCCCGGAGTCCGGATCGATCGACGGGATTTGCGTACGCCGGGACTCCGCCCCTGTCGTCTGGGGGCGGGTGGTGGTCTGGGGGCGGGTGGTGGTCGGCGGGTCGGTGGTGGTCGGCCCCATCGTGGGCGCACCGGTGGCGGCACCGGGAGCGGGGGTGTCCATCGCGGTGGCCGGGGTGGGCGATGCTTCGGGTGTTGCTCGCGTACCCCCCTCGTCCCCGCCGCCGAACAGCCACCACGCGCCCAGGGCGACCACCAGCACGAGGGCGATCAGGCCCCAGGACCGAGGTGTGCGTCGGGGCTTCGAGGTGGTTGGAGTGGTCATCACTGCATCGTCGGCGGCGCCCCGCCGTCAGCCGGCGGCTTGGGCTGCACCGGGATGAAGGGATCGGCCTGGAGCCCCTGCCGGAAGACGGAGCCGAGGAAGCTCTGCATGGCCGGGTCGTCGTTCCAGGTTTCCCGCAGCTTGCGGGACAGCCGCCTGGCTGCGGCCTCCGCGTCCGCCGCCCTGGTGATGGCGCGGGTCACCCACACCCGCCGGGCACCGGCGGCCAGCACGTCGTCGATGGTGTCCTCGTCAATGCCGCCGCTGGCGAACCACGGCTTGGAGCCAGGGTCTCCGGGCGGCTGGACCGTGGCGGTGAAGCGCACCAGGTCATGACCCGGGGCCTCGTACTCCGGGTGAGCCTGCGACAGATAGACCGGGCCGATCGAGAGATAGTTGACTTCCGGATCGTGGATGGCCGCGTTGACCTGATCCTCATCGTGCGCGGACTGACCGATGAGCGCCCACTGGTGGAGCATCGGCCGGGCCACCTTGGGCGTGCCGTCGGCCTGTGACAGGTGCAGGACGTCACCGCTGAACTGCTTGGCCAGCGTGGGGGATCCGTTGACCACGACGAGGCCCTGGTAGTGGTAGGACACCGTGCGGGCCAGGTCGAGAGCGTCCAGCATCTCCTCGTCGGACGCGTCGTCCTGACGGACCTGGAGGATGTCCACGCCACCGGCGAATGCCTTGTCGACGAAGCGCGCGAAGTCGCCCGTTTCGGCGCGCAGGTCCGTGCTCAGATAGAGCCGCGCCGTCTTGAGCCGGACATCGAGTCCCATGAGTGCTGTCACAGCCGTCAGCCTAGGACAGGCAACCGATGTCCGACACCCCGGGACGCGTTGCCGTGCACACGCCACTTTCCCTGCCTAGACTGCGTGGCAGGCTTTGCGCGAGTGCCCTACTTCCCTTACTTGTGTTCGGAGCGTGACGTGACGACAACCAGCATCGGCGATCCCCTGGTCGGCGTACTGCTGGACGGTCGGTACCAGATCCTGCAGCGCCTCGCCCGCGGTGGCATGGCGACCGTCTATCGGGCCACCGACATGCGCCTCGGCCGCGTCGTGGCCGTCAAGGTGATGCACGACGGACTCGGCGAGGACGACGACTTCATCCGCAAGTTCGACCGCGAGGCCCGGCTCGCCGCCAAGCTCTCCCACCCGAACGTGGTCGCGGTCTTCGACCAGGGCCACGACGCCGGGCGGCCCTACATCGTCATGGAGCTCGTGCAGGGTTGCACTCTGCGCAACGTCATCAGCACGGACACCCCGATGGAGCCACTGCGGGCGCTCGAGCTCATCGACCTGATCCTGGCGGCCCTGTGCGCGGCCCACGAGAACGGTCTGGTGCATCGCGACATCAAGCCGGAGAACGTCCTGATCTCCGACCGCGGTCAGCTCAAGGTCGCGGACTTCGGACTGGCGAGGGCCGTCAGCGCCCACACGACTGCGACCCAGGGCGTCCTCATCGGCACCGTCTCCTATCTGCCTCCCGAGCTGGTGCTGCACGGCAAGGCGGACTCCCGGTCCGATGTCTATGCCGCCGGTGTGGTGCTGTTCGAGCTGTTGACGGGAACGAAGCCGTATACGGGTGAGACCCCCATCCAGGTCGCCTATGCGCACGTCCACAATCAGATCCCGCCCCCCTCGACCAGGCTGGACACGCACTGGCAGGTGTCCCGCAACGGCATCCCGCCCTATCTGGATGCACTGGTGCTCTCGGCCACCCAACGTGAACCGGATCTCCGTCCGACAGATGCACGGGAGTTCCGGGCCATGGTGCGCAGAGCGATCGATGCGCTCTCGCACGGGATCATGGACGACCCTGCCCTGACCGCCCAGTTCACGAGCCGGGCCTTCGCTGACCGGAGCGCGCACCCCGAGGGTGTCGAGGAGAGCGGCACGGCCCAGCAGATCTCTCCGCAGTCTCCGCCCACGGTCCCTCAGCCCGTGGTCGGCGGGTCGGCGCCGGAGCCCGAGCGGCCCCGCAAACGCCGGGAGTCGCACCCCCGGGTGCGACGACCCGCCACGGCTCCCTCCCCCGTCGCGCTGCGGCGTCGGCGACTGGTCACCTTGGTGATGCTGATCGTGGTGACGGTGACCGGAGCGGGTGCGTGGTGGATGTTGGATGGCCGCTATGTGACGACCCCTACGCTCACGGGCCTGTCCCAGGCGGATGCCGTGCGAGCTGCCGACGAGCAGGGTCTCGTGCTGGAGAGTGCTCAGGACTTCAGCGAGTCGGTCCCGGCCGGTGTGGTGATCTCCACCGAGCCGGCGGCCGGCACCGATGTCCTGCGTGGCGGGACGGTCGCGATGACCGTGTCGCGGGGTCCCGAACGGTTCGCGATGCCGCGTGTGATCGGCCTGAGCAAGGACGATGCGGAGAAGGTGCTGGTCGAGAAGAACTTGGCGGTGGGCACGGTCAAGGAGGACTGGCACGAGGAGATCGCGGCCGGTCTGGTGTCGGAGACGTCGGCGGAGTCGGGTACGCCGATGCGCCGCGACGCGCGCATCGACCTGACTCTGTCCAAGGGCCCGCGCCCGATCCAGATCGCCAATCAGACCGGTCGTCCGGCCGCTGAGGCACAGAGCGCCCTCGAGAGCGCCGGCTTCCACGTCGTCGTGAAGACCGCACACTCAACGAGCGTCCCCGTCGGCAACGTGATCTCCCAGGATCCGGCCGGCGGGACCGGCCATCGGGGCCGGACGGTCACGATCGTGCGATCCCTGGGTCCGGCGATGGTCAAGGTGCCCGATGTCCGGGCACTGCCGGTCAAGGATGCCACCGACCAGCTCACCCGGGCCGGTTTCAAGGTGGAAACGCAGAAGAGCGAGGACTCCCTCGATATCGGCTATGTCCAGCGGACCGACCCGGAGGGTGGCCAGGAGGCTCTCCAGGGCTCAACGATCACGCTGTTCGTGATCTGACCGCTGGAGTGCGCCGACGAGCCACCACGATCGGCATCCAGATGGCCGGACGCCCCGCAAAACCCCCAGTCGCGCCGGCCCGGCCCGATCCAGATGCCAATTGTGGCGTGGCAGTCGCTGAACCAGCGACTACACCGCGTGAGCCTTTCCGTCCCGATAGTCGTGGAGGCGGGTTTCGGTCATGTCGTTGATGCGATTGACGATGAGGTTCCAGCCGCGATCGTTGATGAGGCCGTCGTGGATGGGGAATCCCATGGGGGCACCGACGGTGCGGGTGAAGTCGATGTGTTCCTTCATCGCCGCCCAGGGGCCCATGGCGGGGAGGGCGAGAACGTCGATGCCGGGCGGGCAGGCGGCGAGTGAGTCGCCGGGATGGAAGAGTGTGGGGTGGCCTTCGGCAGAGACGACGACGCCGACGTTGCCGATCATGGGGATGTCGCGGTGGATGACGGCGTGCTCTCCCCCGACCGTGTGGAGCAGCACGGGTCCGACGCGGACGCTGGTTTCGGCGGGGATGCGTTGGGCGGTCGGGAGGTCGACCACGGTGGGCACGCCGGGTTCCACGAGCACCCGCGCATCCGGGTTGGCGGCCACGAGCGCGGGGACGTGTTGCGGGTCCACGTGGTCGGGGTGCAGGTGGGTGATGACGATGGCGTCGAGTTCGGTCAGTCCGTGCCAGTCCTCCGAGAAGTTGCCCGGGTCGAGCAGGATTCGCACTCCATCGACGTCGAGCAGCACGGTCGAATGGCCCAGATGTGTGATCTCCATAACATCAACGCTAGCTCAGGTGGTGCGGCTGAGCAGCGTACCCACCACGATTCCTGCTGCCCGGGCCTCCTCGACGGTGACGTCGAGGTGGGTGACGGCGCGGATCATGCGGGCGCCGAGGGCGGAGACGGCGACGTCGGCGTCGCGCGCTCGCGCCGCGATGTCGGCGGCCGGGTGGTCCCCCGTGTCGAGGACCACGATGTTCGTTTCGACGGTGGCGGGGTCGATGGCCGAGGGCGCCCGGTCGGCGACGGCGTACGCGAAGGCGCGCGCAGCCGCGTGGTCATCGGCGAGTCGGTCGATGTGGTGGTCGATCGCGTACGCTGCCGCCGCCGCGAGTACGCCGGCCTGGCGCCAGCCGGCGCCCAGTCGCTTGCGCAGGACCCGGGCGGTCGTGATGCGTTCCCGGGAGGCGACGAGCATGGAACCGACAGGTGCCCCGAGGCCCTTGGAGAAGCAGACGGAGACGGTGTCGAAGAGACGCCCGTAGTCGACCAGACCGACCCCGGTGGCGACGTGTGCATTCCACAGCCGGGCGCCGTCGAGGTGGAGCCCGACGCCGGCGCCGCGACACAGGTCGTGCACGGCGCGGAGATGGTCGTGCGGCTGAATGGTGCCACCCCCGAAGTTGTGGGTGTTCTCGAGGGCGACGGCGGCGGTCGACACCAGATACGGCCCTGCCGCCGGCTCGAGGAGTTCCTCGATCGCTGCCACGTCGGCGACCCCGCGGGCGGACGTCCAGGTCCGCATCGTCACCCCGGACACCGCACCATGGGCACCCAGTTCGGCGCGGGCGATGTGCGCTCGGGCGTCGCAGAGGACCTCCTGGCCTGGCTCGACCAGCAGGCGTACCCCGAGCAGATTGGCCAGGGACCCGGACACACAGAAAAGACCCGCTTCGTGACCGAGCAGGTCGGCGACGCGCTCCTCGAGGGCCAGCACGCTGGGGTCCTCGGCGTACACATCGTCACCCACCTCCGCGTCCGCCATCGCGGCGCGCATCCCGGGGGTGGGCTTGGTCAGGGTGTCACTGCGGAGGTCGATCACGGCGCCACGATACGGCTCCCGGCGCTTCTCTCCACGACGGTGCTCGCCGTGGGAAACGGGGCGTGAGGCACGATGGAGACAGAGCGGCGCGTCCGGGCGAGGTCCGCTGCGAAAGGTGGCCAGTCGCCGGACGCTGCCAGTTCAGGCATGCATCGCAGGTCCTGATGTCAGACACATCAGCTGAGCAAAGGACGACACGTGAGCACACATCCCAACAGCTTCGACGCCAGGGGCGCCCTGACGGTCGGAGACACCGACTATGAGATTTTCCGCATCGCCGGGATCGAAGGGGCAGCGTCGCTCCCCTATTCCCTCAAGGTGCTGCTGGAGAACCTGTTGCGCACCGAGGACGGTGCGAACATCACCGCCGACCACATCACCGCGTTGGCCGGCTGGGACGAGAACGCCGATCCCGCCGTCGAGATCCAATTCACCCCGGCCCGCGTCATCATGCAGGACTTCACCGGCGTCCCCTGCATCGTGGATCTGGCGACCATGCGCGAAGCCATGGCCGACCTCGGTGGTGACCCCACGAGGATCAACCCGCTCGCACCGGCCGAGCTCGTGATCGACCACTCGGTGATCATCGACGTCTTCGGCCGCCGCGACGCGTTCGAGCGCAACGTGGAGATCGAATATCAGCGCAACGGCGAGCGCTATCAGTTCCTGCGCTGGGGTCAGACGGCGTTCGAGGACTTCAAGGTCGTGCCGCCGGGCACGGGCATCGTGCACCAGGTCAACATCGAGCACCTGGCCAAGGTGACCATGACGCGCGAGGTCGAGGGCAGTCTGCAGGCGTACCCCGACACCTGCGTCGGCACGGACTCCCACACCACGATGGTCAACGGGCTGGGCGTGCTGGGCTGGGGCGTCGGCGGGATCGAGGCGGAGGCCGCGATGCTCGGCCAGCCGGTGTCGATGCTCATCCCGCGGGTAGTCGGTTTCAAGCTGACGGGCACGGTCCCGTCGGGGGCGACCGCCACCGATGTGGTGCTGACGATCACCGAGATGCTGCGCGAGCACGGAGTGGTGGGCAAGTTCGTCGAGTTCTATGGGGAAGGCGTGGCCGCCGTGCCCTTGGCCAACCGCGCGACGATCGGCAACATGAGCCCCGAGTTCGGCTCGACCTGTGCGATCTTCCCGATCGACGACGTGACCCTCGACTACCTGCGGCTCACCGGCAGGTCCGATGAGCAGGTGGCGCTGGTGGAGGCGTACGCGAAGGAGCAGGGCATGTGGGCCGACCCGAGTGTCGAGGCCCGCTACAGCGAACGCCTCGAACTCGAGCTGTCCACGGTCGTCCCGTCGATCGCAGGACCGAAGCGCCCACAGGACCGCGTTGCGCTGAACAGGGCCAAGGAGCAGTTCCGCGCAGATCTGCAGAACTATGTGGTCGACGGGTTCGGGATCGAGAAGAGCGCGGTCGATGACGAGCTCGACGACACGTTCCCGGCGTCCGACGCGCCCTCGCACGACGCCCGTCAGCAGTCCCAGGCTGCGGGTCATCCGTCACACTCGGCGGCCTTCGACGGGGAACGGGCAAGCCGTCCGACCTCGGTCACCATCGACGGCGAGGAGGTCGCGATCGACCACGGTCATGTCGCGATCGCGTCGATCACCTCATGCACCAACACCTCGAACCCGTCGGTCATGATGGCCGCGGCAATGCTGGCGAAGAACGCGGTGGACCGTGGGCTCGCCGTGCCGCCGTGGGTGAAGACCTCGCTGGCACCCGGTTCCAAGGTGGTGACGGGGTATTTCGACAAGGCCGGCATGTGGCCCTCTCTGGAGAAGCTCGGCTTCCACCTCGTCGGCTATGGCTGCACGACCTGTATCGGCAACTCCGGCCCGATCATCGAGGAGGTGTCCGCGGCGGTGAACGATGCGGATCTGGCCGTGGTGTCCGTGCTGTCGGGCAACCGCAACTTCGAGGGCCGGATCAATCCGGATGTGAAGATGAACTATCTGGCGTCGCCGCCGTTGGTGATCGCGTACGCCCTCGCCGGGACGATGGACTTCGACTTCGAGACCCAGCCGCTGGGGCAGGGCCAGGACGGCAACGACGTCTTCCTCGCCGACATCTGGCCCGATCCCGTGGATGTGGAGCGCACGATCGCCGAGTCGATCAGCCGGGAGATGTTCGTGGAGGACTATGCGGACGTGTTCGCCGGCGACGAACGCTGGCAGTCGCTGCCGACCCCTGAGGGGGACACGTTTGCGTGGGCCGACGACTCGACCTATGTCCGCAAGCCGCCGTACTTCGACGGCATGCAGGCCGCGCCCGAACCGGTGCAGGACATCAGCGGCGCCCGCGTCCTCGCAAAGCTGGGCGACTCGGTCACCACCGACCACATCAGCCCGGCCGGATCGATCAAGGCCGACAGCCCGGCCGGGAAATATTTGACCGAGCGCGGGATCAAGCCCAAGGACTTCAACTCGTACGGCTCCCGTCGCGGCAACCACGAGGTCATGATCCGCGGGACGTTCGCGAACATCCGGCTGCGCAACCAGCTCCTGGACGGTGTCGAGGGTGGTTTCACCCGCGACTTCACCCAGCCGGACGGGCCGCAGACGACGATCTTCGAGGCCGCCGAGGCGTACGCGGAGGCGGGCACGCCGCTCGTCCTGCTCGTGGGCAAGGAATACGGCTCGGGATCCTCGCGCGACTGGGCGGCGAAGGGTACGCGGCTGCTCGGGGTGAAAGCAGTGATCGCGGAGTCCTATGAGCGGATCCACCGGTCGAATCTGATCGGGATGGGCGTGTTGCCGCTGCAGTTCCCGGCCGGGGAGAACGCCGACTCCCTCGGCTTGGACGGCACGGAGACGTTCACGATCACGGGCGTGACCGCCCTCAACGACGGATCCACTCCCCGGACCGTCAAGGTGGTCGCGGCCAAGGAGGGTGGGCAGTCGGTCGAGTTCGACGCAGTCGTACGCATCGACACCCCGGGCGAGGCGGACTACTACCGCAACGACGGCATCCTGCAGTTCGTGCTGCGCTCGCTCGTGAACGCCTGACCGCTCACAGATCGACCGGGACGAACTCCTGGATCGGGTTCGGGCGCTTGATGCTGCCGTCGGTCAAGCGCTCGGCCACCGTGAAGGCCAGCTCCAGCGACTGGCTGCGGTTGAGCCGCGGGTCGCAGACGCTCTCATAACGGTTCTCGAGATCCGCCTCGTTCAGCTCGCCGATGCCACCGACACACTCGGTGACGTCGTCACCGGTGAGCTCGATGTGTACGCCACCGGGCCACGAGTCCATCTCGTCGTGCACGTCGAACCAGCCGTTGAGCTCATCAACGATCTGGTCGAACGCGCGCGTCTTGAAGCCGTTGGACGTCGAGAACGTATTGCCGTGCATCGGGTCGCAGACCCACACCGGCGAACGCCCGGCGTTGTGCAGGGTCTCGATGATCGGCGGCAGCGCGTCACGGACCCGGTCCGCACCCATGCGGGTGATGAACGTCAGGCGACCGGGTTCGTTGTCCGGGTCCAGCCGTTCAGCCATGGCGAGGGCATCCGCACCGGTGACCTTCGGGCCCAGCTTGACGCCGATCGGGTTGCGGACGTGACGCAGGAGCTCGACATGAGCACCGTCCAACTGCCGCGTACGCTCCCCGATCCAGATGAAGTGACCGGAGGTGTTGTAGGGCAGCTGCGACCGCGAGTCGATGCGGGTCAGCGCGTGCTCGTATTCGAGGAGCAGCGCCTCGTGCGAGGCATAGAAGTCCACGGTCCGCATGTGGTCGTCCGGGATGCCGCACGCAACCATGAAGGCCATCGCGCGCTCGATCTCGGCGGTGACTGCCTCATAGCGGGCCACTGCACCGGAGTTGCGCACGAAATTGGAGTTCCAGTGGTGGATCGTGCGCAGGTCGGCGAAACCACCGGTGACGAAAGCCCGCGTCAGGTTCAGGGTGGCGGCGGAGGCGTTGTAGACCCGCAGGAGGCGTTCGGGGTCCGGGACCCGGGACTCGGGAGTGAAGTCGAAGCCGTTCACCGCGTCACCGCGGAAGCTCGGCAGGGAGATCCCACCACGGGTTTCGCTGCCCGAGGAGCGCGGCTTCGCATATTGTCCGGCGATCCGGCCGACCTTGACGACGGGCACCTGGGCGGCGTACGTCATCACGACCGACATGGCCAGGAGCACCTGCAGCTTGTTCTTGACGTTCTGGGCCGTCACGCCGGCAAACGTCTCGGCGCAGTCGCCGCCCTGCAGGAGGAAGGCCTCACCGCGCGCGACCGAGGCAAGTTTGGTGCGCAGATCATCGCACTCACCGGCGAACACCAACGGGGGACGAGTGGAAAGCTCACGACTGACGTCCGCAACGGCGGCCGGGTCAGGATAATCCGGCTGCTGCTGCGGGTTCAGTGCGTGCAACTGCTCCAGGCTGGGGAAAGACACGTGGAGAAGGATAGGCCGTGTGGTCAAGCCCGGGCGGAAAGGCCAGAGGTCGGACCTGCCGCCCGACTCCGCGGTCTGACCGCACCGTGCCGAACGTCCCGCGCCCGCCGCAGCTCCATCCGGAGGCCCGCGTCGGGGCGGTCAGGCGGGTCCGGGCCGGTCAGGCGGGTCCGGGGCGGTCAGGCGGGTGGTGACTCCTTGGCCTTCTCCCGGGCCACGGTCGCATACTCGTCGACATACTCCTGCCCGGAGAGCTCCATGATCGCGTACATCACCTCATCGGTGATCGATCGCAGGATGAACCGGTCCTCGCTCACCTCGACATAGCGACTGAAATCGAGGGGTCTGCCGAACCGGACGATCGGGGTCACGACCTTGCCGAAGTGCTTGTCGCGCGGGGCGATCAGGTCGGTGTTGATCACCGCCGTCGGGACGACGGGCACCTCCGCCTCCAGCGCCAGCCGCGCCACCCCGGTGCGGCCCTTGTAGAGCCGTCCGTCGTGACTGCGCGTCCCCTCGGGGAAGATGCCGAAGAGTTCGCCTCGTTTGAGTACGCGAAGTCCCGCTCGGAGCGCTCCCCGCGATGCCTCGCCCCCGGAACGGTCGATCGGGACCTGGCCGGTGCCGGCGAAGAACTTGCGTTGCAGGAGTCCCTTGATGCCGGAGCCGTTGAAATAGTCCGACTTGGCGACATAGGTGATGCGCCGACGCAGAGCGAGTGGGGTGAACAACCAGTCGGCGATCGACAGATGGTTGCTGGCAATGATGGCCGGGCCCTCTTCGGGCACGTTGGTGGCACCCTCGACAACCGGCCGGAAGACTCGCTTGATACCGGGTCCGAGGAGGATGTTCTTGAACACCCAATAGGTGCCCCCGCCCGAGCCATCCCCATCGCGGCTCTCCGCGGTGGCCACGTCCTGGCGAGGGCGGCGCTTGCTCACGGACGCTCCGTTGCGTCCGGGCCCGCTGTGGTCTCCTCCGCCTGCGCGGTCAGTTCTGCGGTGGTCGGCGGCACGCGGTTGCCGTGACCGGGACGGACCATGACCTTCTCCTCGATATTCCGGCCCTCGAGAGCGCCGGACTTGATCGACGTGGCATAGACGTCCACATATTCCTGACCGGTGAGCTCCTGCACCGCAGCCATGATCTCGTCGGTCACCCACCGCAGCACCTCACGGTTGTTGGGCTGGTCGAAGTATTGGCTGAAGTCGAGCGGCTTGCCGATCCGGATCCCGGGACGACGCATGAAGGGAATCCCGAACCAGCCCTTGACGAACTGGGTGCTGACCGTGCCGACCGGCAGCACGGGCACCTGGTGGCCGAGGACGAGCCGCGCAACGCCGGTCTTGCCCTTGTAGAGCCGGCCGTCCGGGGACCGGGTGCCCTCGGCATAGATGCCGACGATCTCCCCCGAGCGCAGAATGTCGCCGACATGGTCGACCGAACTCGCCGAGGCCCGCCCCCCCGAACGGTCCATCGGCAGCATCCCGACCTTGCGCAGGAACCACGACACCACCTTGCCGCCGAAGGACGTGCCCCGGAACAGCTCTGCCTTGGCGGGGAACGTGATCTTGCGCTCCACGATGGCCGGGAGGATCACGGTGTCGCCATAGGACAGGTGGTTGCTGACCAGAACGGCAGCACCCTTCGCGGGAATGTTCTCGGCACCCTCGAGCCACGGCCGGCAGACCGCCTTCAGAACGGGCGCGAACAAGAACCATTTGAATAACCAGTAGTACACAAGCGAACCCTAAGCCACGAGCTCCCCCGCGGGATAGCCGTCACCGGTCACTCACAACAGGCCGGGTAGCATGGGCGCCGTGAGAAGGCGCAGTCGCTCCGGCAATGGGGCTGGCGTACGCGAAAACGCCGCTGGGTTCACGGGAGGTTCCGGACCTGTCGGCGTTCTGTTGTGCCATGGCATCACCGGCTCGCCGTTCTCACTGCGCACCTTCGCCGAGCACCTCGTGGAAGCCGGCTGCCGGGTGGCACTGCCACTGCTGCCGGGACACGGAACGTCGTGGCAACAGCTCAGCCGCACCTCCTGGGAGGACTGGTTCGCGGTGGCGGACGGGGCATTCCGCGCACTGCGCCGAGAATGCGACGAGGTCTTCGTGGCCGGGCTGTCGATGGGGGGCGCACTGGCACTGCGGCTCGCCCAGGTGCATGGCAGTGACGTCCGCGGGATCGTGTTGGTGAATCCCTCGATCGGCACGGCGGACAAACGTTTTCTGTTTCTCCCTCTGCTCAGCCGGGTGATCCCGTCGCTCGCCGGCATCACCGACGACATCGCCAAACCCGGCGTCACGGAGCACGGCTATGATCGCGTGCCCCTCAGGGCGGTGGCATCGATGATGGAGCTCTGGGCAAAGGTGCGCGTTGATCTGCCCAAGGTGGAGCAGCCGATCCTCATGTTCCGCTCGGAGACCGATCACGTCGTCGATCCGACCTCGGCCCGGCTGATCCACCACAAGGTTGCCTCATCGGAGGTCACCGAACGACTGCTCACCCGATCCTTCCACGTGGCCACGCTCGACTACGACGCCGAGGACATCTTCACCGAGTCCGTCGATTTCATCGAGCGACACAGTGCTCTCCGCGAGGGATCCCCGCCAGCTCCCATCGAGGCCAGTGATGAATAGCCGCCGCCAGGAAGAATATGACCGCGACTTCTCCGAGATGGTCTCGGGCCTCAAAATGGAGGGCTTCGACTCCGCTCCGCCAACCCCCCAGCCCGCCGACCCTCCGGATCTGCGCCAGACGCCGGATCGACCCCGGGAACCGTTCAACCTGACCGCCGCCATGGCAGAGGTTGAGCCGGATGATCCGGACCCCTCCGAGTACACACCCCCGCCGCTGCCGCCGATGAAGGCCCCGAAGGGCGTGGCCGCGTTCGGCTGGGCCTGTGCCGCCTACGTCCTGGCCGCGCTGATGCTCACGATCGTGGGAGTGCAGCTCCCGACGTGGGCCGGATGGCTCGCGGTGGTTGCTTTCGTGGCGGCCATCATTATCGGCTGGCGCTCACTGCCCAAGCATCGCGACGCCGACGACGACGGCGCCGTGGTCTGAACCGACAAAGCGGTGCCTGCATCGCCCCCGAGTTCGACGCAGGCACACTGGCCGGAAGCCTGATCAGCGACCCAGCAGCTTGCCGAGGAATCCGCTGCTGGCCGGCGCTGCATTCTGGTCACAGGTGCAACGATCCGCCTTCGCCACCCCTGACATCACCTGGTCGACGTGCATGCCGCAACCGGCCCACGTCGTCTTGCCACACTTCCGGCACTTGACCGCACGGCACATATCTGTCTCCCTTTCGGTGTCAGGATCGTCCCCGACTCTGCTCACAGCATACCCTTAGGGGTATATATCACGCAATGCGGCGTCGAAAAGCGGAACAACGAAACTGGGGCCCGCCGCAACCCGGCGAGCCCCAGCACTGTTGACCACCCCTGTCAGAGGCTGTCGCCGAAGTCCTGCCGGAACTTGGCCATCAGCTGGTGCGGCCAGTCGTTGACCGGCGCGAGACGGCCATAGAAGAACCGGAGGATCTCGGGCTCCTCGACGAACTTCATCCCACCGACCATCGTTCGGTTCTGGTGCAGCCAATGGATGCGGTCGATCGCATAGCTGACCTGGGACAGGGTGAACACCCGGCGCGGCAGGGCCAACCGCACCAGCTCCATGTCGGCGAGCGGCTCGGTGCCATCGGGCTCCCGCTGCTCGGACATGGTCCCGCGCTCCATGCCACGCACACCGGAGCAGAGATAGATCGCGGCAGCCAACGCGCCGGCCGGATATTCGGGTTGGGGAATGTGGTCCAGGAACCGCATCGCGTCAACGTGGGCGCCCAAGCCACCCGGCGGGGTGATCACCGGGACTCCGCGTTGTTCGAGTTCGTTCACCATGTACGCGATGAACTGCGGCCCCTGGTTGATCATGTCCTCGTCCATGGTCTCGTCGAGACCAACGGTGATCGCCTCCATCTCCCGCACGGACATGCCGCCATAGGTGAGGAAACCCTCATACATCGGCACATAACCCCGGAGTTTCTTGTAGGTCTCCTCGTCGCGGATGCAGATGCCGCCGCCACGCCCGAAGCCGAGCTTCCGGGCGGAGAAATAGAGGATGTCCGAACAGTCGGCGATCGCGCGGGTGATCTCCGGGATCGTCATGTCCCGGCAGGCTTCCTCACGGGTCTTGATGAAATAGAGATTGTCGGCCAGCAGTGAGGCGTCCAGCACGAGGGTGAGACCGTGCTCGCGGCAGATGTCGCGTACCTCCCTCAGATTCTCGAGGGAGAACGGCTGCCCACCGATCAGGTTCGTGCCGGCCTCCATCCGGACATAGCTGATGGCGTCGGCACCCCGCTCCGCGACGAGCTGGCGAAGCCTGTCGGTATCGAAGTTGCCCTTGAACGGGTGATAGCTCGTGACCTCCAGGCCCTCCGGGCGGATGAACTCGAGCACTTCTGCGCCGTGCACGGTGATGTGCTGCTTGGAGGTGGTGAAGTGATAGTTCATCGGCACGACGGTGTCGGGCCGCACCAGAACCTGGGCCAGGATGTTCTCCGCCGCGCGGCCCTGGTGGGCCGGGAGGAAATAGTCCATCCCGAAGATCTCGACGAGCTTGTCGTAGAGCCGGGTATAGGTCGCGGATCCGGCATAGGCGTCATCGGCGATCAGCATGGCTGCCTGCTGCAGGTCGCTCATGGCGTTCACACCGGAGTCGGTCAACATGTCGAGGAACACATCGGCGTTCTGCAACAAGAAGGTGTTGAAGCCGGCCTGCTCGATGGCTGCCAGTCTGTCTTCGATCGGCAGCAGGGTGAGTTTTTGAATGATGCGGACCTTGTGCATCTCCAGCGGGAACTGCTCACCGCCGAAGAACGTGACCTTGGACATTGGGATTAGCCTTCCTGGAACCTCCTGCGATCCTTGCATCGCACCGAGGCTTCTGGCGCACATCTCGCCTGTCGTGGGCATTCGATGCTCTGATCGTGGCGCCGGACCCGTTCGCTATGTTCGAGCACAGCTCGACGCACAAAGGAGTCCCGATGAGCCAGACAGTCAAAGCCGTGATCGCACGCAGCAAGGGTGCTGACGTGGAGGTCGTGGACATCGTCATCCCCGACCCGGGCCCGGGCGAAGCCGTGGTGAAAATTCAGGCCTGCGGCGTCTGCCACACCGATCTGCACTATCGCGAGGGTGGGATCAATGACGATTTCCCCTTCCTGCTGGGCCACGAGGCCGCCGGCGTGGTCGAATCCGTGGGCGAGGGGGTGACCGAGGTCGAGCCCGGCGACTATGTCGTGCTCAACTGGCGCGCCGTGTGCGGCCAGTGCCGAGCCTGCGCCAAGGGCCAGCCGTGGTATTGCTTCGCCACCCACAACGCCAAGCAGAAGATGACGCTCGCCGACGGCGACCCGGACGCAGGACGCGAACTCTCCCCCGCCCTCGGCATCGGTGCGTTCGCGGAGAAGACCCTGGTGGCAGCAGGCCAGTGCACCAAGGTCAACCCGGCGGCTGCGCCGGAAGTCGCGGGGCTGCTGGGCTGCGGCGTGATGGCCGGCATCGGTGCGGCGATCAACACCGGCAACGTGGGACGGGGCGATTCCGTCGCTGTGATCGGCTGCGGCGGGGTGGGCATGGCCTCCGTGGTTGGTGCGCGGCTGGCCGGTGCGGCGAGCGTCATCGCCGTGGACACCGACTCCCGCAAGCTGGAGCAGGCGATGGCCCTCGGCGCGACCCATTCGATCCACGCCGACGGCACGGTCGATGTCGTCGCAGCGGTCCAGCAGCTCACCGGCGGCAACGGTGCCGACTGTGTCATCGATGCAGTGGGGCGACCCGAGACCTTCACGCAGGCCTTCCACGCGCGCGATCTCGCCGGGACCGCGGTCCTGGTGGGAGTCCCGACGCCGGAGATGACGTGGGAGATCCCCCTGCTGGATGTCTTCGGTCGCGGTGGCGCACTGAAATCGTCGTGGTACGGGGACTGCCTCCCCAGCCGGGACTTCCCGATGCTGATCGATCTCTATCTCCAGGGGCGCCTGCCGCTCGAGGCGTTCGTTACCGAAAAAATCGGGATCACCGACGTCGAGGCAGCATTCGAGAAGATGCATCACGGAGATGTCCTGCGCTCGGTGGTCATGATTGACTGACCGCGATTGCTCCGAAAAATCTAGGAAAGAGGAAACTAATGAGTGAGGTCCGCATCGACCATGGTGTCAGCCGCGGGACGTTCAGCCTTGATGGCGAGACCTTCGAGGTGGAAAACAACATCTGGGTCATTGGCGACGACAAGGAGTGCTTCGTGCTCGACGCTCCACACAACGTCGAGGACATCATGGCCTTGGTGGGCGACCGTGACGTTGCGGCCATTCTGTGCACCCATGCGCACGATGACCACGTGCGAGCGGCCGTTGACCTGGGCATCCGGACCAACGCACCGATCCTGCTCAACCCCCGGGACCTGCGGTTGTGGAAGCAGACTCATCCGAACGTCAATCCGGACAACGAGATCAACCACAACGACGTCTTCTACATCGGCGGCACCGGCCTCCGCGTGCTGCACACCCCCGGCCACTCCGAGGGCGGCGTCTGTCTCTATGTGCCGAATCTGGGCGTGGTGTTCTCGGGCGACACCCTGTTCAAGGACGGGCCGGGAGCAACCGGTCGCAGCTTCTCCAGCAAGGAAGTCATCCTGGACTCGATTCACAAATATCTGTTCACCCTGCCGGAGGACACCATCGTCCACCCGGGTCACGGTGAGTCCACGACGATCGGTGCGGAGAAGGCCAAGACGGACATCTACGCGCAGGACTGAGCCCAGCCTGGTTGTCTGGTTTCCTCAAGCGGCGGCGGTCACCCCGGGTCGAGCACCCGGTGGAGGGCCGCCGCTGTTGCGTCCGGCGAGAATCGCTCCCGGACGTGGGCGCGGCCGGCGACGCCCATGGCCTGAATCCGGGGGAGGTCAGTGAGCAGCTCGACCAGGACACTCGCCAATGCGTGGGGATCGTCGGGTGGCACGAGTACGCCGGACTCCCCCTCCACGAGCGTGTCGCGGGTGCCTCCGGAATCGCCGGCGACCACGGCCAGCCCGCATGCGGCGGCCTCGGCGAAGACCATTCCCAGCCCTTCGGGATTCAGCCCGCCCAACCGGGTGCGGACCGGCAGCGCGAAGACGTGCCCGGACGCCATGATGGCCGGCATCGCCCGATGTGCCACCGGCCCGACGAACCGCACACAACCGGGTCGCGGCAGTCGGGCGGCGCTCTCCGCCAGCGAGTCCCGGAGGGGACCGTCGCCGACGAGAACCAGTTCGGGCGCGAGGCGATCCTGTGGCCAGGCGCCCAGCACCAGAGACCACGCCGCCAACAGCGTGTCGAACCCCTTCTGGCGGATGAAGCGCCCAGCCGCGATCACCGTCGGCCGGGTCCCGGTCGTTCCCGTGGGCTTGAACCGATTGGTGTCCACCGGAGGCGCCATCCGGATCATTCTGGCGCGAGCCGCCGGTGACAGCGCGGGAGCGATCGCGTCACGGGTGAAACCGGAGATGAACGACACCGCGTCAACGTGTTCACCGATCCTCCGCAGGGCCTGCCGGGCACCCGGGACGCGAGCCCACCAGGTCTCATGCCCATGACTGATCGCCAGGAGCCGCGCCACTCCTGCGGCCCGCAACCGTGGGGCCAACAGCCCGAGCGGCGCCGCGGCGCCGAACAGGACGCGATCGACCGCATGCTCGGCCACCAGGCGTTCGGCCGCACGGGCGACAGTCGCCGTCGGCAGCAGCACCCGCCCGTGCCGGTGCACGGGGAAGGGCAGCGCACGATCGACCTCCTCCGAACCGGGACTCCTGCGGGTGAGCACGACAACGTCCCCGAGCAACTCGCAGACCTGCGCGACGAAGGCTTCGATCCCCCCGATCGAGGGCGGGAAATCGTTGGTGATGACGAGAGTCGGCATGGCCGGATCAGGGGATCTCATCGACGAGGCGGGCGAGCTCGTCCTGGACGGCGACGGTCAGGGATTGTTCGGACCAGCCAGCCACTGCCAGCGCATCCTCAAGGGATTTCCCGCCACGGACAGCGGCGTGGACCCGGTCGGCGGTCCCATCACCACGATCCAACACCCGCACCGTGAGCCAGGCCCGCTGATAGTGCGCATCAATGCGTGGATGGTCGGGTGAAAGCTCCCGGTCGCTCACCAGCGTCGTGCCCACCCCGTGACGGCGCTGATCATCGGCCAGATGCTTCTCGTGAGCAGCCAGCACGTCGGGATGGTCGGCGAGGGCCACGAAGTCGGCGTACCCCTCCGAGAACCACAACGGAACGCTCGCGGGCAGCGGTCCGGTCACGACGTGCACCGCCTCATGGGTGAGCAGAACCTGCCGAGGCTTTTCGGCCAGACTCCCTCCCACGCGTGGGTTGATGACGATGTGGGCAGTGGCACCGAAAGGCATCGTGGAGGCGGCAACCGCGTGGTGGCTGCCCTCCCGGATTCCCAGGACCGCATTGAAGTCTGCGGGGTCTCCCGGCAGTTGCACAGTGATCGGGCCGGGATCGAGGTCATGGGCGACCAAGTGCTGCCGAGCGGTCTCCAGCGCGGTCAACCACGGCGCGGGGTCCACACCCCTGGTCGCGATCACCGTGCTGCCGTTGCCGGCCTCCACGTCCACCGGATGGCGAAGCCACAGCGGGACGGGTCCCGGTGCGGACGACGGCCCGTCGGACGTTCCGGCCCAGCGGAGCCTGCCCTCGGCCCGCGTGACGGTGAACCAGATTTCATGTGTGGCCGGCGCCTGCCCCGGGGCAGCCCAGTCGATCCGGACGGCGTGGACGACCGCCGTCGGCCCGAGGACCTCCTGCCGCGCCGGGGACAGCGGGGCAGTGCGTCCCGCGGGAGTCATCGTCAGCTCGAACTGCGCGAAGTTTCCTCGCAGGAATTCGGCCCGCCGGGCGAAGCCGTCATCGGTGGAGTCGATGTGAGCGGCCCAGGCTGTGGGGTCTGTCCAGTCGGCGACGAGGGCCGCAAGAAGCGGTTCGATCGACTCCGCACCGAGCGGTGTCGCGGTGCTGCCCGGGCGCTCTGGATCCGGCACAGAGGTCGCGGGCTCCCCGGCACAGCCCAGCAATGACAGAACCCCCAGCAGCATGACGATCATGCGACCGGGGGCACTGTGGGGTCTGCGGGATTCAGCCAACCTGACGCGCACCGGCAATCGGCATCGACCTCAACGGGTCATAACCGATGGGCTTGCCGGGCCGGGAGGCGTGGATGATCTGACCACCGCCGGCATAGATCGCCACATGGCTGATGCCGGAGTAGTAGAAGACCAGGTCGCCAGGAGCGAGGTTGTCGATGGAGACCGGGCGGCCGGCACCGAACTGGGCCTGGGACGTGCGCGGCAGGGAGACCCCGGCCGAGCGCCACGCGGAGCCCGTGAGCCCCGAGCAGTCATATCCGGAGGGGCCGGTGCCGCCATAGATATAGGGTTTGCCGATCTGAGCGCGAGCGAACGCCAGCGCGGCCAGCCCACGCGTGCTCGAGGTGCCGCCCGAGGGTGCTGCTGCGGGTGCGGGGTTCTGGGCCGCCGGACGGTCCGAGGCCGACGTGCGGGGCTCGGCAGGGGCTGGGCTCGCGGCACGGTTGCCGTCTCTCGACGATGCCTGCGTACGCTCACGCTGGGCAGCCTGTTCGGCCTGGGCGCGTTCGGCCGCGGCAGCGGCCTCACGTGACTGCCGTTCTTCCTCTGCCTGCAACCGCGCGCGCTCCTCCGCGGTCAGCCGGGCCAGCACCTTTTCGGCATCATCAAGCTTCTTGGCCGAAGCGGCCCGCGCCACCTTGATCTCTTCGGCCGCCTCGTTGATGGTCTCCACGTCCGCGGCCGCACCACGCTTCATCTCCGCCAGGTTGGCCTGCTCGGCCTGGAAATCCTGGAGGGCCCCGTTCTGGTTGGCGGTGACCTGCTGGATGGTCGCGTACTGGCTCAGGAAGGTGTCCGAGTCGACTCGCAGGAGCAGCTGGGTGGTGGGATCGAGATCGCGGTTCTGGAACTGGGAGAGCGCGACCTGACCGACCTGCACCCGCATGCCGGCGACACGGTCGGTCTGCTTCTTGACGTCGTCCTCACGGGTGGCGAGACGCTTCTGCGCCTCATCGAGCTTGCCCTGTGCGGCGAGCGCGTCCTGGTCGAGGGCGGCTGCTTCCATGGCCAGCTTGTCAACCTCGGCCTTTGCCTTGGCGACGGTGTCGGGATTGGCGTTGGCCGCCGGGACCCCGGTCACCACGAGGGTTGCAGCCGCTGCTCCGAGAAGCCCCGCCCGCATCACCTGCTGAATGCGTGAACCCACGCCCGTTCCCTTCGTCGACCAGTCCTGAACGATGGCTGAACCACCGTCGGACACGATAAGTCACGGTCTGATCACGCGCCAATCGTGAACTCACTCAGCGAAACGCTCGTCCAGCCACGGTTGATGTGGCGTAGGCCGTCCCGGCGCCACTCCACGAACGAGTCGGAGCGGCGGCACGAGCCCCGAGTCCGCCAGCGCTGCCAGCGCCTGCTGTTCATCGGCGGCCAGCTCCACCGACGCCGTCCGTGGTGCATGCTGCTCCGCCACCCCCGCAGTGGCGCCGACGTCAGGCACCCCCAGGAGCACGGAAATCACGCAGTCCGAGCATTCAAGTCCGCGCACGATGCACTCGTTGCAATCCACCCGCAAAATACCCATGCCCCGAGGATGGCCGGAGGCTCCGACAGTTTCGGTCGCCGGCACCGCTGCCCGGATTCGTTGCCCCATCGCCGCCGCCAGAGAAACCCGCTGGGCCGGAAAGTGTCCGACCCGGTCCCTAGCGTCCTTCCACATGACAGCACGCGCCTTTCAGCCACCCCTCGACGAGGGCACTGCGTTGATCGACACCACCTTCGTGGTCGTCGACCTCGAGACGACCGGGAGCGGACCGGACGCAACGATCACCGAGATCGGGGCGGTGAAAGTGCGGGCGGGCGAGGTGGTGGGCGAGTTCCAGACCCTGGTGAACCCACTGGTCCACATTCCCGCGCTCATCCAGGTCCTGACGGGGATCACGGATCGCATGGTGGCAGGGGCACCGCGCCTGAGCGCTGTGCTGCCAAGTTTCCTGGAATTCGTCGGCGACGCAGTCCTCGTCGCCCACAACGCAGCCTTCGACGTGGGATTTCTCAAGAGTGCCTGCACCGCACAGGACACACCGTGGCCCGGCAACACCGTGATCGACACCGTCGCCCTGTCCCGAAGCGTCCTCCTGCGCGATGAGGTGCCGAACCACAAATTGGCCACCCTCGCCCACCATTTCGGCTCACCGGTCACTCCTGATCACCGTGCGCTCACCGACGCCCGTGCCACGGTGGATGTGCTGCACGGACTCATCGCCCGAGTCGGCAATCTCGGGGTTCATTCGCTGGAAGACCTCAAGGAATTCACTCGCCGGGTGCCCGCACAGCGCCGGGCGAAGCGGACGTGGGCCGACCCGCTCCCGGAGACCTGTGGCGTCTATTTCTTCTATGACCACGTCGAGACGGATCATGGGCGGGAGCGGAGAGTCCTCTATGTCGGCAAGTCGGTCAACGTGCGGCGACGCGTGCGGACCTATTTCACCGCCGCCGAAACCCGCCGACGCATGGACGAGATGGTCCGGGTGGCGGCCGGAGTGGACGTCGTGCCCTGTGCGACGCCCCTGCAAGCCGAGATCGTCGAACTGCGGATGATTGCCCAGCATTCGCCGCGCTACAACCGGCGGTCCAAGCATCCGCACAAAGTGCACTGGCTCAAACTGACCGCCGAAGCCTTTCCGAGGCTCTCTGCCGTACGCCGGGTCGCCCCCGACGGTGCCGCCTATTTCGGCCCGTTCCGGTCCCGCGACAGTCTCGACCAGGTGACCTCCGCGCTGCAGGATGCCTTCCCGATCCGGCGATGCACGGACCGCCTGTCGCCCCGTCGGCCCCAGCCCTCGTGCGCCCTCGCCGAGCTGGGCCGGTGCGTTGCGCCTTGCGATCGCAGCGTCTCCCAGGAGGAGTACGCCGCGTTGGCCGAACAGGTGCGGTCCGCGCTTGCGGGTGACGTGCGCCCGGTCGTGGCCGCCGCCCGGGGACGTTTGCAACGTCTGGTCGAGCAGGAGAGATTCGAGGAGGCCGCCGATCTGCGGAATCGCCTGGAGACCTGGACAGCAGCCTCGCTCCGTCATCATCGAGTGACCAGGCTGGCGGCCTGCGCACACATCGTGGCGGCGGCTCACACCGACGCGGGCTGGGAGATTCACGTGATCCGGCACGGTCGGCTGGCCGGAGCCGCACTCGCGCGACCCGGTGAGATCCCGCAGGCCCTGGCCCGCGAGACCGTCGCCCTCGCCGAGACCGTGACCGCTCCGTTGGCGCCTGAGCCGGCGGGGACCGTCGAGGAGGCCGAGCGCATCGCCGACTGGCTGGAGCGACCCGGCGTCAGGCTCATCGAGATCGACGGCGACTGGTTCTGGCCGCGCCATGCGGGGCTCGAAACCGACGAGTTCGCGCGGATCCTGCTCGATCCGCACCACCCGGTGCTGGAGTCGGGCGATACGATCACCACATGATCACTGCGATTGTCTTCGTGAATGCTGATGTGGCGCGGATCCCTGAGGTCGCCGAGCAGATCGCGTCACTCCCCGGCGTGACCGAGGTCTATTCCGTCACCGGTCAGATCGACCTGATCGCGGTCATCCGTGTTCGCGACCACGAGGGCGTGGCCAGCGTCGTGGCCGACAAACTCAGCAAGGTGTCCGGTGTGCTGAACACGGAAACCCACATCGCTTTCCGCGCCTATTCGTCCCACGACCTCGAAGCGGCCTTCTCCCTTGGCAGCTGACCGGATCCTGTCAGAAGACCGGACTGACAGCACGCAACCCGAACGTCCGGCGCCCCTGCGCTGGTGGGTTCTGGCAGCAGTGATCGCCACCGTCATCGCAGCAGTCGCCATCGTGTCCGCTGCGGTGTTGTCGCAGCAGCCCGCATGGGAACCTGTCGCGGTTCCCCGCGGGCTCCCGACCTGAGGGCCTCAGATCAGGAACCGCAGCCCGATGAGCAGCAGACAGACTGCGCCGATCCCCATGAGCCCCATGGTCTGCCACCGGTCCCGGTTCTCGCGGGGCGCATAGGCCAGCACAGCGCCCGCACAGCCGCCCACGACGATGGCGCCCAGCTGGCTGATCCAGCCGGGGACATATCCCATGATCACGCTGAACGCGACCATGAGACCCAACAGAATCAGATCGCCCTTGATGTCCTCCCCGAACCGGAACTTCATCGCCGCCACGGCGGCCAGCATCCCGAGGATCGACGCATAGGTCAGAGGCATCATGCCGACGTCGGGGAGAAACAGCATCAACGCAGTGGAACCGCCCAGCCCCGACAGAAGCAGAACCGCGAGCATCCGTCCTCTGCCGAGTTCCGCCTCCACACTCCGACCGACCAGCCAGAGAAAGAGCAGGCTGATCGCAACGTTGAACAGGTGACCCGCCACCAGGATGGGGGTGATGAGCCGCCAGATCTCACCGGACAGCACCGCGCGTCCCGAAAAGCCCAGCAGCAGGTTCCCGAGCCCACCCGTGACCAGGTCGATCAGCCCGACTGCCCCGACAAGCACCATCACCACCACGGTGGTGCTGGCCGGCCCACCGCTGAGGCGTACCCCCGCGAGCGAACGACCGCCCCGACCTCCGCCGCCCACTCGCTTCCCCACCCGGTTGGTGACCGGGCGATCCGCCATCTGCTGTTCAGCCACGCACACGGGACACTGGAATCCCACCGAAGCGGGCACCATGCACTCGCCACAGATCGGACGATCGCATCGCTGGCAGTTGATTCCCGTGGTGCGGTTCTTGTGGCGGAAGCACGGCTTGAATCGGTCGGCGTCCCGTGGAGCCGATTCGCCGCCATCCTTGCCGGCGAATTCGTCCCACGTGAAATCCGGACGGTCGTCGCTCATGTGCGTCAGACCTCCGTGACCTCGACCGAGTTGATCACGACCGGCTCAGCCGGACGATCCATCGGGCCGGTCTGCACCTTCGCAATGGCGTCAACGACGTCACGGCTCGCCTGATCGGCGACTTCACCGAAGATCGTGTGCTTGCGGTTCAGGTGCGGGGTCTGGGTGACGGTGATGAAGAACTGCGAGCCGTTGGTGCCCGGACCGGCGTTGGCCATCGCCAGGAGATAGGGCTTGTTGAACGCGAGCTCCGGATGGAACTCGTCACCGAACTGATAACCGGGACCCCCGGTCCCGGTGCCCAACGGGCAACCACCCTGGATCATGAAACCGTCGATCACCCGGTGGAAAGTCACGCCGTCATAAAAGTTGCCCGTCGTGGGCTTGCCCGTCTGGGGATCGGCGTACTCCTTCGTGCCGGTCGCCAGTCCCACGAAATTCGCCACGGTCTTGGGCGCATGGGTGTCGAGGAGGTTCACCACGATGTCACCGTGGTTGGTGTGCAGAGTCGCGGTCAGAGCCACGTCGGCCCCTTTCTGTTGCTCACGGATTCTGCGACCACTCGGTCGCGCGACCCATCTTGACACGCTATTCCGGGCGGGCGGCCCACCCGCAGGCTGAGGAACCCTGCACAAACCCTGAAATCCTCCCCCACCCGGCCCACAGCAAAATACAACGGCTAGCGTGGAACGCACTCCGGTCGGAGACCGACTCCCACCCGAGCACCAACCCACGGAGGAATCACGTGAAGAAGAAGAACGCCGCCGCAGAGACCACTCACACGGCCGCAGAGAACGCCGCTGCCATCCTCAATGAGGCCAAGGAGAAGATCACTCCACTGCTTGACCAGAGCAAGGAAAAGTTCGGCCCGTTGGCCACCGAGGCCCGCGCACGTGGCACCGAATATGCCCATCAGGCCGCCGTGGCGGTTGCACCGGCGCTCGCTGCGGCGAAGGGCGCGGCCAGGGACCGCTACGACGATCTCCTCCCGAAGGTGACCGAGGCACTGGAGAACCTGGCGAACAACCCGAACGCGCAGGAAGCCCAGTTCCGCGGCGTCGCTGCCGTGAAGGCACTTCGCGGTGATCTGCAGCTGTCCAAGAAGGACCGCAAGCGCCTGCACAAGGAGAGCCTCGCCCAGATCCAGAGCCTCAAGGACACGGCTACGCCCCAAAAGAAGAAGAAGAGCAAGTTCCTGCCGCTGCTCATCCTCGGCGCGCTCGGTGGCCTCGCCTTCGTCGCCTGGAAGAAGTTCTTCGGCGAGCCTGAGACCGATTGGCAGACGCACACGGCATCCGCCTATCAGGCGCCCCCTGCCCAGCCGGCGACGTCGACCGCTGATGTAGCCGCCGAGACCGCGGCGCCGACGCCGAAATATGGCGACGGTGCCTATGTCGGTGCAGAGCCGCCGGAGGGCTACACGATCAAGGGCAACGAGCGGTCGAAGAAATACCACACCCCGGAGACGGGTGGCTATGAGCGCACGATCGCCGATGTCTGGTTCCAGTCCGAGGAAGCCGCCGAAGCAGCCGGCTTCGCGAAGGCTCAGCGCTGACCTGACCACTCCCCCGTCGTCTTCAGCCGCACAGGGCTGACGACGATGGGCTGACGGACAAGGGGCGGGCACCCACAGGGGGTCCGCCCCTTGTCGTGTCCCGGCCCCCGACGCGACGGTTCCTATTCCGGCAGACTTCGTGCAAAAGCGGTGCGAAAAGCGCCTCGTTTTCGGCCTTTCCCAGGTGAGACCTGCGAAAGGACCACACATGACCCAGCAAGCACTCGCTCTCTGCCGGACAGCACCGTCCGACCCCGCGACAATTGACCCTGCCGGACGAGGACGCCACGGCGACAGCCCTGACTGGGACTGGATCGCTGCGGCACCGTTTCGTGCGCATGTCCGGCACGTGCTCACCGAAGAACCACTCCCCTGGCGGGCTTTCGCCGGCCATGCCAGGGTCCCCGACAACGTGGTGCGCGGTTTGCTCGGCTTGGGAGGCCGCCGTCTGCGACGCATCGCGCCACACTTTGCCCGAGCGCTGATCGCGATCGATGCGCCGAGCCTGCGCGCCAGTCTGGCGCGCCCGGTGCCCCCGGATGAGATGATCATTGCCGCCCGTTTCCTGTCTCGGTCCGGCTGGCCGGTGGCAGAGGTGGCCCGAATCGGCCACCTTCCGGAGCCGCGGCTCGGGGCACTGCTGCGCGGTGAGGAGCTCTTCATCACCCATCGCTCGGAACTCTTGGTGACCGCAGCTGCCCGAGCCCACGGTCTCGACGTGACAGATTCCTGGGCCGAGACGTTCCGGGACCGATCCGCAGCAGCGGCCTAGGAGATGACAATGTGGACTCTGGCGCTCATCGCCGTTGCTTTGTTGACCGGCCTGTTCAGCGGTGCGGTTCTCCGGGCCCTGCCCGAGCCGACCGGTCCCGACGCAGGAACGAAGACTCCCTATCGTGAGTTGGCAACTCCCCGCTTCGCGATGACCGTGGCCGCTGCCGCGTTGGCGGCGGGCGCGGTGCTCATTTTTTGGCTGCCACCCGTGTGCTGGCCGGTGTGGGTTCCGTTGGCCACGGTCGGGGTCCTGCTCGTGACCATCGACGCGTTCACCACATGGCTGCCCCTGCCGCTGACCAGGGTGTTGTGGCTGACCACATTGCTGGCGGCTGTGCTCCAGATTGTCGTGTCTCCTCCGAGCGACCGAGGCGCCCTGGCACTGCGCATGGTGCTGGGCGCAGCGGCTGTGACGCTCTTCTTCTGGGGATTCTGGTGGTTCGTCGGCGGTCTTGGATTCGGTGATGTCCGGCTGTCCCCGGTGCTGGGCGCGGTCACCGCGTCCATCTCGTGGCCCACTCTCGCCGGTGGACTCCTGCTCGGGACGTTCGTCGGCGCGGTCTTCGGCCTCGCCCGTCGCGCGTACGGGCGCCGAGGCCCCTTTCCCTATGGCCCCGCGCTCGTGCTCGGGGCGTTCCTCGGCCCGGTTCTCGTCCGGTGAACGGACGCGCGGCCATGCTCGCGTCCGGCTCTGCCGCGGCGGAGATCAGGCGGGCAGGTCGCGCGCCGCCTGCGTGGCGCCGACCCAGTCCTCCAGTTTGCTCGCAGCCCTGCCATCCGTGAGCACGTCACGTGCGCGTTCGAGTCGGCTCGCCAACTGCTCGTGAACGGGGATGTCCAGTGCCGGCCCCTCGAAGGCCAGCAGCGCTGCGGCTGCATTGAGTGCGACGATGTCCTGGACCGGACCATTCTTGCCGTTCAGGGTCTCGTGGAGGACCCACGCATTGGTCGCGGGTGGTCCGCCCACGAGATCGGCCACCTCAGCGCGGGGGATGTCCAGCTGCAGGGGGTCGAAGACCGTTTCCCTGATCTCGCCGTCCCGGATCACCCACACTCGGGAGGTGGTCGTCGTGGTCAGTTCGTCCAGCCCGTCGCCGCCATGGAAGATCAACCCCCGCGCCCCGCGACCGGCGAGCACCCCCGCGATGAGCGGGGCCATCCGCGGGTCGGCAACTCCGATCGCCTGGGCGTTGGGCCGGGCCGGGTTGGCCATCGGACCGAGAAAATTGAAGGTCGTGGAGATGCCGAGTTCCCGCCGCACCGACGACACATGTCGCAGCGACGAGTGGTACCCGGCCGCGAACAGGAAGACGAGGCCCGCGCGGTCCATGACACCTTGTTGGGTGCTGGGGGGCAGATCCAACACCAGCCCCACGTGTTCCAACACATCGGCGGTCCCGCACGCGGATGACGCTGCGCGGTTGCCGTGCTTCACCACTTTGGCTCCGGCTGCGGCCGCCGCGATGGCCGCCATGGTGGACACGTTCACGGTGTTCGCCCGGTCGCCACCGGTCCCGACAACGTCGACCGCGTCCCTGTCCAGGGTGATGGGGGTGGCGAACTCCAGCATGACGTCCGCCATGGCCGAGAGTTCCTCGACGGTCTCACCCTTCGCTCGCAAAGCGACCGCGAAGCCCGCCACCTGAACCGGGCTCGCCGCTCCGAGCAGAATCTCGCCCATCGCCCACTGGACCTGTTCACCGGTCAGGTCGAAGCCCCCGACGAGTCGGGTCGTGAGGTCGGGCCACGTCGGGGTGCCCATCAGCCGCGTACGGGAGTGGAGTCGAGCCGCTGCCGCAGGAGACCGGCGACGGCGTCGGGGAGGCGTACCGGATCCACCGGGTGCGACACCACGGCATCCGCGCGGGACCAAGTCGCCAGCCAGGCGTCATCGAGGCGAGCCACAACCACGAGGATGGGCGGGCAGTCCACGATCTCGTCCTTGAGCTGACGACAGATGCCCATGCCCCCGGCAGGCACCGCTTCGCCGTCCAGCACTGCGGTATCAATGCCGCCCGCATCCATCGCCTGGATCACTGCGCGAGGCGTGGCGCACTCCACCACGCGAACCTTCGGAAGGTCGGCTGCGACCCTGGTGCCCATGGCGAGCCGGATCTGCTCGCGGGTGGTCCGGTCGTCCGAATAGACCAGGACCGTCGCCTCGGCCTCGTTCGGCTGCTGTGCGCTCATTCTTCTTATCCCTCGCGGTTCAATGGATGGTGCCACCAACAGGTCGCCCGGGCCGCAGGCCGCGCGGCGGCATGCCCGGTGGCGGCCCTCCTGACTGTACGCCGCCGACGCACCCTTGGGTGCCGCGCTCAGCATATCGACACCTCCGGACGGGAGCGGCAATGAGGCTGTCGCCCGGCACCTCAAGCAGACAACGATTCTTGTCCCGACGGGTCCGAACACTCCGATTGGGATGACGGGACCACAAAGTATGGCAATAATGTGCCCGTGGCTACTTCATCCGATACTCACTCACTCCCCACGGGCGCGCTGCACCCCATTGCCAGGACCAGGCTCAGCGGGGTCAAAGGCCGCCCGGACATGGTCTCGATCGGCGTCATCATCTGGCTCGCCTCCGAGTTGATGTTCTTCGCTGCCCTCTTCGCGGCCTATTTCACCGTGCGCTCGGTCACCAATGCCGCCACCGATGGCGCGCTCTGGGACAGCGGCACGGCGTTGCTGAACGTGCCGTTCGCGGCCGCGATCTCGGCCATCCTAGTCGCCTCCTCCATCACCTGTCAGATGGGGGTCTTCGCAGCCGAGCGCGGCGACGTGAAGAAACTGCGGATGTGGTACATCATCACGTTCCTCATGGGGTCCGTCTTCATCGCCGGCCAGGTCTGGGAATATGCCTCGCTGTACAGCCATGGCATGGCTCCCCAGACCAACGTCTGGGGCTCGTTGTTCTTCCTGGCGACCGGCTTCCACGGCATTCACGTGATCGGCGGCCTGGTCGCCTTCCTCTTCGTGCTGGCGCGGACCTATATGGCTCGCCGCTTCACCCACGAGCAGGCCGTCTCCGCAGTCGCGATCTCCTACTACTGGCACTTCGTCGACGTCGTCTGGATCGTGCTCTGGGCCGTCATCTACATCATCCGGTGATCGTGACCCGTCCGAACGCTTCACGCACCTCTTCCGGCGTCCGCATCAGCCACAACGGCGTGCTGCAACCGACGCACCACCTCAACCACCCGATCTTGAAGGGAACCCCTCAGTGAGATTCCTGTCAGCCAAGCGCCGGCATCGCGCAGCACGGCCACTGCTGCTCATCATGGCGCTCTTCCTGCTCGGCGTCGTGTATGCGGGTTTCGCCCCCGCCGGCAAGTCCAATGCAGATCAGACGAACACCACCGCCGTGCAGGCCGGCAAGGAACTCTTTGCTGTCGGCTGCTCCTCGTGTCACGGCCTGAACGCCGAAGGCACGTCCCAAGGTCCGTCGCTGGTCGGCGTCGGTGCCGCCGCGGTGGACTTCCAGGTGGGCACCGGGCGCATGCCGATGGCCGCCCCCGGACAGCAGTTCCCGCGCAAGAACAACACCTACACCGATGCCGAGATCGAGCAGCTCGCGGCGTACGTCGCCAGCCTGGGCCCCGGCCCGGAGATCCCCGCCCCCGAGGTCTACAGCCCGCACCGTCTGACGAGTGAGGAGATCGCCGAAGGTGGCGAGATCTTCCGCAGCAACTGCTCCGCGTGCCACAACGTCGAGGGGCTCGGCGGCGCGCTGCCCAACGGTCGCTATGCACCGACCCTCAAGGAAGTCGACAACAAGCACATCTATGAGGCGCTGCGCACCGGCCCCCAGCAGATGCCTGTCTTCTCCAAGCAGAACCTGACCGATGAAGAGGTCCGTCAGGTCATCGGCTATCTGAACAACATCCATCAGGAGCCCAACCACGGTGGGTGGAGCTTCGGCGGTCTGGGCCCGGTCCAGGACGGCTTCTGGGTGTTCTTCGGCGGCCTCGCCGTCCTGATCATCTTTGCGACCTGGATCGCCTCGAAGGGAGCACGGGCCAAGTGAGCACCACGCACAACGACAACCCCGGGCGGGGAATCGACACCCGCCCGGCCCCCGACGCGAACGGGATCATCGAGGAGCACCCCATCGACGATCCGGGCATTGAGACGCATATCGAGCGCTATGCCGATGTGGACGACAAGGCGGGCGACCGAGCCGCTCGCCAGGTCCTCTTCTGCTTCGCGCTCGTGCCCCTGCTGGCACTCGGGTTCGTGATCTCCTATTTCTGGCCCGGTTTCGACAGGGTGATCGTCGACTTCGGTCCGATCTATTCGAATGGCCAGCACTTGGCCATGGGCGGCTTCCTCGGTTTCGCCGTCCTGCTGATCGGTGTCGGGGCCATCCAGTGGTCCCGCGAGATCATGCATGACGCCGAGCTGGTCGAGGAACGTCACCCGGCGGTGTCCTCCGACGAGGACCGGAAGGCCATCATGGCCGAGATCGATCAGGGCATCGAGGAGTCCGGAATCTCCCGTCGCAAGGTCCTGGGCACCAGCCTGGCCGGCGCGATCGGCGTGACCGTGCTTGCTCCGCTGGTGATGCTTCTGGATGCCGGGCCGTGGCCGCTGCCCTCCCGGCGCAGGGAGACCATCGAGCGCACGATCTGGGATGCCGGCACTGCTGCCGAGCCGATCTATCTGGTCAACGACGTCACCCGGACCCGCATCCGGGCCGCCGACATGGAGATCGGTCAGCTCATCAACGGCGAGCCGGAGAACCTCTGGGATTATCACGGCGCCGCCTTCCAGACCGAGAAGGCCAAGGCCGCCATCATCATCGTGCGGATGGACCCCAACTCCATCAAGGTCCCCGACCGTCGCCAAGACTGGCACGTGGGCGGGATCCTCGCCTATTCCAAGATCTGCACCCACGTCGGGTGCCCGATCTCCCTGTGGGAGCAGCAGACCCATCACCTGCTGTGTCCCTGCCATCAGTCCACGTTCGATCTCGGCGATGCCGGCAAGGTCGTCTTCGGTCCGGCTGCCCGGGCGCTGCCCCAGCTGCCGATCACCGTGGACGACGAGGGTTATCTCATCGCGCGTGGTGACTTCACCGTGCCGGTCGGCCCGAGCTATTTCGAGCGCGACCTCTATCCCGAAGACAAGGGCGAGTGATCATCAATGGCTAAGCCTGCACAGGTAACCGAGACCGGTGGCGTTGAGGCGCAGTCGCCCGACGCCGCTCACCCTCTGAAGCGCTTGGGGCCCGCGGCAACGTGGGCGGATGAGCGACTGGGCCTCGCCTCGCTCGGCAAGAAGAACCTCCGGAAGATCTTCCCGGACCACTGGTCCTTCCTGCTCGGTGAAGTCGCCCTGTTTTCGTTCATCATCCTGCTGATCACCGGTGTCTTCCTGACCCTGTGGTTCAAGCCGTCGATGGCGGAGATCACCTACGAAGGCTCCTATCAGCTGCTGCGTGGTCTGCCGATGTCGGAGGCGTTCGCATCCACCCTGGACATCTCGTTCGACATCAAGGGTGGCCTGCTGATTCGTCAGATGCACCACTGGGCCGCTCACTTCTTCATCGGCGCGATGTTCATCCACATGCTGCGCGTGTTCTTCACGGGCGCGTTCCGCAAGCCGCGTGAGATCAACTGGCTGCTGGGTGTCGGACTGCTGTCCATGGGCATGGTCGAAGGCTTCGCGGGCTATTCGCTGCCGGACGACCTGCTTTCCGGCACCGGCCTCCGGTTCGCCGACGGCATGATCCGCTCGATCCCGATCGTGGGCACCTGGCTGGAGTTCTTCGTCTTCGCAGGCGAGTTCCCCGGTGAGCTGATCATCGCCCGCCTCTACATGGCGCACATCCTGCTGCTCCCGGGTCTGCTCCTCGGCCTCATCGCCGCCCATATGGCGTTGGTCGTCTATCACAAGCACACGCAGTACCCCGGTCCGGGGCGCACCGAGCGCAACGTTGTCGGCTACCCCCTGTTCCCGGTCTATATGGCCAAGGCAGGCGGCTTCTTCTTCATCGTTGCCGGCGTCATCACCCTCATGGGTGGTTTCTTCCAGATCAACCCGGTGTGGACGATCGGTCCATACAACCCCGCACAGGTCACCGCCGGCTCGCAGCCGGACTGGTACATGGGACCGGCCGAAGGCGCGGTCCGCATCATGCCGGGCTGGGAGTGGCACATCCTGGGCACCACATGGTCCTGGAACATCTTCCTGCCGGGCGTCGGGCTGTTGGGCTTGCTCTTCACCTCTGCGGCGCTCTATCCGTTCTTCGAGCGGTGGATCACCAAGGATCATCGCGAGCACCACATCCTGCAATACCCCTGGCAGAACCCGAACCGCACAGCGTTCGGTGTCGCCGCCATCACCTGTTATCTCCTGTTCCTGATCGCAGGCGGCAACGACATCATCGCCGTCAAGTTCTCCGTGTCGCTCAACGCGGTGTCCTACTTCCTGCGGGTCGCGGTGTTCGTGGTGCCGGTCATCGCGTTCATGATCACCAAGCGCATCTGCATCGGGATTCAGCGCAGTCAGAACGAGCGTCTCCTCCACGGCTCCGAGTCGGGGAACATGGAGCGCTCGGCAACCGGTGAGTACTTCGAACACCATGTGCCGATCTCGGACGATGAGGCGTACACCCTCACCTATGACAACGACGTGGTGCCGATCGAAGCCAGCCCGGCCGAGGATTCTGCCGGCGTCGCGGTCAAGGGTGGCGTGTCCAAGCGTCGCGCTCGCTTCCATCGCTGGTTCTTCGGGGACAACGTCCGCAAGCCCTCGCGGGCAGAGGTCGAGGAGGCCCGTTCCCATGGGCACCACGATGACACCCCCGAATTGACGGACAAGAAGCACTGACACGACACCTCCACGTCGCAGAACGGCCCGGATCGCTTTCGATCC
>DUOB01000033.1 GCA_012839035.1 Propionibacterium sp.
ATCCGGAAGGACCGTTCCACTTGGTACAGATCTTGGTAGGCCGCGACTACCGCGGTGCCGTCCATGATAGAGCCCCGTGGAGTGGTGGAAGTAGGCCTGCTGCGTGAGCGGCTCTGCTGGTTGTTGATTATGCCGTGGTGAGGGCGGGGGTGTCGACTCCTTCGGTGGCGTGTTGGGTGAGCGCGGCGGGCTCGGGCGGTAGGAGCTTGGCCATGGAGGCCTCGGAGAGGTAGCGCCGGTCGGAGGCCTGCCATTCGTCGTGGGCTTCGATCAGGACGGCTCCGACGAGGCGGTCCAAGGCCGCGGGGTTGGGGAAGATCCCAACGACATCGGTGCGGCGTTTGATTTCACGGTTCAGCCGTTCGATCGGGTTGTTGGACCAGATCTTGCGCCAGTGCGCGTCGGGGAAGTCGGCGAAGGCGGTGATGTCGGCGCGGGCGTCTGTGAGCAGGTCGGCGACCGCGGGGAAGCGGGGGCGCAGGGTGACGGCGACGGTGTCGACCTGATCGCGGACTGCCGCGGCGGTGGGCTGGGCGAAGATGGTGCGGATGGTCGCGGCGACCATCTCGGCTTGGCCTTTGGAGACCTTGGCCAGCGCGTTGCGCATGAAGTGCACGCGGCAGCGCTGCCAGGTGGCGCCGGGCAAGACCGTGGCGATCGCGGTGGTCAGGCCGCGGTGGGCATCGGAGATGACGAGCTGGACCCCGGCCGGGTGCTCGGGAGTGGTCACGGCGAGGCCCCGGTCGCGCAAAGAGCGGAGGAACTCGGTCCAAAACGGTTCGTTCTCGCTGTCACCGATCGCGTGGCCGAGGATCTCCCGGCGCCCGTCGATCGAGACCCCGGTGGCGATCACCACGGCCTGGGAGACCACCCGGCCGTGGACGCGGACCTTGCAGAACGTCGCATCCAAGAAGACGTAGGGAAACCAGGTGTGGTCCAGCGGCCGCTCTCGCCAGGTGCGGACGTCGTCGTCCAACGCGGCGCAGATCCGCGAGACCTCGGACTTGGAGATGCCCGAGTCGATCCCCAACGCCACGACCAGGTCATCGACCTTACGGGTGGACACCCCGTGGACGTAGGCCTCGCAGATCACCGCGTGCAGGGCCCGATCCACCCGCCGACGCGGGGCGAGCAGCGACGGAAAGAACGACCCGGTCCGGGTCTTCGGGATCTTCACCGTGACGTCCCCCGCGGCGGTGGAGACGAGCTTGTCCCGGGTGCCATTGCGCTGGGTCCGACGCTCGCCGGTGCGCTCGTGGCGGTCCGCGCCGATATAGGCGGTCGCCTCGGCATCGACGAGCATCTGCAACGCCGAGCCGAGCAGCCGGCGAATCATGTCGTGCTCATCGGTGTCGCGCAGCACCTGGAGCAGGGTCAGCAGGGCAGACTGGAGTTGGGCCATCGTGTGAGTCCTGTTCTACGAGTTCTTGGTCGTTCTCGCAGAGCCTCACGCGATGGCCCCCTCAGGTGTGGGACCGACACGTTCCCGGTTCCCACACAAAGACGGGCCAGGGCTACCGGGCTACTTACACCACCCCAGGGGACTCACTCCAAGCTGTGCTGGAACCCATCTTCGAGGCCGATTTTCGGCCGATGTCGTATGGGTTTCGTCCGAACCGGCGTGCCCACGATGCGATCGCGGAGATCCACCACTTCACCAGCAAACGGTATGAGGGCTCATCACAAACCAAGG
>DUOB01000034.1 GCA_012839035.1 Propionibacterium sp.
CCGTGAAGAAGCTCGCCTCCGTGCTTGTCGTCACCCTTGCGCTGTTGCTCAGTGCCTGTGGGGGTACGCCCCCACAACCCATCGATGTCATCACCCCTGCCCCATGGCCGGGCGGCACGAGTGCCACGCCACAAACCACCCCGAGCACAGAACCCACACAGGAGGAACTCTCCGCACAAGCAGAGCAGGCGTACCGGGCGTTCTTCAACGAATGGAAGCGGCTGGAGCTGGAAGGCGGCGCCGACGAACCCACGCCGATCCTGCTGGAGAACGGAGCAGAGAAGTATCTCGAGGGCGTCATGCTCTTCCTGCGAGAGCAGAAAGCGATCGGCTACACAGTCGATGGCGAAATGCCCACCACTCAGGTTGTTCCTCGTCCAGGTGAAACTGACCAAGAGAGCGATCCTCGACTCACGTTGGCTGTATGTGAAGACAGCACTTTGAGCTGGCACACGGACGATCTGGGCCGTCACCAAGGAACACGTTCTCAAGGGCTGGTTTTCCTGCGCATAGTCGATGGTCGCCCGAAAGTGGTCTGGGCCAACACGGATGTTGTAGAGACATGCGCGCTCTGAAACTGCTCATCCTCATCGTCATGCTCAGCTCGATGTGCGTCCATGCAGCCGCTGACTCAACACCATCTGGCCCAGGATTTGCCAACAACAGAACATCCAAGGTGAGGCTCGACCGAACAAAGGAAGCTGTGGCCTTGACCGGAGCGGTTGGCGGACATGAAGCGGTCGCTCGCTCGGTGAGTAACTCAGGTAAGAACTCGGGGAAGGCATCCGGTCGAAAAGGTCTTGTAGACGCTCCACCCCTAACCAGAGCCGAGCCTCTGGCGCAATGTAGAGACACCGGCAGCAACACTGACCCCCTCTGCATGCTCATCTTTCCGCAAGGCCCCGGTGGTGGGACGGGTTTCGCAGCGCCTCAGATCAATCCCGCCATTGCCGCTCGGAGCGCATTGCTCCGTCTGCCCATCCCGATGCCCGAGGCACAGATCGGTCCACCGCCCAGTGTCAATGAATGGAATATGGCGGCAGTGGGGTACCCGCTCTGGTTCTGGACATCCGACACCGACACGCATGCCACCACGATCACGGAGCAGGGCATCACGCTGACCCTGACCGCGACGCGGCGTACCACCCGCTTCGATCTTGGTGATGGCACCACCCTGTTCTGCGGCACGACCACTCCTTGGGGGCCGCACATCGAGCCGGGTGCAGAGTCACCGACGTGCGGACATCGTTATGAGGAGCCGTCGCTTCCGGGCACCTACGCCGTAACCGCCACGACCGTCTGGGACGTCACCTGGTCCGCGCTCGGTCAGACCGGGACACTCGACTTCGAGCGCACCGGGCCCGCCGTGCAGTTGCCGGTCGGAGAACTCCACGCCCTTCGCACCGGCTGAGCCCTCTGCACCTGCGGGCGTCCGCGCCTTCCGTGGTTAGACACAGGCCTGACCGCGTTGCTCTGCCTGGCTGGCGTCCCCTGTGATGGGTCACGTCGCCCGGGTTTGGTCACCTTGCCCACTTTGATAGCTCCTTGCCCAGGCTGTAGTCCGGGCAAGGAAGCACCAACCCGGGCAACGTGACCAAACCCGGGCAAGGAAGCACCAAACCCGGGCAACGATGACGATCGACCGCGCGGATCACCATCGGGTATGCGGGGCTGTCGGCGACAAGGGCCACGTTCGGTCGGCCGGAGGCACAATCAGGCGGCCCGCAGCCGGCTCAAATGGTGCTGCGGAGCAGCCGCGTTGCATGTGACCGATCCTCAGAACAAATCCAAACCCCATTAGTCTGCGACCGTGCAACACACCGGAGGGTACGCCCGCACACGGCTCCTGTGGCCCGATCTGGCCCGCGGGTTGGCAGTGATCTCGATGCTGTTTGCCCATACCGCGCCGGCGGGCGGCGTGCTGTTGATCGTGGAGTTCCTGACCGCCCCTCTGTTCGCGACGCTGGTCGCGGTTTCGATGCAGTTGGACTGGCAGAACCGTGGCGCCGATACCGAGCGGTGGAGGCTGGGCCAGGTGTTCCGGGGGCTGACCCTCATCGTCCTCGGTGAGCTCGCCCAGCCGCTCTATGCCCAGATTGTCATCGTGCTCCAGGCACTCGGTTTTCTCACGATCGCGTTGGCGATGCTCGTCCCCGTCCTCGCCCAACGGCCCCGGACGTCCTTGGCTCTGGCCGTGGGCACCATGCTCCTCAGCCCGGTGATCATGGGCGCGAGCCGCACGTGGGTGACGTCAGCGCCACTGCCCGCGTCGCTGCTGTGGGTGGTGAACCACCTCGCGAGCAGCCCGTACTATCGGTTGACCACCTTCCTGGCATTGGGTTTCGTCGGCCTCGCGTTGGGCTTCTGGCTGCATCGACGTGTCAGCAGACCACGCCGGCTGCTCGTAGCCGCGATCACGCTCACCGTGGTCACGGTTGGGTTGTTTCTCGTCGGCGTCCTGACCCCGGTCGATCTGCGCCCCTATTCCGGGACGTCCTTCGAGATCACGGCCAATGCCTTTCTGGTCGCGGGATCGATCCTCTGGTGCGCCTGGGCCACCGCCACCTGGCCACCCACTGTCCTGCGCTTGCTCGACCCGTTGATCGCCACAGGCCGCATGGCCTTGACTGCCTATCTCGGTCAAGTGGTGCTGCTGGCCTACATCACCCGGCGCTTCACCAACGGCGTCGACGATCTGTGGTCCGTCCTGGCGAGCACCACCATCCTGCTCGTCGGTTTCTGCTGGGCCTGGCAGCGCATGAACGAACCCCGGCTGTTCGAGGCGCTGCTGCGCTGGCCTCGGGTGGTCGAGACGCAGCGGCCACCCAGCCACCAGGGACTGGGCCGTTCGTCCACGTGATCGCCCGTCGGGCGGCTCACCCCGTCGGCAGGCTCACCCCGTCGGCAGGCTCACCCCGTCGGGCGGCTCACCCCGTCGGCAGGCTCACTCCGTCGGCAACGCGAGATCCAACACCTCGGCATTCGGCAGCGTCGCGAGCACAGCCCCGTCGATGGCGAGCTTGCTGGCCCGGACGCCGGAACCGATGACGACGATGCCCGCCTCGACGACCCGGCTGTCCACCAGGATCTTGCGCCGGTCGAAGGTATCGGCGAGGGCGCCGCCCCAGAGGCCGAAGATGATGAGGGGTACGAGG
>DUOB01000035.1 GCA_012839035.1 Propionibacterium sp.
GCCGCAGATACCCCGAGAAGATCGCCTGCTCGAAGCTGTCGCTGTCGAGCATGTGGAACGCGAGCGGCAGGATCTTCTTGCCCGCGAGGTTGGCATCGTGCCGATCAACGACCGGAATCAGCTCGGCTTTGGCACGCGCGTCGGGATCGTGACGCAGCAGCGCATGGAGGACGGCCATGAAGTGCGACTTGCCGGACCCGAACGACCCGGTGAGAAACGCTCCCTTGCTCTGGTCCGCACGCAGCGCCTCGCCGACCAGGCCAAGCGCAGCATCGAACGCCTCTACGAGTTCGTCGGTCACGACGTACGCATCCAACGCCTGCTTGGCCGACCCCTCACCCACCGAGTCGGTCAGCCGCAGGACATAATCATTCGCCCCCGCGCGTAGCGGAATATCGATGACGTCAGCAAGCTTCGTAGCCATGCGTCCCCCTCAGGAGTGAGCTTGGCCCGATCCTACGGACGACGACTGACAATCTCAGTGACCGGCTGAATTGCCCGACCTAGTCGAGCCCCATGGCGAGACGGAGCGCTTGGTCAACGAGCTGCATCTCGGCCAAGCTCAGGCGTCCCGCCCACGCGCCAAGACGGTTCGGGTCCACAGCGGCAGTCTGTTCCACGAGCACGACGGTGGTGCTGCCGCGAAGCTCGATCTCGGGGCGGAAGACCGTCGGGCGCGCGGAAGTCGAAGTCGGCGCCACCAACAGGGTCGAAAGCGGGAGATCGTCCGACTGCACGACCACCGCGAAACGGTTCCCGCGTTGCTCGTGGCCCTTGGCGCCACGTGGTGACGGCAGTTCGAAGACGTCACCACGCACGCAGACCCTCCATGTCCCGCAGGACCGCCTTGCTCTCGGCGACATCCTCGGCGTCGTCGGCGCAAGCGAGTCCTTCAGCACGCATCTGGTCTCGGCGCCGCAGCCGCACAGCATCATGAATCGCGCGACGGATTGTGTCCGAGCGGCTCTCGCCTTCGATGGCCAAGGATTGAAGGAGCGCCTCGGTCGTTGGGTCACACCGGAAGTTGACAACTGTCATACATTTATCTTACAGCGCCGTAGCTCACTCCATCGGTCCCGCGTCACAACGACGAGGCCTCGCTGAGCCACCAATGGCATCCAATCCAGGTCGGGGGTGCCAAGTGAGACTTCAGGGAAGTCCTCATGCCCTGGATAAGGGACATCATCCCGTCCGCTGCGACGCAGCAGCTTGCCGAGACCAAGCGTGTTCTCGTCCGTGAAGTACCGATAAAGCACGTCCGCGCCCTTACGCCGCGCGCTCCTGCCCAGCGATCAATTCATAGCGGATGGCCTCGTCCACCTGTTGTGCAGAGAGGTCATAGAGATCAGCCAATTCCTCCCTCGTGCTTCCAGAACGGAAGCCTTCGGCGAGAGATTCAGTGCGGACGTTCCGGACGGCTGGCTGGCCGAATGCGCGTGCCGGGTCCAACATGACTCGAGGGGTCCTCGGGTCGGAGATCAATCGGGCAACGACGTCATCGCGATATTCGACGACGGACCGGAAACGCTCCGCGGCGTCGACCAGGACGGTCTGACCGTTGCGGACGACAACGAACTGCAGGGCACGCTCCAAGCCCACCTGCTCTTGGATCACCCGCACAAGTTCGCGGCCCTCGACGTCGAGGAACGGGCGTGCATGCGCGAGCGGGTGTCGACCGAACTCCTGGCGTAGTCGCACGATGGCGGGGCGCAGTCTCTGAACAGGGATATCCCGACTGCGGAACTCGGCAACCAGACGAGCCTCGACCATCTCTCCCCAGGTCACCGAGTCGCTACCGGTTGGTTCGGGTCGCAGAATTGGGTCATAGAAGCTGCCGCTGCGCCTGTATCCCTCCAGCCAGCGACGGGCAGTTCCCGAGCTCAGCCCAACAATTCGGTCCACGTCCGCATAGGAATAGATCGCTCGGTCAAGGAGGCTGGTTGGCATTGCCCCATCATCACTCTCACCGGAGTCCCCGCGTCGGACTCAGCACGAACTCGAACGCTCAGGCCCCCAGCTAGCTTCCAGCGGGTCGGTCACATCGGCAACCTGGGCCCCGAGGGCAGCGATCATGGCGTCCGAGTCGACGGTGACGGCAACCCCGTGGGCTCCCGCGCCCACCGAGACCGTCCGCCCCGACATGGTCTGGTCAGCGATGACCGGCCACGTGGCGCCGGAGTCCACATGCGCCGCCCCCAACGGTGTGATCGTCCCCCGCTCATACCCCGTCGCCTGCAGCGCGAGATCCGCATCCGGCATCGACAATCGATTGACGCCCAAGTGTGCGCGGAGTTTGGGCCAGGAGATCTCCCGGTCCCCGGGCACGAGGACGAGCACATAGTCGTCGGCGGCGCGCCGCACCACGAGCGTCTTGATCAGATCGCGCGGTTCCACCCCGCGAGCCGCGGCAGCCTCAGCCAGGGAACCGACTCTCCCGTGGCGAGTGACCGCGTACTCCAAACCCAGCTCATCAAGGGCCGACAAGGCGCGTTCTTCACTCATGACCAGGACTCTATGTCAAGGGGTACGCCCCACCGATCAGGTGCGCGGCCCAGTCCGTGATCCGGGGGGCCACGTGGCGATCACGGTGCGCGTCGTCCTCGCCGCATGGGAGCCGCAGGGCGCCAGTCGGCAACCTGAGCAAGGGTCTTGCCGACGTCCTGGGCGGCGGTGCGCAGCAACTCGGCGGTGAACTCCGCCATGTTGCCCCCGAACTCCGGGTCGGTCTCGTTGTGCCACTGCTCCACCCACGGCTGGAGCTCAGCCATCCCCGCGACGAGCGGGACCAACTGCTCAGCCTCGGAACCCTCGGCTTGGCGCGCTGTGTACAGCACCCCCAATGCCAAGGACTGCTGCAGGTGATCCCACCCAGCCCAACCCAGCAGCGCGGAAGCGTCCCCCGCGCGGTTGGCGTCGGGGTACAGGATGAACCGCTCCTTCGGCACATCCAGCTTCCCGCGCGCCTGCCACCAACTGGCCTTGCGGAAGTCTGCGGACGTGTACTTCGGCGGCACCGCAATCGCCCCCACATCCTCGCCCGCGTCCTCACGCCGCTGCAGCTCCCACGACTGCTGCCACGCCGCAAACTTCCGCAGCCCGGACTCCTTGAGCCGATACGCCGCCAAGTACGGCACCGCCTCATCCACCATCAACTTTGCCAGCGAATCCGACAGCGCCACATCCGGCCGGCCCTCCCACAACCGGATCACCGACACCAGGTCCTCGTCCTTGCTCACTTGATCCGAGAGTTGCGCGACAGATCGCGGCATGGGTCGATGGTCGCGATCGAACCAGTACGCCGGGTCCTCCAGCCGGTCCAGAATCCACCCACGGAGCGCCTTGTCCTGTTGTTTCTCCCATGGCTCGGTCGCCCACCGTCGCTTGTACTCCGGCCGCTCCAGCAACCCAATGAACTTGTCCGACTCGATCAGGTCGATGCGGCGCTGCACCACCTGCCGGTACTCCTTCGGCCAATGCGCCGGAATCTCCGTGATCGGCGTCGAGCCGTGCCGGTCAAACCACGCTGTTTCCTCGGTTCCGGCCGCCACTTGGCGAGCCAGCACAATCTCAAACGCCCGCTCCCCGAGTTGAACTTCCGGCGGATCGTCGAAGAGCGGCGGATCCTCAACCAACCCGTACAGTCCGTACGTCTCCCAATCCGATTCCTCCTGCAACGCAATCATCCGTCGACGGTGCGACTCGAACGACTCGCGCGCGCCCGCCAGCGATGCGGAGGTCGGGAGAGGCACCAAAGCATCTGGCAGGGACGCCGCCATCTCCGCCGCAAGACGATCCAACTCCGCGGCTTTCTTGACTGGCAACGTGGCCGGCAGCGGGAAGTCCTTCAACGTCGTTCCGGTGAACTCGTACCGATCACTCCACGGCTGCTGTGACAGCCTGGCACCGTCTTGACCGATCGGGTCGCCACCCTTTGGATAGCTGTTCTGCTTGAGCCAGAAGCACGCGGTGGAGGAGTTGAGTACGCCGAGCAGCGCCAGATGGTCCTCCTCCGTCGCCTTCGCGGGCAGCTTGATCACCGGCGCCGACTGCTTGAAGACCTTGCCGCCTCGGTCCAGCACGAAATGGTTGTGCGTGGCGACGAAGGCGAAGGTGATCGACAAGTCCGTCGCGTATGTCCCGCGCGTGAATTGCATGTACTCCCACCATTGAAGCCCGGCATCTGCCATCACGCCTTGGAAGGTGGCTCGTCGCGCCAGAGGTGTGCGGAATCGCCAGAGTGCCCTCGAAAGCCCGCAGTCAGAAGATCGTCCCTCGGCGTCATACGGGAACATGATCCCGTCGTCCGGGTCGCATGCCCAATCACGAACTGCTTCGCCAATCACAAGCGGTCTAACCCACGGAGACCAGAGTTCTCGGTTCCACAGTGGTCGCATGAAAGCTTCGTCTGCGCCCGCCCTGATTGCGCCGCCGATCTGGCCGCTGATCTGTGTTACTAGGCGCAAAGTCGCGGCTGACTCTATTGCCGAACTCAACTCAGCCGCACCGCCGCCTGCGAGACTCCACGGATGGGTCCCTAAGACTGCGCGAGGTACCGCTTGGCCTGTCACAAAGTCGCCCGAGTAGTCCTGGCCGTACGCCCGTTTGATGTCCTGCCACACGAGACCCTGCGCAGGCTCATCAGGCTGGCCCGGCTCGCCACGGACCCCAAGCACTGCCCGCACATTCGTTCCCTTAGGGCCAACGTTCCGGCCAACGAGAATCACAGTTGGCGTGCCATGTCCCGGGATATAGGCACCCGATGTGTCCACGACCAATCGCAGGTCCTTGACGACCAAGAACTCTTCAATGAGCCTCGACCCGAACTCGCGCTTCATGAACGAGTTGCTGGTGATCTGCCCGACCCAACCTGGCTGCGCGGCAGCTTCAGCAGGGTCAACCGGCGCAGATTGCGAAGGCGCAGATGCGGTCCGTGCAAGCTGGAAGAAGCGCTCCATGAAGGGGACACTCATGGCATACGTGCCCTTGCAGGTCGGATAGAGGGCGCGATACTGCTGGTTGAGCGCCTTGTCCTTGACCGTGATGTACGGAGGATTTCCGACTACTACGTCGTACGTGCCGTGTCTCAGCAACTCATAGAGCTTCTGTTCGTCTTCCATCGACGTGGAGAACAAGTGTTCCTCACCGTCATCGATCAGCGTCGGCTCATTCCAGTGCAGCAGCGAGTCGCCAGCGGCGAGGTTCAACTCGAACTCGGGTGCCTTCTCCAAGGAGGCCAGACCGAGCACCTTGAGCGCTGCAACAATCAACCGGAAGCGCGCGATCGCCACCGCGAACGGGTTGATGTCAACGCCGTTGACTGAGCCTCGATCCGCCGACGCTCGTCCGTGAATGGCAGTTCTGGCGGTTGTGGGGTTTGCCTGGCGTGATTCCGGGGGTGGGTATGGGGTAGCCGCCGGTCTGTCCGGCTTTTCCACTGGGTGGTCTCCTGGTCGTGTTGGACGGTGTTGGCTTGGTCAGGGGCTCGCGGCGGCCGGCAGGGCTGCTACGACGCTGTGGAGGTGTTCGAGTTGGGTTTGCCAGGGCCAGTCTCGGGGTAGGTGGAGTCGCCAGCGGCGGGCCTGGTTCGCGACTCGAGCGGCGACGGTGATGAGGGTGCGGCGCACAGTGGCGGTGCGGGCCCGTCCGAGGGTGGTGGAGGCGATGCGGGCCGCGGCGCGGGTGAGGTTGAACGCGATCGCGGCCAGGACGAGCCAGGCGCTATTGGCGGTGAATTGTCCGGAGGGGGCGTGGGCGAGGGCCCCGTCTTTGAGGTCGGCGATGACTTGCTCGATGTGGGCGTGGTCGCGGTGGCAGGCTTCGGCGGCGACCAGTCCGAGGGTGGAGTCGGTGAAGACGGCGTGGTAGCGGTAGCCGGGCAGCAGTTCACCTTGAGCCGGGCTGTGTGGGTTGAGCCGTTTCACCCGGCGCACGATCAGCCGGGCGGTGACGTGATCGGTCTTGCGGCGGGAGGTGAACGCGGTGAACCCGATCTCGGCGACCTCGGCATCAGAGATCCAGGCTTGCTGGTCGTCATCGTAGATCGCGTTCGGATACTGGATCGGGGTCCATCCGGTGTCGCTGATGGCGGCGATGGCCCGGGTGACGGCCTTGTTCATCCGGGCGGTGATGGAGAACCGGGCCCCGCCACGGCGGGCGGCCGCGACCACGGCGTGGGTGAAGTAGGCACTGTCCGCGCGGACGATCACCAGACCCGGGCTGGGGGTGACGGCGCGGCGGAGGGTGGCGAGGCTATCGCTGATCAGCCGGGCTGCGCCGTGCGCGGAGGCCACGTTGCCCTTGCGTAGCCGGGTCGCGGCGATCACCGGTGCCGCGAGAGGGGTGGAGATGGTCGCCAGGGCCGCGTTCAGGCCTTTCACTTTGGTGTAGCCGTAGGCGGCGCCCTGTTTCTGGTAGCCGTGGGTTTCGCGGATGGTGTCATCCACATCGACCCAGGTGACCTGATCGGCGCCGTCCAGGATCGGGGTGAGGTGGGCGAGGTTGACCAGGACCCGGGAGGCGACCGCATCCAACTGTCGGACATGGCCGAAGGTGTAGCCCCGCAGATGAGTGCCCAGCGTGGTCGGCGCGCGCAGCCCGGAAAAGACCCGGCCCATCCCGCCATGGCGCAGCACGTCGAGGTCGCTGATCGAATCGGCGCCGGCGATCATGCCGGCGACCAGGGCAGGAATCTTGAGTGCGGCGTTCGCGCCCGCCGATCCAGGAACCTTCACATGCTTGCCGGCGAGCTCGTGCAGGCCGGCTTGCTCGGCCAATCCCATCACCGCCGCCAGCCCGCCACACGACACCAGATTCGGGTCATCAAACACGGCCTCAAAGCTGTGGCAGACTTTCACTGCGAGTGCTCCTTGTGATCAGAGAAATAGTCTTGTGGTAAGCCCTATTCTCCCTTGTCACAGGAGCATTCGCCATTTAGACCCGCCCACCACGCCGGCGGACCGAGGCTCAGA
>DUOB01000036.1 GCA_012839035.1 Propionibacterium sp.
CCCGCCTGCACACGTGGGGGACCCATGCCTGACCCCCACTCGTCCGAGGCCGTGCAGGTCGAAGCCGGCGTACGCAACCGCGGAGTCGACATCGCGTTCACCGCACCCCGCGGTGTGACCACCGCCCTGATCGGACCCAACGGATCGGGCAAGTCCACGTCGATCCAGCTCGTGGCGGGCGCGCTCCGCCCGGATTCCGGCCGGGTGCTCATCAACGGACGGTGCGTGGCGGACAGCCGCACACTCGTCCCGGCCCACCAACGCCGCATCGGCTATCTGGAGCAGCGTCCGTTGCTGTTCCCGCATCTGAGTGTGCTCGACAACGTTGCGTTCGGGCCGCGAGCCCGGGGTCGGAATCGGGCGCTGGCCAGGGAGCGTGCGAGCGCGGAGCTGGCCGCGGTCGGAGCGGATCATCTCGCCGAACGCCGGCCCGGAGAGTTGTCCGGGGGGCAGGCTCAACGAGTGGCGATCGCCCGCGCGCTGGCGATCGATCCCGACGTCGTGCTGCTCGATGAGCCGTTCGCCGCTCTCGACGCGATGTCAACACCGGATCTGCGCCGGCTGCTGAGGGAACGTCTGCGGGGGATCACCACCCTGCTGGTCACCCACGATCTGGTCGATGTGCTGTCGCTCGCCCAACGGGTCGTGGTCCTGGATGCCGGCCGGGTGGTCGCTGCGGGGGGACTCGATGACGTGCTCACTGCGCCGGCATCCGAGTTCGTGGCGGACTTCGTCGGGGTCAACCTGGTGCACGGGATCGCGGTCGCCGAGGACGTCGTGCAGCTGGCGGACGGCGTACACCTCACCGGAACCGGCACCGCACTGCGGATCGGTGAGGACGCGCGCGCCACCGTGTCCCCGGCCGCGATCAGTCTGCACCGGGAGCCTCCGGGTGGGAGCCCGCGGAACACCCTGCCCACGGAGGTCGTTGGGCTCGACACCCGCGGACCGGTCGTCGGCGTCACTCTTCGGCTCCGGGATCAGGATGTGCGTGCAGAGCTCACCGCGGGGGCGGTGGCTGAGCTGGGTTTGATTCCGGGTACGCCGGTCGTTGCCGTGGTCAAGGCCACCCAGGTGCATCTGCACCAGACGGCTTCCGTGCAATTGGGTGCGCGGGACGGCTCCATGGGCCAGAGTTGAGGCAGCGCGATGAAAGGAAACCCATGGCTTCGCACGCACTTGTCCTGCAGCGCCCCCGTGACGACAGGCTCGTGGCCGGCGTCTGCGCAGGCATCGCCCGGCGCATGGGCGTGGACCCGCGGTGGGTCCGGGTGGCTTTTGCCGCTTCGATGCTGCTGCCCGGCCCGCAGTTGCTGCTCTATCTGATCGCCTGGGGGCTCATCCCGAGCGAGTAATCTCCCTGTCCCCATGCGATTGCGCCGGACGCGGGCGCCCACTTGGTGACTGGTGTGCCCCCAATGTCGGCGGGAGCGTGTCTAATGGAGGGTGGACCCACCGTCGGTGGGCGCACGAATTCAGAGGAGTCCGGTGAGCAGCCCCGATCAGGCCGATCCGCACGCAGCCGACCAGGCTGCCCATGTTTCGACGAGCGCGGTGATCGCGCCCGAGGACGAAACAACCCCTCCGCCCGACACACCCATGCCGGCCGGGGCACTGCTCGCCGTGTGGGCGGCCATTGGCGTCGGCTTCGCGATCGTGGTCTTCGGAGCGGTCTATCAAAGTGCCCTCCCGCCGCTGCGGGGTCGCGAGGACGCCGACCCATTGTCGAACCTGGTGACCGCTGCGATGCACTACGCGGCCAATCTGGCCATGCTGGCGACGTTCGGGCTGCTGCTCGCGGCAACGTTCTATTCGAGGACGAAGCGACGGCACCATGAGCTGACCGATACCGGTCGGCGACTGGCCCGGGGGGCGGGGACGGCCGCGGGGGTGTGGTTCGCCACCAGCCTGATGATGGTGCCGCTGATGGGGGCCGAGAACAACGGCGTGCCCCTCGCCGCGGTCCTCCAGGCGCTCGGCCCCTTCGTGGCCGCGACCCAGCCGGCGCAGGCGTGGTTGGTCCCGGCCGTCGTTGCGCTCGTGATCGC
>DUOB01000037.1 GCA_012839035.1 Propionibacterium sp.
CGGACGTCGGTCAGCGCATCGCGGACACCCTCCGGCCACTCAAGCCCAAACTCCGCGGCTGGCTCCATGCCGGCTGGACCCCGCTCGCCCTCATCGGCGGACTGGTCCTCGTCATCGGCGCGCCCACCACCCTGGGTCGCATCGGCGGCGCGGTGTTCCTCGCGGGCTCCCTGCTGCTGTTCGGCACGAGCGCGCTCTATCACCGTTTCACCTGGGGCCCGAAGGCCGACGCCGCGCTGCGCCGGATCGACCACTCGAACATTTTCCTGTTCATCGCGGCGACCTACACCCCGCTGTCCCTGCTCCTGCTCACCGGCAATTCCCGCATCGCCCTGCTCACGGTCATCTGGACCGCGGCGGCCTGCGGTCTGCTGTTCCGGGTCCTGTGGCTGTCGGCTCCGCGCTGGCTGTACACGGCCCTCTATCTCGTCATGGGCTGGGCCGCACTGGGCTGGCTGGGCCAGTTCCTGAACAACGGAGGCCCGGTGGTCTTTTCGCTGATCGTGGCGGGCGGGCTGTGCTATTCGGCGGGTGCGATCGTGTACGCGAGAAAGCGTCCCGATCCTTCACCACGCTGGTTCGGCTTCCACGAGATCTTCCACGTCGCCACCATCCTGGGCTCCGCCTGTCACTATGCCGCGATCGCCACGGTGACCTTCGGCTGAGTGCCAGGACAGGACCTCGATCGCCATCGGGGTCCTGCCCTGTTGCCCGGGACTTCGCGATCGTTCGCCTGCGCTCCCGCGCGCCACGGGGATAGGCTCATCCCCGACATGGATGTGGAGCTGACCGAGGTTCTGGATTTCCTGGCCTCCCACGAGCCGTTCTCGGACCTGCCCAGAGAAGTGCTGCGGACGCTGCCGAGTCAGCTCACCGCGCGCTATTTCCGCCGCGGCTCCGTGCTCTGCGCGCTGGGTGAACGCAACGAACACCTCTTCATCCTCCGATCCGGAGCCGTGGATCTGCACGACAACCAGGGCACGCTGATCGAACGCTGCGAGGAGGGCCAGAGCATGGGCATCACGGCCCTGCTCGATCGGGAGCCGTCCGTCTACAGCTTCACGGCACGGGAGGACTCCCTCGTGCTGTTGATGCCCGCAGCACTGTTCCGTCGCCTGTGCGCGGACGAGCCGGTTTTCCAGCAGTACTATCTGCGCCGCAAGAACCGCGTACGCGAGGGCGTGGAGGCCCTGCACGCCGGACGCGGTGGCGCGATCCTGAAGACCCGGGTGCGGGAGATCCTGCCCTCACCGATGGTCTTCACCGAGCCGGACACCTCGGTGATGGAGGCCGTGCAGATCATGGCGGACCACACGGTCTCCGGGCTGCTCATCGTGGAGGACAACAAACTCGTGGGCGTGTTCACCGACCATGATCTGCGGGTCCACGTCGTTGCCTCCGGCCATTCGCTGTCGCTGCCCGTCCGGATCTTCATGACCGAGAATCCGATCTTCGTCACCGACGAGGCACTCGCGTTCGAGGCCCTGCTGGAGATGGTCAGCCGGAACATCGACCATCTGCCGGTCACCAACAACGGCGTACCCATCGGCATGGTCACCTCCCGCGACCTCATGCGGCTCGAACACACCAACCCCATCTATCTCGCCGGGGATATCGCCAAACAGCGCGACGTCGACGGTCTCATCCACGTGAGCCGACGCCGCAACAAGGTCGTCGAGCAGTTGGTGGCCCAGGACGCGAGCGCCGACGACATCGGCCGGGTCGCCACGGCCATCGGGGACCAGATCACCCGCCGTCTGCTCCAGCTCGCGGAGGCCGAACTCGGCGAACCCCCGGTCCCCTATTGCTGGATCGCGCTGGGCTCCCAGGGGCGTCTGGAACAGGGACCGGCGAGCGACCAGGACAACGGGTTGATCCTGGACGATTCGGTCCGCCCGGAGCACGCGGACTATTTCGCGCGCCTCGCCGACTATGTGGTGCACGGTCTGGCTGCCGCCGGCTATCCCCTCTGCCCCGGCGATGTCATGGCCACCAATCCGCGTTGGCGCCGGCCGCTGGCGATGTGGCGGCAACAGTTCCGGCACTGGATCGTCGCCCCGGAGTCGGAGGCCCTGCTCAGCGCCCAGACGTTCTTCGACCTTCGTCCCATCCACGGGGCCCTCCGGCTGGGCCAGTCCCTCATCGAGCAGATCGCCCGCGAAGCCCGGCACCACCCGCGTTTCCTCACTCACCTGGCCGCCCACGCGGTGGACCGCCAGCCACCGCTGGGGTTCTTCCGCAAGTTCGTTGTCGAGAAGGAGGGCCAGCACGCCGCGACCTTCGACATCAAGGCGTTCGGGATCGGTCCGATCGTCGAGATCGCCCGCGTACTGACCCTGTCGCGGGGTTTGGCGCAGGTCAACACCAAGGAGCGTCTGCTCGCCGCCCGCGGGGCCGGCGCCCTCAACGAGGAGAACGCCCAGGACCTGCTCGACGCCTGGGAGTTCATCAGCTATGCGCGGCTCCAGCACCAGGCGGCACAGGTCGCGCGCGGGGAGCCACCGGACAACTACATTCCCCCGGCCGATCTGGGCTCTTTCGATCGTCGCCTGCTGCGGGAGGCTTTTCAGGTCGTACGCAAACAGCAACAGGCCTTGGCCTATCTGCACAAGACCCACCTGACATGATCCGACGATTGCTCGGCGACCGTGTCGGTCCTCAACGGCAGAAGGAGACCCGGCAGGCCCAGGGACCGCTGCTCGACTGCCTGACCACTCCCCTGCCGGACAGGGATCTCCCGGCGACCCGGCTCCCACTGCTCGCGGTCGACTTCGAGACCACCGGCCTGGATCCCGAGTGCGACGAGCTGTTGAGCGTCGGCTATGTCGCCCTGGACGGCCTGGAGATCAACTTCAGCACCGCCGGACGGTTCGTGATCCGGGGAGCGTCCGAGGTTGGGCAGAGCGCCACCGTCCACGGCCTCACCGATGACGACGTGGCGCGTGGGGTGACGTTGCGGGAGGCGATCACCGCAACGGTCAAGGCCCTCCGGGGCAGGGTGATGGTCGCCCACTTCGCGGACATCGAGGAGAATTTCCTGGACCGCGCCTGTCGCAAGCTCTTCGGGGCCGGCCTCCCGCTGTTGTCGATCGACACGATGATGCTCCAGCACCGAGTGCTCGCCCACAGCGACGCTCACCACGGCAGCGTACGGCTGTGGGGTGCCCGGGAGCGCTATGGGTTGCCGGCCTATCGGGCGCACGAGGCGTTGACCGATGCCGTGGCCTGCGCGGAGCTCTATCTCGCGCAGGTTGCCGAGCTCGGGGTGGACACGACTCTGCGCAAGCTCGTGCGCTGGTCCGGTTGAGACCGGGGAACGTGACGGGCCTCTCGGAATTGGGCTGTGGACAACTCCTCTCCAGCGCCCCATGCGGGGTTGGAATTGCCCACCCTTGATCCCATGAGTTTTGAAGACCTGCCCCAGGATTGGCCCACTCGCTCCCTGCGCAACCACGAGCTGGCCGCGGACGTCGTCGACCTCGTGGTCGGCCACCGCGACCGGCTGAGCAACTCCTTGACCCTGCTGCTGTGTGACGATCTCGGCCGCATGGTGCAACCCATCACGATGACCGGTGTGACGTGGGGATGCCCCGAGCCCGCACGACACCGATCGTTCGACATCCTCGGTGACCTCCTGCGGGACGACCCCTTCACGGTGGTCGCAGGGGTCGTCGTCGCCATCGGCCACCGGCAGCCGCGGGTCCGGATGAGCGACGTCGAGTGGGCCCGCACAGCGCGGAGTCGGCTCGACCGCCTCGGTCTGGACCTGTTCGGCTGCTACGTCGCGCACCGTCGTGGCGTACGCCGCATCGCCGACGACGCAGGGTTGCGCAGTGTTGACGCGAGCTGAGGTTGAACGGCGTACGCTCGGGGGCGTGCCCAACCCGTCCGGGTGCCCGTGGCCCGGGACCGATCCCGACTATCGCGCCTACCACGACGACGAGTGGGGCCGGCCCGTCCGGGACGACCACAAGCTGTTCGAGAAGTTGGTGCTGGAGGGGTTCCAGGCAGGCTTGTCCTGGCTGACCATCCTCCGCAAACGATCGGCCTTCCGCGAGGCGTTCGCAGGATTCGACCCCGAAGCGGTCGCCCGGTTCGGTCCAGCGGATGTCGAGCGGCTCATGGCCAATGCAGGCATCGTGCGCAACCGTCGCAAGATCGAGGCGGCGATCACCAATGCAGGGGTCGTGGTGGCGCTCGCCGACCAGCACGATTCGTTTGCCGATTTCGTCTGGGCGTACGCTCCCGAGCGACATCCCCGCCCACGGGAGATGTCCGATGTGCCGCCCCATTCACCGGAGTCCGCCGAGTTGGCGAAGGCCCTGAAGGGAGCGGGTGCCCGATTCGTGGGCCCCACGACGGTCTATGCCTTCATGCAGGCCATGGGCGTGGTCAACGACCATCTCATCGGCTGTCCGGCCGGGGATGCGATCGAAGGGGGCGGGCCGGCCGGGTTCGTCGATTCCAGCGGATCACCGTGAGCCCCGAGCCATGATTCCTCAGTCCCGAGCGGTGCGCAGTGCAGCCAGGACGACAGTCAGGTCGTGCACGTCTGCCGCCTGCTCGGGGCTGAGGTCGCCCAGTGCCGTCCGATGAGCTGATTCGAAGACCTCGGCGATCGCCTCATGGAGTTGGGCACCGAAACCGGCCGCTCCCTGAGTAGCGGCGATCTCGCGCATCTCGTCGGGAAACCGGTCGGATTTGCTGGTGGCCACTGCGATGCGGTGTGCGGCCCCGGCGCCGAGATCTCCCAGCATGTCCGCCCAGTCCGTTGCCACGAACTCCGCCACGCCGTGCGCGTCCGCGGTGCGGAGGGCCTGCACCATGAGTGCGGTCATCCCCTTGTAGACCGCGGCTGTGCACATCTTGATCGCCGACGCCCGGCCCGGCTCCGAGCCGACCTCGATCGATCGCAGCTCCGGGGTGTCGAATGCGGTCAACGCCTGCGTCCCCGGGCCGGAGAGATAGATGCGGGTCTCCTGCCCCGAATCAGGGTGTGGCGGGTTGCCGCTGATCGAACCGTCGATCACCGCACACCCGGCCTCCGTCAGCACCGAGGTGATCCACTCCAGCGTGGGGATCGAGATGGCGTTGAGGTCAGCGACCACAGGACGGACCTGACGACGGAGCGCCGCAGCAGCAATCTGCTCGGCGTTCGCCACAGCCCGGGCCGGGGGAACCACACTGACCACCAGATCCGCAGCCCGCACCACCTCGTCGATCGAGTCCACCAGCTCGAGCCCTTCGGCGAGTTGCTGTGTGCGTGCGGACCGCCCTGCGGTCGTCGTGACGACGCGGGCACCGCTCCGCTGCCAGGTCCGGGCCAGCGCGGCACCCATCGCCCCCGGGGACAGGACCCCGATGATCGTCATGTCAGCCGACCCTCAGGTCAGCTCGATGACTTCTCGTCCGTCCTGTCCGCATCGGACTTTTCTCGCATGGTGCGATCCGCATCGGCTGGGGCGCGCTTGCCGGGCGAATCCACGCCGGGGCGTTCCCCGCGCGTCGGGACTCCGCCTTCAGGAATGTTGATCTTGCGCATCTGGTTGCGCAGGCTCCTGTAGAGCAGAAACATGACGACGCCCAGCAGCAGGGTGAGTGCGAGCGGAATCCATCCGGCCACCACTGAATCGGGGTCGGGCGTGACAACGAACGGGATCATGACAGGGAACTCTACGCCCCGTTGCCCAAGTGCTCAGCCGTCCGGACATCAGCGGCGATGCCCTCGAAGAGGTCGTCCTCGGGCAGGGCGACCCCGACCCGATCGATCACGAGCTCGAAATCCTCGGTGGGCCAGACTCTGCGCTGCAGTTCCAATGGGATGCGGAACCAGATGCCGTCGGGGTCGATCTGCGTTGCGTGGGCCAGCAGCGCCCGGTCCCGGACATGGAAATAGTCCGCACAATAGACGGAGGTCGTCACCCGGTTGGGCTCGGCCGCGATGTCTGCCTCGGTCTTCCCCTGGAACCAGTCCGCAAAGGGGGACGGTGCGCCGCGCTCGACCATGGCGCAATGCATGGCCCACATGCGGGCCATGTTGAACGTGTGGTCGAAATAGACCTTGCTCACCTCCCAGGCCGGCCCGTGCTCGGGCCAGGCCTGGGAGTCTGCAGCCGCAGCGACCGCCGCCATCGTCACCTTATGACACATGATGTGGTCAGGGTGCGGATATCCACCGTTCTCGTCATAGGTGGTCACCACGTGGGGGCGAAACTGCCGCAGCACCTGCACCAAAGGTCCCGCCGCGACCTCGGGATCCTGCACTGCGAAGCAGCCCTCCGGCAGCGGCGGCAGCGGGTCCCCCTCCGGCAGACCAGAGTCGACGAAGCCCAGCCACGTCTGTTCGATCCCGAGCACCTCCCGGGCCAGATCCATCTCCTGAGCCCGCACAGCAGCCAGGTTGGCCTCGATATCGGGTCGCTCCATGGCCGGATTGAGAATCGAGCCGCGCTCCCCACCCGTGCAGGTCGCGACCATGACTCGCACGCCCTCGGCGACATACCGGGCTGTCGTGGCCGCACCTTTGCTCGATTCATCATCGGGGTGGGCATGGACATGCAGCAGCCGCAGCGGCTCACCGACGGAGTCGGTCCGCAGCGGCGGTCGTTCGGTCATCGGGCCTCCGCGGGATCGGGTGTTGAACGGGGGCCAGCATAAGCGGAGCCGCACGGTTCACCCGACCGTTCACCGCGAGCGGTCCGCGTACGCACCGGCAAACAGCGGCATAAGGTGGACACGTGACCATTTCCGACACCGACCGCCGCCGCATCGCCGAGCGCTATCCCGAGCGTCGCCGTCCCTGGCTCGTGCCGGTGATCGCCGCGCCCCTGCTCGCGCTGGTGATCTTCTGGCTGTGGATCTCGGCATACCACGCCAACCCTCCGCTGACCGCGGATGTCTCGGGTTTCAACGTGACCTCCAACAACGAGATCGAGGTCACGGTCACCGTGGACCGGGCGCGCCCCGAAGTGACCGGTCATTGCGTGGTCTTCGCCCAGGCCCCCGACTTCGAACGGGTGGGTGAGGTCCGGATTCCGATCGCCGCGTCCGACAGGAAGGTCGAGCAGATCGAGGTGACAATCCGCACCTTCCGACTGTCAACCTCCGCCTCGGTCGAGCACTGCATCGCCGATTGAGCGCCTCGGACATCCGGAGTTGATAAGCTCTTGCGATGGCTGAAACCGATACCCATACGATTTGGCTGACCCAGGACGCGTTCGACAAGCTCACGGAAGAGCTTGAACAGCTGACCAACGAGGGACGCGCCGAGATCTCGGCGCGCATTGCCGCAGCCCGCGAAGAGGGCGACCTGCGGGAAAATGGCGGCTACCACGCGGCGCGTGAGGAGCAGGGCAAGCAGGAGGCCCGCATCACCCAACTGCAGGACATGCTCCGCAGGGCACAGGTGGGCGAACCACCTGCCTCCACCGACCAAGCAGTGCCGGGCACCAGGATCACGATCGCCTTCTTCGGCGACCATGACGACACCGACACGTTCCTGCTCGGTTCCCGTGAGGTCATGGGCCTCGACGAGGCCGCCGAAGACATCAACGTCTACAGCCCGCAGTCGCCGCTCGGCGCCGCCATCCTCAATCACAAGGCCGGGGACACAGTGAGCTATGAGACCCCCAACGGCAAGACTGTGTCCGTCGAGATCCTCAAGGTCGAGGCTTTCCAGGGCTAGTCGCCGGGTTTCTGCCATCGACGAACCGCCCCGAGATTCCGGGGCGGTTCGTTTTTGGCGTTCAGAGACTCAGTCCAGCTCGGCGAGCAGTTTCTGCGCCTCGTCCGGGGAGAGCGTCCCGGAGGCAACCTGTGCCAGCACCTCATCACGCGTGGGACGGGTCGACGGAGCCTCGTGGTCAGCGTCACCGGACAACCCGAGTCGCATCAGCAACTGCGTGAGCCGCAACCGGGCAGTGGGATAGGACACACCCAAGTGCTTCTCCACTTCCCGGAGATTGCCCCGGGACGCCAGGAACACCCGCAGGGTTTCGATCTCCGACGGGTTGAGGGCACAGAATTCACAGGTGCGGAAAACTCCCGCGAGCTCTGTCCCGCAGGACGTGCAGCCCAGCCTTGTGACGTGGAGCTGATCGCCACAGACGGGACAATCGCTGGGCGCCCGGTGTGCCTCATCGTGATGGTGCGTGACAGTCATCAGGCCTCCTGACGGGGTTCGGATCCGACACGAACAGTGGCATGGCCCATAACCACGCCGACATCGAGACGTGCAGCCCCATTGCCCATGACCACCTCGTCACCGGCACCGGAGTGACCCCCGGCCCAAGCGACCTTGCCGAGCTGGGATTCCGCACGCACGGTGACGTTGGAGTCGTCCTCCAGCTCCACGACCAGCGAGCCCGACTCGCATCGCAGACGGGACCGGCCGGTGGCAATCCGGCCCTTGACGGTCGCCTGTCCCGCTTGGACGAGCACGTCGTGTGCCTCCTCGATGCCCATCAGCTTGGCGCCGCCGGCGGTGACCCGCACCTTGCCGAGGAACCGCACGTCCTCCGTGGTGAGCGACCCGGCGGTGAGCTCCACGTCCACGATCAGGTTGGGGTTCACCCTGATGAACAGTTCCTTGCCCAGCCCGAGATTGCGGACGTCCTCCAGGCTGCGCGGTGGCCGCAGCAGGGTGAAGCCATCGATGGACGCACCCAGCTCACCGTCGCTGGAGATCTCCAGCACCGATCCGGATCGCCGCAGGACGTGGGCCCCGTCGACCGACGCTGTCGCGACGCGGGGTTCGCTGGCGACGCGTACCCGACGCCCGACCGCACGAATCGAGACTCTATCGACCCCCTTGGTGTTGGTGGTCTGACGATCAGCCGGCGGGACGTCATCATCACCCGCTGCAGAAGGCCTCGGGCTCTCCGCCCCGGCGGGCTTGGGGTCCGGCCGGTGCTCCGACCGGGACTGCTGCTCGCCCGTCACATAGCTCGCGGCCCGGTTGAAGGTCTCCCGTGCATAGGACTGCCAGCGCGACTCCGCTTTGGCCTCCCCATGCGGGTCCGTCGAGCCGTTCGCCCTCGGTGCCGGACCGTCCCCTTTCCGCGCATCTCCTCCGCCGGAGTCGGCAGCACTGCCGGTCGGGGTCTCGTCACGCGCGGCGGTGGAATCGGTGGTGGATGAGGTTGCGGGCGGGGCCTGCTCGTGGGCGGCTTTGAGTGCGTCAATGCGGCGGCTGGCTTCGGCCGCATCGATGCGGCCGGCTGCGAGCTCCTCCAGGATTGGGGTCAGGTCAGGACTGCTCATGCACCAAATCTAAAATCAACCTAGTTTATTTGAAAGGGTGATTTTCCATTCCTTCACCCTGATCCTCCCCGGACCACCTAACGCAATGAATAGTTGCATGCCGCAAGCATCGATTTGTATGGTTGCATGGTGCACCCAATAGATCCCCGCGACCGCAGCGCCCAGGCCTCGGCCCAAATCCTCGAATCCCTGCTGACGATCGGCCGCGCCGCCCGCAAACGGCTGGACAGCGGCTCCGACCAGGTCGCCTATTGGGTGGTCCACATGCTCGTCCAGCTCGGCCCGACCAGGAACAGCGAACTCGCCGCCGCCTGCGGCTTGGACGCCTCGACCGTTTCCCGACAGGTCCGCAGCCTCGAGGAAGCCGGCATGATCGAGCGCTGCCCGGACCCGGCCGACGGCCGGGCGCAACTGGTCTCCCTCTCCCCCGAGGGACTCCGGCGCGTCGCGGAAGCCCGGAACCGACGGCTCGGCATCGTACGAGAGAGACTGACCGACTGGTCCCCCGACGACGTCATCACGCTGGCGGGGCTGCTGTCCCGACTGGCCCGTGAAATCACCCCATGCGACCCAGCCCCGCGCGATACCGCGGAGGCCCCCTCCACCGACCCTCGACAGGACTGAACTCGTGGCACAATCCGTTACCTCGCCGACCCCCGAGGCAAAGCTGTCCTTCCAGCTCGATCCGGCTGGCCGCAGGGTCTTCATCGGGCTGATGCTCGGCATGCTCGTGGCTTCGATCAGCCAAACGATCGTCGGCCCCGCGATGCCGCGGATCGTCGCCGAACTCGGCGGCATGGAGCACTACTCGTGGCTGGCGACCGCCGCCATGCTCGTCTCGGCCATCACCGTGCCGATCGCGGGCAAGCTGTCCGACCTCTATGGCCGACGGCCCTTCTATATCGCGGGGCTCGTGATCTTCATGATCGGCTCTGTCATCTCCGGCTTCGCGCCCAACTTCTGGACGCTTGTCGCGGCCCGCGCCGTGCAGGGCCTCGGCATGGGAACGCTGATGCCCCTGTCCCAGACGATCATCGGCGACATCGTGCCCGCCCGTTTCCGCGGGAAGTATCAGGCGGTCATGGGGGCCGTCTTCGGCGTCACCTCGATCGCCGGACCACTCGCTGGCGGCGCCATCACCGATGCCTGGGGTTGGCGCTGGTTGTTCTTCGTCAGCCTCCCCGTGGGTGTGGTCGCCCTGGTCGTCATCTCCCGCTTCCTCCACCTGCCCCACACCAAGCGGGAAGTCCGCATCGACTATGCAGGCATGGTCACCCTTGCCGTGGCACTGATCAGCATCCTGCTCGCGACCTCCTTCGGAGGGTCGACCTGGCCGTGGAGTTCTCCGCAGATCATCGGTCTGTACGCCGTCGGCGCCGTCTTCACGATCATCTTCATCATTGTCGAGACCCGCGCCCAGGAGCCGGTACTGCCGCTGCGCCTGTTCCGCAGCTCGATCTTCACCCTGTCCAACATCGCCAGCTTCGGCGTGGCGATGATGATGTTCGGTGCCATCATCTACATCCCGGTTTATGCCCAGGGCGTGATGAAGGTCAACGCCACGCAGTCCGGCCTCATCCTGATGCCGCTGATGCTCGGCATGATCGTGATGGGCATGGTCGCGGGATTCCTGGTCACCAAGACCGGACGCTACAAGGAGATCATTCTCGGCGGTGCCGTGCTCATGATCGCCGGCTATGCCTGGCTCACCCAGCTCAGCTATGGCTCCAACCCGCTGGAGCTCACCGGCGCGATGACAGTATTCGGCATCGGTCTGGGCCTGGCGATGCAGCAGTACACCCTCGTGGTCCAGAACAACGCCCGCCGCCAGGATCTCGGTGTCGCCACGTCGTCGATCCAGTTCTTCCGCAACGTGGGTTCCACCGTCGGCATCGCGATCTATGGCACGGTCATGACCAGCTCACTGCCCGGGGCGATCGCCGGGCACCTGCCCCCGGGAGCAGCCGATCAGGTCGGCCACGTGGACGCCGGGTCCGTCCTTGACCCCGCCGCACTCGCCGGGCTCCCCGACCCGGTCGCCGAGGCCATCCGCATGGGCCTGGCCGAGTCTCTGCACAACACATTCCTTATCGGGCTGCCCCTCGGCGTACTCGTCCTTGTCACCTCCTTCTTCATCAAGGCCATCCCCCTGCGGGAAACGATCCAGTCGTCGGAGGAGGCCGGTCGGGAGATGCTCGACGCGATGGCCCAGTCGAGCCATCACGCCCACGAGCTGGTGCCGCTGCTCAACGAGAACAGCCGCACCCGCGAGCGCATCACCGGGCTCCAATTCAGCATCCTCGCCGAGCGTGCCCGGCAGGGGCGCTATCCCCTGCTGCTGCAGGCGGTCACCGACCTGGGCCAGGGCGATCCGGAACGGGGCATCGCCCTGCTCGAGCGCACCGCGACCATGCTGTCGACGGAGGACGATCGGCAGATGGCGGAGGCGGAGGAGTACGCCGCAGAGGTCGCCACGTTCGGCTCGAAGGAAGGCGGCGTACTGAGCGCCGAACTCCGCCGCCAGCTCGCCGTCCTTTCGGCGAAGCGCGACCGGGAGACGGTGCTGTCCGAGGTGGAGCCCCCGGTGAGCAAGCGCTACAGCGCGGTCAACATCCGGGACCTGCAATCGGTGGGCAACGACCTGAACGCTGCCCTGCTCGTGGATCTGAGCATCACCGGCCTGCCGGATGCGTGGTCATCGGAGGCGCGGCCAGCCGGCCACGACCCTGCCGACCCCCAGGCGTCCGACGCGGGTGGTCCTCGGCCCTGAGCAATCGACGGCTCTAGCCTGCCGGGGCTACCCCGGCAGCGTCGGACTCCTTGGTCCGTCCCTCGGCGACATAGCCGATGAACGACTTGGCGAAGGCCATGAGCGGGACGACGAGCAACGCGCCGACGATTCCGGCGACGCTGATGCCGATGGTGATGCCGAAGATCACCGCCAGCGGATGCAGGGAGACGGCCTTGCCGAGGAGCATCGGCTGCAGGACGTTGCCCTCGATCTGGTTCACCGCGACGATCACGCCGAGCATGATGAGCGCCTGGACGGGGCCGACGGTCACCAGGGTGATGAGGGTGACGACGGCACCGGACACCAGGATGCCGACGATCGGCACGAACGCCGAGAGGAAGAGCAGCGCACCCAGGGCGGGCGCCATCGGCACTCCCATGATGATGGCGGCGATCAGGGGAAAGATCGCGTCCACGGCTGCGACGATCACGGTGGCCCGCACATATTCGACCAGTGAATTCCAGCCGGACCGGCCACCGCCGTCGACCCGCTCCCGGGCTGCCGAGGGCACGAGCCGCAGCAGCCACTTCCAGATCATCGGGCCGTCATAAAGCATGAAGAACATGGCGAAGATCGCGAGGACCAGGCCGGCCAGGAAGTTGCCGATGGCCCCGGCACCCGTCGTGGCCCAGCGGGCAATGGTGGCCTGCTGTTCCCTGAGATACGTGGTGAGCTGGTCCATCCAGCCGTCGATCTGCTCCTGGCTGATCTGCAGCGGGCCGCTGTTGAGCCACCCCATCAACTGGTGGAAGCCCTCCATCGCCCGCTGCCCGAGCTCGTCCGACTGGCCGGCGATCTGACTGATGATGAGCGTGAGCATGCCGCTCACCACGAGCAGGCCCCCCACCAGGGTCAGCACCGCCGCCAACGGGCGCGGGACGCCCCATCGCATCAGCCGGGCAGCGATGGGCACCAGCCCCGCCGCCAGCATGATGCCGATGGCCAGCGGAATCGTGACGGCCGACAGCCGGGCAGCGAGCCACCCGATGCCCCAGAGCAGGGCAGCGATCAGGAGCACCCGCCAGCTCCAGGCGGCGAAGATCTGCAACCCCCGGGGCACGGCCCGATCGAACTCGGCCGTGCGGTTCCGCTGGGCCTGGAGGTCGATCCGGATGTCCTCATCCGCCTCCCGCGAGCGCGCCAGCTCCTGCCGGATCCCATCCAACTTGCCCTCGAGCTCACCCGGCACGCGTCGCGTCCAGAACATCACCCCTCCTCTTCGCCGCGTGCCACTCTAAAGGGTGATCCGGGGCAAGAACCTCGGTTGGCGGACGCCGAACTGTCGCAAACCACAGGGAACGGACCCAGAAGCGCCACCAGCGAAACGCTGCCAGCCAGTGCGGCGCGGGCGGTGCCGGTGGCGGAGTAGTGGCGGGAAGAGGTCCAAGGCTCCGAGGCTGCGGCCCGTGAGTCGGCTGCTCCCGGGCCCTGGTGCTCTCCAAGAATGGCGGCCAGTTGTCCGGGGTCTTCGCGTGACAAGGGGATTCGCCATCGCTGAAGGATCCAGGTGCCAATCTTGGCCAGCAGTCCCCCGAGTCGCCGCCAAGATTGGCAGCCAGATGGTCGAGGGGTGTGCGTGACTAGGGGTTTTACCGTCTCACTCACATCTGGGTGCCAATCTTGGCGCTGAGTCGCCGGGTTCCCGCCGAAGCAGCGAATCCTTGGTTGGGACTAGCGGCACGTGCGGCATACACCACCAGGAATTCGGCGACCGACGGTGCTGGAGCACGACACCCGCCACGACACCGACGCTGGTCACCCGCACGCCCTCCCGCAGGAAGGAAACCGAAGCCTGCCGGTGAAGGGGCACATCCAGCAGCGTTCCGGGGCCCGAAGGCGCGATGCTGCCCATGCGAGCAGCAGTTAGGGTTCGTCCCATGCCGTCTTCTCCAGCGCCCGTCCGCTCACTGGTCGCGCTCATTATCAGCAATGTTCTCGGCGGCATCGGCGTCGCCTCGGGCATCGCGGTCGGGGCGCTGCTGGTGGCATCGATGGGAGGCGTCGAGCTGGCAGGCTTCGGGCAGGCACTGACCGTGCTCGGTGCCGCGGTCCTCGCCGTGCCGCTGGCCAACCTGGCGGCCAGACACGGCCGCCGCCGGTCCCTCGCCACCGGCTATGCGTTCGCTGCCACGGGCGCCCTGATCGTCCTCATCGGTGCCCGCCTCGGCTGGTTCTGGTTGCTGCTCCTCGGTCTGCTGGCGTTCGGTGCAGCCCAGGCGACGAACCTGCAGACCCGCTATGCGGCCTCGGAACTCGCCTCCCCCGAACGGCGCGCGACGATCATGTCGATCGTCATCTGGGCCACCACGATCGGTTCGGTCCTCGGCCCCAACCTCTCGAGTCTGGGAGCTGCCGTCGGTCGGCGCCTTACCCTCCCCGATCTCGCCGGCCCCTATCTGTTCAGCCTCGCCGCGTTCACCCTCGCCGGCATTGTCATCTCCCTCGTCTTCGTCGCCCGTCGCAGCTCCCCGGCCGACCCCGGACCCGCTGGCAGTGGGGCCGCGCCCGTCGGCACTCCGCCCGCAAAAGCCGTTGGTGCGCTCGCCGCGCTGAAGTGGGCGTCGCGCCATCCCGTCGCCCGTTTCGCCGTGCTGTTGATCGTCGTGGGCCATGCGGTGATGGTCGGCATCATGTCGATGACCCCCGTGCACCTCGGCGAGGAAGACCACGGTCTGCGCGCCATCGGCTTGGTGATCAGTCTCCACATCCTAGGCATGTACGCCCTCAGCCCCCTCGTCGGCTGGCTCGCCGACCGCTTCGGCGCGATGCGTACCTCCCTCGTCGGCCTCGTCATCCTCGGTCTCTCCGCCGGGCTCATCCTGATCGCCCCGGACGCTTTCGTCCCCGTGACGGTCGCCCTCGTGCTGCTCGGCGTCGGCTGGTCGTTCACGCTCATCTCCGGCTCGGCGCTCCTCGCCCGGGTTGACTCCGGCGAAGTCCGCGTACCCCTCCAAGGAGCCACCGACGCCCTCATGAACTATGGCGCCGCATCGGCCGCGCTCATCGGCGGCCCGTTGCTCGCCTGGATCGGCTTCGGCGGACTCGCCGTCGCTGCGGGTGCGCTGATCGTCCCGGCGGCCGCCGTCGGCTGGTACGCCCGCCGGCACCGCGACTCCGCCTTCGCTGCGAGCGACCAGCGGTGAGGCCGTTCCCACGAGCCTTCCGCGGGCTGCAGGGTACGCCGACAGGGGTTATGGTGCGGACGTGATGGGCGGGTGGAGGCGGAAGGGGGCGCCATGCTGAAGGCGTGGATACGCCGACGCACCAGCGTTCCCCGCGATGTGATCGTGCTGGGCATCATCGCGTTCAACGTGGCGGTGGGTTTCGGTGTCGTGGTCCCGGTCCTGCCGGTGTTCGCGAAGTCGTTCGAGGTCACCAACTTCCAGGTCGCGATGGTCGTGTCGTCGTTCGCGTTCATGCGCCTGCTCACCAGCCCCTTCTGCGGCCGGATCTCGGACTGGCTCGGGGAGCGCACCACGTTGGCGATCGGCATCTTCATCGTCGCGGTGTCCAGCGTCGTCGCGGGTCTCTCGACGAGCTATGTGATGCTGTTGCTGTCCCGCGGCCTGGGCGGCATCGGTTCGGCGATGTTCAGCGTCTCGGCGATGACACTCCTGTTGAAATCCGCTCCCCCGGCGATGCGCGGCCGAGCGGCCGGCTTCTATCAGAGCGGGTTCCTGATCGGCGGCATGACGGGCCCGGCCATCGGCGGTCTGCTCACACACATCGCTCTGACCGCACCGTTCTTCTTCTATGCCGGCACGCTCGCCGTGGCCGGAACGGTCGGGCTCATGCTCCTGTCCCGACCCGATCCCGCCGCCGCCCCCAGCAAGCACGCGGAGGTGCGACCGTGGCGTACGGTCGCCGCCGACCCCCGCTATCAGGCCGCCGTGACGTCCAATCTGGCCCAGGGATGGAACAATTTCGGGGTACGCAACGCGCTCATCCCCATCCTCGTCGTGGAGAGTCTGCACCGCAGTCCTGCGGAGACCGGCTACGCCTTCGCGATCGCCGCGGTGGTCCAGACCATCGCCCTGGGACCCGTGGGCAAGTTCGTGGATTCCGTGGGTCGCAAACCGGCCATGATCGCCGGCGGCATTCTGGGCGCGGCGGTCATGGTCGCCGTCCCGCTCGTGCCGAACTTCTGGCTCCTCGTTTTCGTCCTCTGTCTGGGCGCCCTCGCCGCCGCCGCACTCGGCACCGCCCCCGCCGCATCCGTGGGTGATGCTGCCGGGGCTCGGAGCGGTACGCCGGTCGCGGTCTTCTCCATGTTCTCCGACCTCGGCGCGATCGTCGGTCCGCTCGTGGCGGGTGTGCTCGCAGACTATGTCTCGATGCCGGTCGCCTTCGGGGCCGGCGCCGCGCTCTTCGCGCTCGGTGCCTTGGTGTCGCTGCGCATGCCGGGCGGCGTACCCCCACCCCACACCAGGACACCGCCGCCCGAACCGACCGAGCTCGCCAACCCGGAGGACCTGCGATGACCCCGCGTCCGTTGGCCGACATCATCGCCCCGGACTGGGCGGACGCGCTGGAGCCGGTCGCCGCCGACATCGCCCGCATGGGCGACTTCCTCCGGGCGGAGAACGCGGCAGGCCGGGGTTATCTGCCGTCGGGTGCGAACGTTCTGCGTGCTTTCACGCTGCCGCTGCAGGACGTACGCGTGCTGATCCTCGGCCAGGACCCCTATCCGACTCCGAGTCATCCCGTCGGGCTGTCGTTCTCCGTCGCCCCGGACGTGCGACCGCTGCCGAAGTCGCTCATCAACATCTATCGCGAGCTGCAGGACGACCTGGGCATCCCACCAGCCCCCAACGGAGACCTCACCCCCTGGTTCGAACAGGGCGTCCTGCTGCTCAACAGGGTGCTGACCGTCCAGCCGGGGAAGTCCGCGACGCATCGGGGCAAGGGCTGGGAGGCGATCACCCAACGGGCGATCGAGGCGCTCGCCGAACGGGGCGGGCCGCTCGTTGCCATCCTCTGGGGCCGGGATGCCCAGTCGGTCACCCGCTGGCTCGGGGACGTGCCGCGCATTGCCTCCGCGCACCCCTCTCCCCTGTCGGCACACAACGGTTTCTTCGGGTCCCGGCCGTTTTCCCGGGCGAACGAGCTGCTCGGCAGGCAGGGCGCCGACCCAATAGATTGGGACCTCACTCGACTCTGAGGAGCAGAAAACATGTACATCGTGTCCAACCGCATCGACGTCGGAACCGAGGGCGCCGAGGCCTTCGAAGCCGTCTTCATGGAGAGCATGCGGACGACCTTGTCCGGCGTCCCCGGCCTCCGCCGCGTCACGCTGCAGCGCCCGGCGCAGCCGAAGTTGCCGTACGTCTCCACGATGGAGTTCGACACGGTCGACGATTTCAAGGCGTGGCTCGGCTCCGACTCGTTCAAGCAGTCGCACTCCGACGACCAGGCGCCGGGCATGCAGGCCCCGTCCGCGGTGGAGATGCACGAGATGATCGAGGACATCACGTTCTGAGTCCTGTGCCCGTCAACCCGACGCGTTGTCCCGGCCGGGTTGGGGGTTGGGCGGCGATGCATACTGGGCCGCATGTTCTTCGGACGCAAGCCAGTGATGGTCTCCGCTGAGAATGCCCTGCCCGGCCGCGACACGTCGGTCCTGCCGGCAGGAGTCCGGCACGAGGTGTTCGGCATTCCCGTCGACTCCACCCCGGAGGGGACCGAGGTCGCCTGTTTCGCACTCGGCTGCTTCTGGGGCGAGGAAAAGATGTTCTGGAACACCGAGGGCGTACGCAACACGGCCGTCGGCTATCAGGGCGGTTTCACCCCCAACCCGACCTATGAGGAAGTGTGCTCCGGGCTGACCGGGCACACGGAGACCGTGCGGGTCTGTTTCGATCCCGCGGTGGTCGCGTACGCCGACCTCGTCCGACAGTTCTTCGAGGCCCACGACCCGACGCAGGGATACCGCCAGGGCAACGACGTCGGCACGCAGTACCGTTCGGCGCTCTTCGTCACTCCCGAGCAGGAGCCGGTGGCGCGGGAAGCGGCAGCGCGGGCCCAGACCGCGTACAGCAACGCCGGTTATGGCGAGCTCACCACCGAGATCGCCGATGGCGGCCCGTTCTACTTTGCCGAGGACTACCACCAGCAATACCTGATCAAGAACCCGAACGGTTATTGCCCGATCCACGCGACCGGGGTGGCCTGCGGCTGAGCGGTACGGTGCAGGAATGAGCATCGCCCCGCAACGCCCGCCCACCTGGCAGACCCCGGCCGGGGTGATCGTCGGGAGGCGGGACGGTCGGGTGGTCCGGGCGACGGGGATCAGGTACGCCCGGGCGGGGCGGTTCGAGCGTCCGGTTCCCGAGCCCGGTTCCCCGACGCCGATCCATGCGACCGAACCCGGGCCCGCCTGCCCACAACCGGTGGCACCACTGCTCGAGAGTCTGCTGACCAACCCGCTGGGCGATCTTGAGCGGGACGAGGACTGCCTGCACCTCTCGGTCACCGCACCGGCGAATGTCCGGCCCGATGACCGGTTGCCGGTGATCGTCTGGATCCACGGTGGGGCCTATATCTGGGGGGCGGGCGATGCGCCCGTCTTCGACCCTGCGTCGCTGGTGATGGAGCAGGGCGTGATCGTCGTCAACGTCACCTATCGACTCGGCATCTTCGGCTATCTCCACAGTCGCCACAGCCCGGCCAACCTCGGGCTGCTCGACCAGCTCGAGGCCCTGCGCTGGGTCAAGAACAACATCGCGGCCTTCGGCGGGGACCCGGAGAACATCACGGCCTCGGGCCAGTCGGCGGGCGCCGACGCGGTCGCCCACCTGATGATCGCCGACGGGGCCAAGGGGCTGTTCCGGCGCGCGGTGCTCGCGAGCCCGCCACTGGGCGTACTTCCGAACCGCGCCCGCATGTACGCCGCCATGGCCCGAGCCGCCGATCTCCTTCCCGCCGACCTGCCGGTCGATGACCTGGTCGCGGCCCAGCGACGGATCCACGCCGGGGTCCAGCGCTTCGGGCTGAAGGCCGCGATGGCGTACGGGGTGGAATATGGCAGAACGCCCCTCCCCCGGGAACGGGACCGGGACGAGGCGTGGCGCGCGGCCGCGCCGGACATCGACCTGCTGATCGGCTGGACGGCCCGCGAGGGGGCGCTGTTCACCGTGGCGGCGCTCGCGCGGCTGACGCGTACGCCCGTGGTCGGGCCACTGAGCCAACGGGCCGCCGTCGAGTGGGTGACTCGGGTGATCTATGCCAAGCCGAGCCAGGCGTTCGCGGCCCGACACGCCGCTGCGGGTGGGCGCGGCTACCGCTACCGCCTGGATTTTGGGGCGCCCGGCAATCCTTATCGCGCCGCTCACATGATCGATGGGGCGCTCATGTTCGACCGGCCCGACGTGTGGGCGGACTCACCGCTGCTCGCCGGGCTCAGCCCGGCACGTGTCGACGAAGCCGGTCAGCTGCTCCGCGAGATCTGGGGCGGCTTCGCCCGCACGGGGACCGTGGCACCGATCGACCGTGCGGGTGTCATCAGGCTGTCGCCGCTCGCGTGAGTGGTCCGTCGAGCGGACTCAGCCGCCGAAAGGATTCTGGCCGGGCGACTGCGGCCCCGGACCATAGGGGTTGTTGGGGTCCCGACCCTTGTTCGGGTCCTGACCCCACTGCTGCTGGCCGTAGGACGGGCCGTAGGGCTGCTGGGGACCGGACCCGTAGTGCTGGGAGCCCGCCCCGTAGTTCTGGTCATAGCTGCCGTGCGGCTGACCGGGGAAGCCACCCGCCGCGAGCGGCTGGACCATCTCATTGCGTCGGACCTGGTCCACGTACATCACCGTGATGTAGCTGCTCAGGAACGGCGTGGCGAGAAGCTGCACCGCGATCTGGAGGAGTGTGAGCAGCGCCATGAACGGGAACATCACCGAGAACGCTGCGAACGGCTCATCCGTGACCAGTGCCCTGTCCATCGCTGCGGTCATGAAGGTCTGTGGGATGAGCTGGACCACATAGCTGATGGCACTCACGATGAGGCTGGCGATCAGGTAATAGCCAAGGGTGCGCCAGACGTTCCCCTTGGTCAGCGCCCAGGATCGTTTGAGCCCGTCGACAGCCCCGCGGCCCTCGACGGCGAGAGCCGGGATCAGATAGAGGAATCGGACGGTGAGATAGATCGCGGCGATGGCGAGGGCGATGATCACGACCACGAAGATGGCGAGCGTCGCGAAGAAGGCCGACAGTGCACTGCCGGGGTCGCTGGACTGTGCAGCACGAATGGCCGTCCCGACGATCAGCGCCACGAGGACGCCGTAGATCACAAAGATCGCTCCGATGAGGGCAAGGCCGAGCACGAGCACGCGCAGAGCGACACCGGAGGTCCGGCGGAAGAGATCACCGATGGTTGATGGTTGGCCGTGGATTTCGTCGTGCGCGCCCAGGACGAGCATCGCCTGCGTCTTGACCTGGATGAGGAAGGACCCCACGAACGCGGCGAACAGGACGACGATGCCGAGGACTAACAGACCCGCGACCTGTTCCCGCTGGATCGCCCTGAACACTCCCACGACGAACAGCGCCACGGCGCCGAAAATCAGGACGGCGGTCGCAACGCCCTGCAACAGGGCAATCAGAACGAAATTTCCCAGCCGTTGCCGGAAAACGCGGACCGCGCCGCTCAGTGTTGCGCCCAGATCGAGGGGGCTGGGCCGAAGGATTTCGGGGGATGGGATAGCCATGCACACAACTGTAGTGAGCCACCCGTTCACTCAGTTGCGGCGACCAATCCGCGTGCGAGATGCATCAACAACCGCGTGGCCTCACCTCTGAGGCTCCGGATGAGGCACGATGAATGCGTGCATCTTGAGAAGGTCAGTTGTTTCACAGCCGTCCCGGTCCGCGCCTTCGCCGTGCGCCCCGACATGTGGGCCGAGGCGGACTGGTCTCTCGGTGTTCTGTTTCGCGCCTTCGAACAGGTCACGACGTTCGCTGTCCACGCCCCTGCGGCCACCCGCGTGGTTCTGGAGATCTATGCGGCCGCCGTCGGACACCTCGCCTCGGTGGACTTTCCCATGGCTCAGGGCGCCGATGGGGTCTGGCGGGCCAAGCTCGGCAATGCCGGCCCGGGCACGCTCTATGCGTTTCGCTGTTGGGGCCCCAACTGGCCCTTCGACCGGGCCTGGACACGGCACGGGTCATCCGCGGGGTTCATCGCCGACGTGGACGCCGACGGCCATCGCTTCAATCCCAACAAGGTGCTGTTCGATCCCTATGCCTTCGAGATCACGCACAACCTCATGGCCCCCGAAATCTCGCTGACCGGAGGGTCCCCGAGCGTCTTCGGCACCGGCGGCACCCTCTATCGCGGCCGACCGCAGCGAGAGGTGGACACCGGCTTCTGGGCCCCCAAGGGGATCGTGGTCGTGGACTACACCCCGACGGGCCCCCGACCGCGCCTGCCCGCCGAGGACGCAGTCATCTATGAGGCTCATGTCGGCAACCTGACCAGGCACCCCAGCGCGCTCACCCTCGCGAACATCCTGGCGAACGAGCCGGGATTTGATGCCGTGTCCAACATCCCGGAGAGGTTGCAGGGGACGTACGCCGGCGCAGGCCTCCTCGCGCCCTATCTCAAGGCGCTGGGGGTGACGACCATCGAGTTGTTGCCGGTCCACGAGACCAACAGCTCACCTCGTGCCAAGGACCGCTCCTCGGTCAATCACTGGGGCTATCAGACGATGGGCTACTTCGCGCCCAACCGGGCGTACTCGTCGGATCGCTCGCGCGGCGACCCGACCCGCGAATTCAAAAAGATGGTGCGCGACTTCCACGAGGCGGGCATCGAGGTCTATCTGGATGTGGTGTACAACCACACCGCCGAGGGCGGCAACTGGGCGGGCGACCGCGACGCGACCGGTTTCACGTCGTTGGGCGGGTTCGCGGTCAACGACTACTACGTGCAGACGAACGACCACATGCTCATCGACGGAGCGACCGGGAGCTCCAACCAGCTCAACCATTCGAGCGCGGCCACCCAGAATCTCGTCCTGGATTCCCTCGCCTATTGGATCGACGAGTTCGGCGTCGATGGTTTTCGGTTCGACTTGGCGACCGTGCTCGGGCGGACCCCCAACGCCTTCGACCGGGAGCACTGGGACGATCAGAAGAAGTTTTTCAGCACCCATCCCCTGCTGGCTGCGATCGCCGACATGGCTGAGGATCGGCACGTCGAGATCATCGCGGAGGCGTGGGACCTGTGGGGCTATGAGGTCGGCAACTTCCCGTGTGGCTGGGGCGAATGGAATGGGCGCTATCGGGATGCGGTACGCGGCTATCTCAAGGGCGACGGAAACGTCCGGGACTTCATGGAGATGGTCAACGGGGACTACCACAACTTCAACGACCAGGGCGGACCGCAGCGGTCCATCAACTTCGTCACTGCCCACGATGGCTTCTGCCTGATGGACCTGGTCTCGTTCATCAGCCCGGTCAACGACCAGCCGTGGCCCTTCGGGCCTTCGGACGGCGGGAGCAGTCACAACCTCGCCTGGGACTCCGGTGGGCATCACCCCTTGCGGCGCACCAGGCTGCGCAACTTCCTGACCATCCTCATGTTGTCCCGCGGGGTGCCGATGTTCACCTCCGGGGACGAATACGGCCGAACCCAGAACGGCAACAACAACCCGTGGTCCCTCAACACGATCGGCATGTGGAACAACTGGGCCCAAGCGGTTTCACCCACCCCGACGCGGCTGCCCGTCGACCCCGAGGACCCGGAGGGGGCCGCCTATTACGACGTCTTCGGTGAGGCCCCGGGCGACCACAACCCGATCCTCCGGTTCACCCGTGCGCTGCTGCGCCTGCGAGCGGAACGGCGCTCGCTGCGGCAGCGGGCGTACGGCAATCAGGTGCTGGATGACGACGACGTCTCCTATTTCTTCGCGCGACCCGACGGCAGTCCGGTGCAGGACGGCGACCGGGCGCTGCGCCTGCACATCGAATCCTCCGGCATCGGCGAGCCTGACCTGCTCGTGTTGATCAACCAGACACCGACGGCCGGACTGTTCCAGACCATCCCCGACCACCGGTGGATCCGGCTGATCGACACTGCGGCCTGGGCTGAGACGGAGGACAACATCTGGCCCGACGGTGGCGAGGTCATCGCGGGCAACTATGCGGTGCGCCCCTGGTCCATCGCCGTCCTCGTCGACACGGCGGAGCGGGCCTGACGTCAGCTGTGGCGCACCGACGCCACTGCGCGATCGATCAACGGTCCGGCTTCGCTGTCGGGGCGCTGGAAGGTGATGAGCTGGGCCCACTTGTTGCCCTGCTCGGAATCGATGACATAGATGTCGACGAGCAAGGGCACGGGGGTGCTGGTGCCGATGTATTCGACCCGCGTGTGGAACGTCCGCATGCCCCCGAGGGTCGTCTCCGTCGTCGTCGGGGCACCGGCCCGGGTGGGCTCCTCGACGGACAGGCTGCCCTCGAGGCAGGCAACGGTCAGCGTGCCCGCGGTGGCCTGATCGGCGAAACCGTTCTCGAAACGGATGCCGCCGAGGGTGATGCCGGCCTCGTTGTCCGTGCCGTCGAGGCGGATGGCCCCCAGCGACACGTGGTCGTCCATCCAGGTCCAGTAGCCGGGATCGAACGAGAATCGCCAGTCCGGGACGGCGTCATAGACCACCCCGGTGGACTGCAGCTGGGGCTCGGAACGGCGGGTGAACACAGTGTTGCCGCCACTGCAGTTCAGCTTCGCCTCCTCCCCGGCCGGCATGGTGGGGGCGGCCGTGGGCGGGGGCACGGACTGCAGCGGCCCACCGGACGGACCCGGGCTCGCGGTCTCCTGGGGCGCACCGCTCCGGGTGGTCACGAAGAATCCGCCCACGCCGACGAGCACCAGCACGAGTGCCGCGGCGACCGCGACGATGACACCGGTCCGCGGGCCGGGACGGCCGGGAGGCGACCCCGCAGGGCCGGAGCGGTGACCGGGCCCTGACGGTGCGGGTCCCGCCGCCATCGGCCAGGGAGTGTTCGGGTTGTCCGTCGTCACCGTCGTCCACGTCTGTCCGGTCCAGAACCTGAATCGCCCCGGTTCGCCGCTCGGATCGGTGTACCACCCCGGCTGCTGCATGTGCACGACCTCCTCCGGGACGACGCTACTGCGTCACAGGGCTGGATCCGGGCGGACGGGCTTGCGTGCGGGACGATAGGCCGACACACTCGGGTCGCCGGCGACCCAGAACCGCCACGGTCGATCGACGGCGCGACTGATCCCGACGCGTGGCCCGCTCGCGATCGTCGATTCCGACACGTGTGGCTGCAACTCGACGGTCCCTTCGGGGGACAGCAGGTCGGTGCCGTTGTCCAGGAGCGTGATGCCCAGCGCCCGCGTCAGGCAGCCGGGCCCGCGGGCCAGCCGATGATCCGGGACGCCCGGGCGCCGCTCACGGGCGTGCTCGAGTCCCTCGATCACCTCACCTGCTCGGATCAATACCCCGCCGCCGACGCCTTCCGGCGTACAGATCACGTTGGCGCAGAAATGACCGTGCATCGAATAGACATAGAGCCGTCCGGGCGGGCCGAACATGACCGCGTTGCGCCTGGTCCGTCCCTTGTAGGCGTGGGAAGCCGGATCGGTGTCCCCTGCGTACGCTTCCACCTCGGTGATCCGCACGGCGACCTCGCCGCGGCGCAGAATCGTCCCGAGCAGCAGGGGCGCGGTGACGAGCGCGGACGGGTCGAGCTCCAGGCTCACGCCGCGAGTCCCAGCGTCATCTCCGCGACCATGTCGGCGGCACCGCACACGATGACGTGCTCAATGTTGCGTGTGTGGGACACCTTGCCGACCTTGATCCCCTGGGGGTTGAAGATGCCGAGGCGAGCACCGATATAGCGGTCGAAGGCATAGTCGAGGACTTGCACCTCGCCCCGCACCGAGCACATCTCGACCAGCTCCGGCAGCGGCAGGAAGCCCTCGTTGGAGAACGACACGACCACCACGTCCGCCTGCACCGCCTCCAGCACTGCAGCGAACTCGCCCGGCATCGTGCGTTTGCTGTTCCACCGGCTCTTGCGCTCGGGGTCACGGGCGTCCATCCGCTTGCAGGCAATCCCATAGTGATCCGGTGAATCGCCGCGGATCAGCGTCTCCCACACGTGATAGTTGTTCAGATAGCGGTGCTGGTTGTAGGGCGGGTCGAGATAGGCGAGGTCGACCCTCGGCAGGTCCCCCACGAGGTCGAGAGCGTCACGCTGATGCGCCCGGCCCGCCCCCGGGGCCGGCTCCGGCAGCCGCATCCGCAACGGATGATAGGACCGGGCCGCCCACTCCTTCAGGAAGGCCATTTGCAGCCCCACCGTCGAGTCAACCCGGTCGGCCGCCTCCAGGAGGCTGGTGAGCAAAAGGGGTCGCAGTGGAGAGTCGGCGTACCACTCGTCGATCCCCGCCCGGATCGCATCGATCCGCACGCCGTTGTGGGGCTGGAAATAGCGGGCGTTCTCGCAGAACACCTCGGTCACATAACCGCGCTTGTCCGGCAGCGCCTCGAGCCGCTCGATTGCCTCGGCGAGCTCGGCCCGGTCGACCGTGTCGGGATCCGTTTCCACATAACACTGGGCCAGCACATAGGAATAGGTCGCCGCATCGTTGGCGTGCACGAACCCACCCCGACGGTTGAACTCTTGAGCAACCCGGGTCGTGCCGGTGAACAGGTCCAGCGCCGTCCGCGCACCACTGCGCTCGAACAGCTCCCCGAGAACCGGCACCAAGGTCCGCTTGGAGCCCAAGTATTTGATCATCCCCTTCATCGTAGGCTGACCGCTGTGCAAACGGCCCCGCTCCTTCGACGAGTCGTCCGCCTCGGGCTGCTCCTGACGGTGGCTCTCGTCACGATCGGACAGATCCTGCGCCCCGGTTTGAACCAGGACGTCCGCTATGTCATCGGCGTCGTGCACACCGCCGCAGCAGCAGGGATCCCGTGGACCGAGGTGTGGGCGCACCGTCCCATGGCTGCACGTGGGATCGTGGCCGCATTGGCTGCGGTCTCCCCCGGCGACGTCTGGGTGCAGGAGGCGGCCTTTCGCGCGTGGTGCGTGCTGTTGGCGGCCGGCGCTGCGGTGCTGCTGTGGCGTGGGCTGAGTCGATGGAGCCGGCCGCGGGTCGCGCGATGGACCGCTGTGGCGGCCGGCGCGGCGCTGGCGTGGGCCCCGGGCTGGGACTTCGCCGAACCCGAGTGGTTTGCAGCCGTCCTTGCCGTGGCATCGACAGGGCTTGCGCTCTGGGTCCCCACGGCAGCGATGACCGCTGCATCGGGTGAACCCGCGTCAACGCAGAAAGTGACGGCACAACGCCCTGATTCCGTCCCGACACGCCGCCGGAGCCGTCTTGCGCCGTCACTTTCTGTGTTTTTGTGCGGAACCCCCGGGAAGCAATCTCCACCCGCAACACGGGATTGGTCTGCCCTCGTCGCGGGGTTCCTGCTGGGCTGTGTCGTGCTGCTCAAGTTCACGACCGCAGCAACGGCGCTCGCCGCATTGGTCGTCATCCTCGTCATCGACCGAACGCGGGCACTCCGCACCGCACTGGTCACCGTCGTGGCGACGATCGCACTGTTCATGCTCACCGTGCTCATCGAGCCGCGCGAGTGGCAGTGGCTGCGGGACATGCCCGCACTGAACCCCGGCGCGACTGCAGAAGCTCTGCCGAAAGTGTTGGAGGGGCTCACGAACTCGGCGATCGTGTCCCCAGCGTCTCTGGTGGGGCTGGTCGCGGCCGGTTGGCTCCTGAGCCGGGGCGGCCGCGAGCGCCTGGTGGGGTGGGCGGCGCTCGCGGTGTTCGCCCTCCTCACCGTCCCGTTCCTGGTGCAGCAGCAGAATTTCCTTTATCACCTCGCAGCGCTGCCGGTGGCGGCCGCTGCCGTCGGTGGTGCGGTCGCGGCTCATGCTCCACGACTGCCGCTCGCCCTGCCGGTCACCGGAGTGCTTGGTCTCCTGGTCGGGGTCGGCCTGTTTGCGATCGGCCCGCGCACACGATCGGCGAACTGGTGGGTCGGCGCCGCAGCGGTCGCGCTCGTGCTCGCCATTGGCGTGGGGATGGTGGCCTTCGACCACGCATCCGCCGGTCTGGGCCGACAGCAGGCTGGACCGGACAAAGACGGAACCAGACTGGGCCGGGAGCGGCCGAACCCGGTCGTGACGGTGCTGATTGCGATCACCTGTTTGGCGCCGCTCCTCGTCACCGTGTCACCGCGGACGACCTATTCCTTTTCGCTCGCCCACAATCGCACCACGCCCGCGAACAATCTGGACCAGACGCTGACCGCGGATCGCTGGGACGCGGTCGGGGCGGTGCTTCCGAAGGATGCGCCGGTGGTCTATCTGTCGTTCTCAGCGCCCTACTGGCTCGGAAATCCCACTCCTTGCCACTATGTTTCGCCGACCTTCCTTCAGCGCGCACGCGGGCCACAGGCGGAGTCGATCGCGGAGACCGCGAGCTATGCGGACAACCTGGAATGTCTGAGCGATCCGTCCGTGACAGCGGTGGTCATCGAGTCCGGTTGGTTCAACCTCGACCAAGCCCGTCCCGATATTCGCGCAGCGCTGCGCACCAACTTCGATTGTGACGAGGCAACTGAGGTCGAGGGTCTCGTGATCTGTCCCCGACGCTGACGCCTTGCCGAGCAGTTCAGGCTTGGGGCTGCCCAGCCCGCCTGTCGAGGGAACTGGCACCCGGGACCCAAGCCTGTTTGGACTCAGGCCTGATTGGACGCGAACGTGTTGCAGGCGTTGGGATCCCCGGTGTTGTAGCCGGTGGCCAGCCACCGCTTCCGGCTCTCCGCCGATCCGTGGGTCCAGGCATCCGGGTTGACGCGGCCCTGCGTGCGCTGCTGGATGAGGTCATCGCCCACCGAACGCGCTGCATCGAGTGCCCGGTCCAGGTCGTCCTGGGTCACCTCCGAGATGGGTCCGGTCGGGTCGTTGACCACATGCTTGAACCAGACGCCGGCGTAGCAGTCGGCCTGCAACTCCAGAGCCACCTGCAGCGAGTCCGGACCAGACTGCTGGCCCTGGCGCTGGACCTGCTCCATCACCCCAGTGAGGTTCTGGACATGGTGGCCATATTCATGCGCGATGACATAAGCCTCGGCGGCGTCGCCGCCCTGCGCACCGAGCTGCTTGAGCATCGTGTCGAAGAAGGTCTCATCCAGATAGATGTTGCTGTCCGCGGGGCAATAGAACGGGCCGACAGCCGACGTCGCCGTGCCGCACGCGGTGGAGACCTGATTGCTGAAGATCCGGGTCTGCGTCATCTGGTAGCCGCTGTAGGCCTGCGACCAATAGTCCTGGATCGAGTTCGTGTAGGCCACCCAGCGACACTCCCGGTGTTCCGCGATGTCTGCGCCCGTCTGGCAATGTGCATAGGCGTTCGAGTCGGGTCTGCTTTCGGTCTGACTGCCACCGGCCAGACCCGTGAGGTCGATACCGAACAACTGGCTCAACACGAACAACAGAATCATCGTGCCGATGCCGCCGCCCACGGCGATGCGTCCGCCGCCTCCGCCACCGGAAACCTGACCGGCATCCAATCGCGCGTTCTCGTTGTATCGCACGCTGCCTCCTGGGACCCGCCCCGGATCCGCTGCGGCCCGGGTTGATGACGTGAAAAGCATAGCCAGCACACCCACTCCCTGCACCGGCAGGAGCCCCGCACCTGCCGGAGGTTCCGGGACCGCCATCGCGATCCGCCTATGATGGGCGGATGCGCATCGTCTGTGTTTCCGCACCGGGCGGCGCCGAACTGTTCGCGAGCCAATTGGCCCACGGTGAAGATCCGAGAATCGCCGTGTGGCAGCACGGCCTTCGGTTCGCCCGCCCCCTGACCGCTCGTCGCGACGGTGAAGACATCGTGCTGACGGTCCAGGGCGCCCCCCATTCACACACGCATGTGCGCGCCCGCCGGCCACGTGGCTTGGACCCGGACGCCGACGTGCAGCCCGGCGAGGTGCCGCAGGTGCGTCAACGCATCGCGGCCTATGCGATCGTGTCGTCCGCCCGTGGCCTGCTTGCGACCCAGTTCTCGGATCAGACCCATGTGCCCGGTCAGTGGGGTCTGCCCGGCGGCGGAGTGGACGCGGGCGAGGAACCTCTCGAGACCGTCGTTCGGGAGGCCATGGAGGAAACGGGCCAGTGCATCAAGCCCGAGGCCTTGGTCGATGTGCAGAGCGACCATTGGATCGGGCGCGCCCCCAACGGCGTGCTGGAGGACTTCCACGCCATCCGGCTCGTTTATCGCGCTCACTGCGCAGCCCCGACCGATCCGGTCGTCCATGACGTTGGCGGCACCACTGCCGGTGCGATGTGGGTGCCGTGGGAGGACGTACGCCGACACCGCTGGACATCCGGCACACGGTCTCTGCTCGATCGCCACCTCCACTAGCCACGGAGCCGGTCTTCCGCGCTGAGCGGCGCACGTGGATTGATCTGGGCCGCTCGGTGCCAACGGCCCAGCTCCGCCCTTGGGATGTCGACTGTGGGAACGCAACCACCCAGCCCAGAACACAAAAAGGGCCCGCCGGGAGATCCCGACGGGCCCTGTGCGCTTGGTCAGCGGCGGAAGTAGGAGATGATCCGCAGCATCTCGATGTACAGCCACACCAGCGTGACGGTGAGGCCGAACGCGGCCTTCCAGGACTGGCTGGCCGGCGCGCCCATCTGCACGCCGCGCTCGATGTAGTCGAAGTCCAGGATCAGGTTCAGCACCGCGAGCACGACAGCGAGAGCGGACACGCCGATGGCCAACAGGCTGACCTCGCCCGTGACCGACGCGCGAAGGCCGAGGCCGGCGCCCCCGTTGACTCCGGCGAGGGCGAGGCCGAAGTTGAGCAGGGTGACCACAGCAAAAGCAATGGTGGCGATCACAATGACCTTGGTGAACTTCGGGGTCACGCGGATGTTGAAGAACTTGTACGCCGCGAGCGTCAAGGCCGCTGCCACGAACGTCGCGAACACCGCTTGGACCACGATGCCGGGGTAGAAGGTCTCGAAGACCTTCGACATGCCACCGACGAAGACACCCTCGACGATCGCGAAGACGAACACGAGGCCCGGTGAGATCGCGCGGCGGAACGCCACGATGAACGTCAGGACGACGGTCGCCAGAGCCGCACCGATCGTGGCAGGCATCAGCAGGTTGACCGGCAGGAAGAAGAACGCCGCCGCTGCGACGATCACCACGATGCCGAGCATGACGCCGGTCTTGGTGACCACGTCGTCAAAGGTCATGACCCCCTGGTCGCGCGGCCCGCGCTGTGGATCCTGTGGGCCGAAGCCCTGTCCGGGGTATTGCTGTCCCGGATAGGCCGGGTGTTGCTGCTGGTATCCACTCGCCTGGGAGCCCGGGGTGAAGGCGTCCTGACGCGAGAGCACGGGGTTCGAACTACGAAGCATGCTTCCTCCTGTCGGGGGCGCTTCCACGCCCACTCGTCATTCTATCGAGCAACCGGAGTGCCCCGGATGTTCCCGATCCGCGCTCCGGGACATCCCTGAAGTGCCCCCGATGGGATTCGAACCCATACTCGAGCGGTTTTAAGCCGCCTGCCTCTGCCGTTGGGCTACGGGGGCCGCAACCGGGCGGGAGCCCGGGCACGGGGAGGAGCCTAGTCGCCCGCAGCCTCGGCGAGCAGTCCGTAAGCCACCCCGTCGAGGATGTCGTGTTCGCTGACGATCATCGGCACGTCCACCCGCGCGGCGATCCGGGAACAGATCACCGCGCCGCCGGCGATCACCTCGGCCCGCAGCGGCGGCAGCAGCGGGGAGACAAGCTCCGCGACCGGAGTGGCACACAGGCCACCGGCGACGGCATCGATGGCGTTGCGGTCCATCATGAGCCCCTGGACGAGCGTCCGGTCATAGTGGTCGAGCCCGAGGAGCAGTGCCCCCATCGACGTGATCGTGCCGGCGACGCCGACCCAGCCCCGGACATCGCTGAAGTCGAAAGTCGCGAGCTGGTCATCGACGAATTCCATGGCTGCCGTGAGTTCGTCCCCGGTCGGGGGATCACTCGCGAGGAAGCGCTCACGCAGCCGGACCGACCCCATGTCGAGGGAAGCGGAGCGTTCGATCCCCGCGTGGCCGACAACCAGTTCCGTCGAGCCCCCGCCGATGTCGGTGACCAGCACGGCCCCGTCCGTCGGCGGCATTCCGGTCACCGCACCCGCGAACGTCAGCGCCGCTTCCTCGGATCCGCTGATGATCTCGCCCTGTACGCCGAGCAACCGCCTCACCCCCGCAAGGAATTCGGCGGCATTGCCAACATCGCGGGCGGCCGAGGTGGCCACGAACCGCACGCGCTGGACGTCGAGTTGGGCGAGCTCTGCGGCGTACTCCCTCAAGACCCCGAAGGTCCGCTCAATTGCGGCGGGAGCGAACTCGCCGGTCGCGTCCACACCCTCCCCGAGCCGTACGAGTCGGAGCTGCCGGTCGAGTTCGACGACCGCCCCGCCCGGTTCCTGCTCGAGCACCAGCAGTCGCAGCGAGTTGGTGCCGCAGTCGATGGCGGCGACTCTCATGAGGTGGTGGGGTGGGTACGCCCGGACGCCGGTCCGCCGTCGGTCAGGCACGGGCGGGCCCAGAACTCCCCCAGCGCGCGCACGGCCTCGTCCCCCAGCGGATTGACGCCCTCCCCGGCGGCGAGTGCATGTCCGACGAGAACGTGCAGGCACTTCACCCGGGTCGGCATCCCGCCGGCGCTGATGCCCTCGATCTCGGGAACGTGACCGAGGCCGGCACGGTCGGCCAGATAGGCCTCGTGCGCCGCGGCGTAGTCCGCAGCCAGCTCCGGGTCCGAGCCCAGTCGCTCGGTCATCCCGGCCATGACTCCCCCGGCCTCCAACGTCGAGCAGGCAGCCACCGCACGGGGACAGGTCAGATAGAACGTGGTGGGGAACGGCGTACCGTCCGGCAGCCGCGGCTCCGTCGCAATCACCCCGGGTTTCCCGCAGGGACAGCGCCAAGCGATGCCCGCCACGCCACGGGCGGGACGTTGGAGCTGCTCGGCGAGGATTTCCTCATCGGCAGCGCTCATGGGCTCCAGGTTCATGACTCCTCCGGTTGGCGGGGCGACACCTCGGGTGGACGCTAGCGGTTCGCCGCCCCGGTCGGGGTCCGGGTGGGTGTCGCAGTCGGCCGGCGCGGGGTCGGCGTGGCCGTGTCCCGCCCGGTCGGGGTCGCGGTTCTCGTACGCGGGGTCGGCGTTGCCGTGCGCTTGGGCGTGGGGGTCGCGGAGGGCGTGGGGGTCGGTGTCGGGGTCGGCGTCGGTGTGGGGCTGGGCGTGCGCGTCCCATCGGTGAGGGGCGGCAGCGGCTCCGGTGTCTCCACCGGCGTTCCGGGCTCCGGAATCGGTTCATCGGCCGCTTGGATCGAACCCCACATGCGTTCCCACCAGGTCTGGGTCTCGGGCTCGGCCGCGTCGAATCCCGGTCGCTGGAGTTGCTGGCCGATCGGTTGGCCATCAGCGCTGAGCACGCGGTAGCCGGTTTCTCCCGGCACGACCCAGCCGAGTCTGGTCCGGGCCTGGGCCCGGACGAAGTCGGGATCGTCCCACCGCGCCAACTCGGCGTTCAGGGCATCGATCTGTTCCTGGGACCGGGCGATGGACTCCCGGTTGGCGGCGTTGGCCTGCTCGGTTTCATACCACGTACGCAGGCTGGTGCCATAGGACATCATCAACAACAGCACCACGATGATCAGGGCGACTGCGCGCTTGGTGAAGCCCCCCCGAGGCGGGCGCGAGTCCGTGCGGAGGCGCGGCGTCTCGTCCTGATCGTTCACCAGGGACACCGGACGCGAACTCGCCCGGTGTCGGGAGCGCCTGCGTCCCGGACCGGAACCGGGACGAGGGTTGCGTGGAATCGTCGGCATCGCGGATCAGTCTAGGCAGCCGACGAGGCGGATCGCGGGAGCGCAGGCCCCGCGATCCGCCTCAAATCATTCGTCAATCGGCGTGGGAACAGACCTCAGCTGGCCGAGAAGCGCGGGAAGGCCGACGCGCCGGCATAGACGGCGGCATCGTCCAGCTCTTCCTCGATGCGCAGGAGCTGGTTGTATTTCGCCACCCGCTCCGACCGGGCCGGCGCACCGGTCTTGATCTGACCACAGTTGGTCGCGACCGCGAGGTCGGCGATCGTGACGTCCTCCGTCTCACCGGAACGGTGCGACATCATGCAGCGATAGCCGTTGCGGTGCGCGAGGTCCACGGCGTCCAGGGTCTCGGTGAGCGAACCGATCTGGTTGACCTTCACCAGCAGCGCATTGGCGGTGTTGGTCTCGATGCCGCGCTGGAGCCGCTCGGGGTTGGTGACGAAGAGGTCGTCGCCGACGAGCTGGACCTTGTCGCCGAGCCGGTCGGTCATGGCCTTCCAGCCTTCCCAGTCCTCCTCGTTGAGCGGATCCTCGATGGAGACCAGCGGATATTTCTCCACGAGCCCGGCGTAGTAGTCCACCATTTCCTCGGCCGTCTTGGCCCCGCCCTCGAACGAGTAGGTGCCGTCGGCATAGAACTCGGTCGCGGCCACGTCGAGCGCGAGCGCGACCTGGGTGCCGGGCTCATAGCCTGCCGCCCTGATCGCATCGAGGATGAGGTCGAGGGCCTCGGCATTCGACTCGAGGTTGGGCGCAAAGCCACCCTCGTCGCCCAGGCCGGTCGACAGGCCCTTGTCCTTGAGCACCTTCTTGAGCGAGTGATAGACGTCGGTGCCCATGGCGAGGGCGTCGCTGAAGCTGTCGGCCCCGATCGGAGCAATCATGAACTCCTGGATGTCGACATTGGAGTCGGCGTGGGAGCCACCGTTGAGGATGTTCATCATCGGCACGGGAAGCACGTGGGCGTTGGGTCCGCCGACATAGCGATAGAGGGGCAGGCCCGCGGACTCGGCAGCCGCATGGGCGACCGCGAGGGAAACACCGAGAATGGCATTGGCGCCCAGCTTGCCCTTGTTGGGCGTGCCGTCCAGCTCGAGCATGGCGTTGTCGATGAGGCGCTGCTCCGAGGCGTCGAAACCGAGCACCTCCGGGCCGATCTGCTCCATCACGTTCTCAACCGCGTTCTGGACGCCCTTGCCGCCGTAGCGCTCGCCGCCGTCACGCAGCTCGACGGCTTCGAAGGCACCGGTCGACGCACCGGACGGAACAGCCGCGCGACCCTCGGCGTCGTCGTCCAGGATGACCTGCACTTCAACAGTCGGGTTGCCACGGGAATCGAGGATCTCGCGCGCTTCTACGTAATCGATGCTAGCCACGGGTTTGCCTTTCGCAGTGGACTTCTTTCCGGGGGCACAAGGCCCTCGGAACACACCCTAGTGCGCGGGACCGACAGTGTCCGCCCCACCTCACAACCAACATCCGAAGCCCGGACATCCCCTCGGGAAACGCCCCGAACCCAGGTGTGAGCCGCCCCACACGAACGCGGAACTCAGCCCCGCGCCTCAGCCTCGCGTACCCGATCCTCATAGTCCCGCAGCGCGTCCCGCACGGCTTGTTCGGGATCGATCCCGGCAGCCTGGGCGCGGGCCACGAGATCGAGCGCCTGCGATCCGACCTCGTCGGGGGTGATGGGGTGGGTGGGGAGTCCGTCGGGTACGCCGTGACTGCGCACGCGGGACACGACCTTGAGGGCGCGGCTCAGCGCGGACAGGGAATGGGGAATGCCGTCGAGGGCGGACTCACGCCCCTTGGCCGACTTCTTGGCGGCTTCCCACGTGGCGTTGAGGTCGTCGGGCAGGTCGGTGTCAGTGAACACCCAGGGGTGACGTTCGATGAGTTTGTCCGCGATGCCCCGCGCCACGTCCTCGATGTCGAAACGGCCGGCCTCCGCCGCGATCGCGGCGTGGAAGACGACTTGGAGGAGCAGATCTCCCAGCTCCTCCTGCAGGTGAGCGTCGTCACCGGCCTCGATCGCGTCGATCACCTCACAGGTTTCCTCCACGAGATAACGCACCAGCGATCGATGGGTCTGCTGGGCGTCCCATGGACACTCGACCCGCAACCGGGCCATGACCTCGACGAAACGGGCAAGCTCGGGCTGATCCGTCACGACCCGGTCACGTCACTCGGTGCGGAACGGTCATTCGGGCTGGCCTGCGCGCTTGGAAAGGGAGGAGTTGCGGACCGTGTCGAACGGTTCCAGCCCGGTGAGGCCATAGCGCGGATTGACGGTGACCGGCACAGCGGCGAGAGCCCTTTCCACCTCCTGGGTCCCCATGTGCTCGCGCAACACGAGGGTCTCGGCCTCCGACAACAGGAGAGTGCGGAACTCGGGATCGTTCGCGAGCTCCTCGGGCATATCCAGCTGGGTGACGGCGGCCTCCGCCTGTGCGACGAGGTCGGTCACCCCGTGCTCCTCCGCGATCTGCTCGGCAGCCACCGACCGCATGCGCAGGTTGAGCACGAGGGACTCCAACGGTGCACCCGGCTGTGCCTGCAACGCGTCAGGGAGACCCTCCGTGAGCTCCGTGACCTCTGCCACCGAGATGCGCTCGCCGCCCACGACGGCCGCGGTGGAGGGGCGGGAGCAGGCCGTCATGGTGCCGGCCAGGGCGAGCGCGCCGATCCCCGCGACCACGCGCGTCATGAACCGTGTCATCTGTGATCCCCAACCCTTCACCGGGCGCTGTGGCGCCGCATCCTTGTCCGGCACCACAAGAATTGCCGCACAAACGTCCTCATTTTCCGCCCGCGATCCTAGCCGAGTCTTTCCGGGTGGTGGACGAGCGACCGACATGCATAGACCCGATTCGGCGGGGCCGATAATGTGCAGGGCCAGAGCTATCGTCGGCGTTCACAAGTCAAAGGAGCCGTGGGACATGGCGCAGCGACACCGGGTTGTCATCATCGGCGGAGGTTTCGGTGGCATCAACGCCGCGCACGCCTTGGCCAAAGCGGACGTGGACATCACGATCGTCGACCGCACCAACCACCACCTCTTCCAGCCCCTCCTCTATCAGGTCGCCGCGGGCATTCTCCCGGAAGGCCTCATCGCCCCCGCGATCCGCCGGGTGGTGGGCGGACAGCGCAACTGTCAGGTCGCCCTCGCGGAGGTCCGCGAGATCGACGTCGAGAACAAGGTCGTCATCGCCCGCGAACCCGACACCGGTGAACTGCGCTTGCCGTTCGACACGCTGATCCTGGCTGCGGGCGCGACGCACTCCTATTTCGGCAACGAGGAGAAATTCGCGCAGTTCGCGCCGGGAATGAAGACCATTGAGGATGCGCGCTATCTGCGCGACGGCATTCTCGCAAAATATGAAATGGCGGAGCTCGAAACCGATCCCGCGGAAAAGAAGCGCTGGCTGACGTTCGCGATCATCGGCGCGGGCCCGACGGGTGTCGAGCTGGCGGGTCAGATCGCCGAGCTCGCCCATGTGGTGCTCCCGGCGGACTACCGCCACGTCGACACCAAGGCGACCCGGATTCTCCTGCTGGAGGGGGCGCCCTCCGTCCTGCCGCCGTTCCACAAGAAGCTCCAGAAGTGGACACACAACAAGCTGACCAAGATGGGCGTGGAGATCCGCACCAACACGCTCGCCGTGGACATGGACCGGATCTCGATCACGGTCAAGGGGCCGGACGGCAAGGAAGAAGTCATCCCCTGCCGCACCAGGATCTGGGCCGCCGGAGTCCAGGGCTCCCCGCTCGCGCGCAATCTGGCGGACAAGTTGGGCATCGAGGTCGATCGCGCGGGACGCATCCCGGTCGGCCCGGACTGCTCGGTTGATGGCCGCGACGACATCTATGCCGTCGGCGACGTCATGACCCTGGACAACCTGCCCGGTGTCGCCCAGGTCGCGATGCAGCAGGGCAAATATGTCGGTCAGCTCCTCGCCGATCGGCTGAGTGGCAAGCCGAAGCCGCCACCGTTCAAATATTTCGACAAGGGCTCGATGGCCACGATCGGCTACAAGGCCGCTGTTGCCGAGTCCTTCGGGATGAAGCTCACCGGCCTGCCGGCGTTCGGGGCCTGGGCGTTCATCCACATCATGTATCTGGTGGGCTGGGGCAACCGGGTCGGTGCGATGTATACGTGGGCCCGCGCCCAGGTCTTCTCCAAGAACCGCGGCCACCGCATCATCACCTTCGACGGCGCCAAGGACGTCGCCCACCGCGGCGTCGGTGGTCCGGTCGAGAAGCAGGAGTTGGGCGTCAACGTCCCCCTCGGCACCCCGACCACGCTGGACGGACACAACGCGCATTCGGAAGTTGACAAGACCTCCGACACCTGAGGGCCAGCGCCTGAATTTCGACCGATTCCGACCAAGCACAAGCCATCCCGGGAATGATTGGCAACTCCGGGCCGGCGTCCTTGTCGCGCGATACCTTCTGGACATCGCAGCGCTAGGAGACGCGTCATGTCCGCACCCGCAACGTCCCCTCCCCGGACATTCCAGGGAACGACAAGCTCCTGGTCGGCTTGGTCCTGAGCATCGTCTCCTATTGGCTGTTTGCGATCTCCCTGGGCACGGTGGCACCCGAGGTCCTCAAGAACATCAACGTCGAGGGCGAACTCCTGTCCCCCACGGCGATGAACCTGGCTGTCGCCCTGACCGGTCTGGTGTCGGGTCTGTTCATCGTCCTCATGGGCGGGTTCGCCGACCGCTATGGCCGGGTCAGGCTCACGATGATCGGCAATGCCCTCAACGTCGTGGGCTGTCTGCTCATGGTGTTCGCCACCGGCAGCATGACGTCCGTCCTGCTGATCGCCGGCCGGGCCATCCAGGGCCTCTCCGCCGCCTGCGTCATGCCCGCCACCATCGCGATGGTCAAGGCCTATTGGGACGGCCCCGCACGGCAGCGCGCCGTGTCCATGTGGTCGATCGGTTCCTTCGGCGGCGCAGGTCTCGCGGCCTTCGTCGGCGGTTTGACCGCGACCTATCTCGGTTGGCGCTGGATCTTCGTCTTCTCGATCCTCGTGTCCGTCGCCGCCAGCCTGCTCGTCCTGGGCACCCCGGGGAACAAGGTGCAGCAGCAGGGCGAGCACGAGCGCTTCGACATCAGCGGTCTCGGCATTTTCCTCATCATGATGCTGGCGCTGATGGTGTTGTTGACGTTCGGCGGCAAGTCCTTCGGCTGGGTGTCCGGGATCGGCGTGGCCATGATGGCGGTCTTCGTCGTCGGACTGGTCGTGTTCATCCTGGTGGAGCGCGGCCGGGACAACGCCTTCATCGACTTCGGGCTGTTCAGGAACATGAACTTCACCGGCACCGTCGCCGCCAACTTCGCGATGAACAGCACCCTGGGCCTGCTCATCGTCTCCCAGCAGCTGCTCGCCCGCGATGAGCGGATGGGCGCCTTGATGGCAGGCGCGCTCACGCTCGGCTATCCGCTGATGGTGGTTCTGTTCATCCGTGCGGGTGAGAAACTGCTGCAGCGCTTCGGCCCCCGCAAGCCGATGATCTGGGGCGCTCTGCTCGTCGCCGTCGCGGCGGCGCTCCTCATGCCGACGAACCTCATGCTGGCCCAGTACCAGTGGCTGGCCCTCATCGCGTACGCCTGCTTCGGCCTCGGCCTCGCCTTCTTCGCCACCCCCGCCACCGACGCCTGCCTCACCAGCCTGCCGCCCGACAAGGCCGGATCCGGCATGGGGATCTTCAAGATGGCCTCGTCGCTGGGGGGATCGATCGGCACCGCCGTCGCGCTGGCGCTCTTCCTCGGCTTCCAGGGCATCGAGGGCCGGGCCCTCGGCTATGTCATCGAGATGACCGGCCGCCAGGACAACCTGCCCGTCCGCGAGGCCGCGATGGTCGCGATCGGCGCGATGCTGGTCTTCGCCCTGATCGCCGCGCTCGTCGCTGCGGTCGCAGTGCCCAAGGGCAGGAAACAGACCGCCTGACCGCGTTCACGCAGGGACCGGCTCCAGGGTGAAGATCTGTTCCACCACCTCGGCACACCAGCCCAGGAGCTCGGTGTCGGTCGGCGGATGCCCGCCGATCGTCGCGGCCTGCGGCCTGGGCACGAGGATGAAATTCTGTTTGACAACCGCGCGCGGATGCAGCCGCTTGAGCCGCAGCATGCGCGACTCCGGCAGATCGTGGGGACCGAAGCGTACGAAATTTCCCTGCAACACGACCTCGGTCAACCCGGCCGCCCGGGCCGCGTTCCGGAACCGCGCGACGGACAACAAGGTCTCCACCGGCGGCGGCAAAGCCCCATAGCGGTCGAGCAGTTCGGCCCGCACCTCGCGCAGGTCGTCCTCGGTGCGAACCTCGGCCAGTCGCTTGTACATCTCCAGCCGCAGCCGCTCCGACCCCACGTAGTCCGCCGGCAGGTGTGCCTCCACCGGGAGCTCGACCCGCATCTCGGCCTCCGTGACCGGCTCGCTCCCGTCGCTGCGGAAGTTGGCGACGGCCTCCCCCACCAGCCGGATATAGAGGTCGAATCCGACATCGGCGATGTGGCCGGACTGTTCACCGCCGAGGAGGTTGCCGGCGCCGCGGATCTCGAGGTCCTTCATGGCGATCGTCATGCCGGCGCCCAGTTCGTTGGTCGAGGCCATGGTGGTCAGCCGGTCGTGCGCGGTTTCGGTGAGCGGTTTGTCGGGCGGATAGAGAAGGTACGCGTACCCCCGCTCCCGACCCCGGCCCACCCGGCCGCGCAACTGGTGCAGCTGGGACAGGCCCAGCATGTCGGCGCGCTCGATGATCAGCGTGTTGGCGGAGGAGATGTCGAGGCCGGCCTCGACGATCGTCGTGCACACCAGCACGTCCGCCTTGCGCTCGGCGAAGTCGAGCATGACCTGCTCAAGACGCTTCTCCCCCATCTGGCCGTGCGCCGTGACCACCCGCGCCTCGGGGATCCACTCCGCGAGCTGTCCCGCGACCTTGTCGATCGACTGGGTGCGGTTGTGGATATAGAAGACCTGCCCTTCGCGCAGCAGCTCACGCCGGATGGCGGCCACGACCTGGGCCCGGTCAAAGGGACCGGCGAACGTCAACACCGGATGCCGTTCCTCCGGCGGGGTCGCGATCGTCGACATCTCCCTGATCCCGGTGATCGCCATCTCCAGGGTCCGCGGGATCGGGGTCGCCGACATGGCCAGCACGTCGACGTTGAGCCGCAACTGCTTCAGCTTCTCCTTGTGCTCGACGCCGAACCGCTGCTCCTCGTCGATGATCACCAGGCCGAGGTCATGGAACGAGATCTCCTGCGACAGCAGCCGGTGGGTGCCGACCACGACATCCACCTTGCCGGTGGCGACCCCGTCGATGACGTCCTTGGCCTCCTTGTCGGACTGGAACCGGGAGAGTGACCCGACGCGCACGGGGAAGCCGGCGTACCGATCCGCAAACGTCTGCGCATGCTGCTGCACCAGGATCGTCGTGGGGACCAGCACCGCGACCTGCTTGCCGTCCTGCACCGCCTTGAACGCAGCGCGCACCGCGATCTCCGTCTTGCCGTAACCGACGTCCCCGCAGATCAGGCGGTCCATCGGCACGACTTGTTCCATGTCCTCTTTGACCTCGCTGATGCAGGCGAGCTGGTCGGGAGTTTCGACGTACGCGAACGCATCCTCCAGCTCCCGCTGCCACATCGTGTCGGCGGCGAACGCGTGCCCCCTCGAGGCCTGGCGCGCCGCATAGAGCTTGATGAGCTCGGCTGCGATCTGCTTGACCGCCTTGCGGGCCCTGGACTTGCGCTTGTTCCAATCCGCCCCGCCCATCTTGTCGAGCGTCGGGTTCTCCCCGCCGACATAGCGGGTCACCTGGTCGAGCTGGTCCATCGGCACGAACAGGCGGTCGCCGGGCTGGCCGCGCTTGCTGGGGGCGTACTCGATCACCAGGTATTCCCGCGTCGCCGCCCCCACCGTGCGCTGGATCATCTCCACATAGCGCCCGACGCCGTGCTGCTGATGCACCACCGGGTCGCCCGCCTTGAGCTCCAGCGGGTCGATCTGGTTCTTGCGGCGTGCGGGCATCCGTCGCATCGATTTGTCCGCCGGCCCCCGTCCCGAGAGGTCTCCGTCGGTGAACAGGGCGAGCTTGACCGAGTCGAGCCGGAAGCCGTGCGCGAGCTGCCCCAGCAGGACCGTGACGATCCCGGCCTTCGGCGGGTTGTTGAGCACCCGCACCGCCTTGGTGCCGATGTCGGCGTCGTTGAGCACCTCGACCATCCGTTTGACCATGCCCTTGCCCTCGGCGACCATCACGACACGCCAGCCGTCGGATATGGCTGCCTTGATCGCGGCCACGGCCGCCTCCGTGTCCCCGCGCCAGGACTCGGTCGGGTGGACGGGGACGATCCGGGAGTCAGCGGCGTCCGGAACTGTCGGCCCGGGACCGTCGTCCTCGGTCGCGTCCGGACCGGCGGCGAACGGTGAGATCGTCCACCAGCTCTGTCCACGCGCGAGGGCGCGGTCGCGGACGTCGGCGAGGGATTGGTACGCGGACGCACCCAGGTCGATCGGGGCCTTTCCCCCGGCGGCGGCCGCTGCCCAGGACGCCTTGAGGAATTCCTCGCTGGTGGCGTGGAGGTCCGCGGCACGCCCGCGCACCAGCTCCGGGTCGCACACGAGCACGAGCGTGTCCGCGGGCAGGACGTCGACCAGGAGCTCCATGCCCTCGACGAGCACCGGCGCGAGGGACTCCATGCCTTCGACCGCGTGCCCCTCGGCCAGCTTCTCCAGCATCTCCGCCAGGTTGGGATAGGTCTGCGCGAGAGCGGCGGCTCTGCGGCGTACGCCCTCATCCAGCAGCAGCTCCCGGCACGGTGTCGCGACCATCTCGGTGATCACGTGATCGCTGGAGCGCTGGTCGGCGACGGTGAACAGGCGCATCTCCTCGACCGTGTCACCGAAGAAGTCGATGCGCACCGGATGCTCGAAGGTCGGTGGGAACACGTCCACGATGCCGCCGCGGATCGAGAACTCGCCGCGGCGCTCGACGAGGTCGACGCGGTGGTACGCCGCCCCCACCAATCGCTCTGCCAGCTCACCGAGATCGTGGTCCTCCCCGGTCCCGATGCGCACGGGCAACAGGTGCGCGAGGCCCTTGACCTGGGGTTGGATGACCGACCGGATCGGGGCCACAACGACCCGCGGTGCCGGCTCCGCGTCCGTGCCGGCAATCCTGCGCAGGACGGTCAGCCGCTGCCCGACCGTGTCCGACCGGGGGCTCAGCCGCTCGTGCGGCAGGGTCTCCCAGGCGGGGTAATAGGCGACCGACTGTTCGTCCAGCACCGTCTGGAGGGCAGTCACCAGGTTCTCCGCCTCGCGGTAGGTGGAGGTCACGACGAGCAGCGGCCGCTCCTCGGCCAGCGCGGCGGCCAGGAGTGGGCGGAACGATGCCGTCGCGGCGATGTCCGTCGCGGAGACCGCACGCGTGCGCGCGTCCTGGAGGGCCGTGGCGACGACGGGATCAGCGGAGATGAGTTTGACGAGACCGGGCAGAGTCACCCGACGAGGATAGTGCGCCCTCAAAAGATGGCGTTCCCTTCATCTGGTCGCGCACCCAATTGTCGGAATGGCCCACTAGACTGCACAATCCGCCCAAGCTCAGACCTAGGGGAGGCCTGTGCTCGCACTGCTCATCGCTCACGTCGCCGCCTATGCCCTCGCACCGCTTCTGGTGCGACTGTTCGGGCGACGCGCCTTCTGGGCACTGATCCTGCCCAACGTCGGCACAGCGGTCTGGGCGATGGCCAAAGCGCCGGCCGTCCTCGGCGGCGACCTGCCGACCCAGCGCTGGCAGTGGATCCCGTCCATCTCCATGACGATCGACCTGCAGATGGACGTCCTGAGCTGGGTGCTCACGCTGATCATCTCGGTCATCGGCATTCTCGTCCTCAGTTATTGCGCCGGCTATTTCGAGGACGGCGAGCCCGACCTCGGGCGTTTCGCCGCCCACCTGACGGCGTTCTCCGGAGCGATGCTGGGGCTGGTGTGGAGCGACAATCTCCTGCTGCTCTATCTGTTCTGGGAGATCACGACCGTCCTCAGCTATCTGCTGGTCGGTCATCTCAGCCACAAGACCGAGTCCCGCCAAGCAGCCACGCAGGCGTTGGTCGTCACCACTTTCGGTGGTCTCGCGATGCTCGTCGGCATGGTGCTGATCGGTCTCGCCGCGGGGACCTATCGGGTCTCGGAGATCATCGCCGCCCCACCGGATCCCGGCTCCGTCGTTGCCGCCGCCGTGGTCCTCATCCTCGTGGGCGCGATCAGCAAGTCGGCGCTCGTGCCCTTTCACTTCTGGCTCCCGGGCGCGATGGCGGCCCCCACACCGGTGTCGGCGTACCTCCACGCGGCCGCCATGGTCAAGGCCGGCATCTATCTCGTCGCGCGCTTCGCCCCCGGCTTTGCCGACCGGACCGAGTGGCAACTCACCTGCCTGGTCCTGGGTGGCCTGACGATGCTCATCGGCGGCTATCGCGCATTGCGCCAGCACGATCTGAAGCTCGTGCTCGCCTATGGCACGGTCAGTCAGCTGGGGTTCCTGGTGATCCTTTTCGGTTCGGGTACGCGGAATGCCGCGCTGGCCGGCTTGACCATGTTGGTCGCCCACGCTGTGTTCAAGGCATCGCTGTTCCTGACCGTGGGCGCGATCGACCACGCGACGGGGACCCGGGACCTCCGGGTGCTCGACGGGCTCGGCCGACGCATGCCGGTGCTCGCCGTCGCCTCCACCCTGGCGGCCGCGTCCATGGCCGGTGTGCCACCGCTGCTGGGCTTCGTCGGCAAGGAGGCCGCCTATTCGGCCCTGCTCCACGGTGAGGGCCGGTTCAGCCAGTGGATGCTGGTGGTCATCTTCCTCGGTTCGGTGCTCACGTTCGCGTACAGCGCCCGGTTCGTCTGGGGCGCCTGGGGTCCGGGCAGCGAGAGCGAGGGACCGATCGAAACCCAGGCCAACCCGTGGGTCGTGACCGCGGTACCGGTGACGCTGGGCGTCCTCGGGCTGGTGTTCGCTGTGCCGAGCGCGCTCGCCGAACCCATGTTCGGGCTCTATTCGCATCAATTCCCCGCCGAGGACTATGTCGCCCACCTCGGTTTGTGGCACGGCCTCAACCTGGTGCTGCTGCTGTCATTCGCCACACTCGCCCTCGGCGCGGTCCTTTTCGCCCTCCGCGTGCACATCGAGAACTGGCAGCGCGCAGCGCCGCACGTCCCGGCCGCCGTCTCCGCCTATCGGTTGGTCATGCGCGGGCTCGACCGGGTCTCCCTCGAGGTGACCGGTCTGCTGCACCGCGGTTCTCTGCCGCTCTCGCTCTCGCTCATCCTCGTGGTGCTGATCGTCATCCCGGGCGGAGCGACGCTGCTCGCCGGGATCGATGTCATGCGTGCCGGCGTTCCGGTCGGCATTCTGCTCTATGAATCTCCCGCGCAACTGCTGGTCGCCATCCTGGTCGCCGTTGCCGCGGTCGCCGCGATGAACTCCCTGCGCCGTTTCCGCGCCGTGTTCCTGGTCGGCGTCACCGGCTATGGCTCGGCCATGCTCTTCCTGCTGCATGGAGCACCGGACCTGGCGCTGACCCAGGTGCTCGTGGAGACCGTGTCACTGGTGGTCTTCGTGCTGGTCCTGCGCCGGTTCTCCCCCCACTTCCCCGATGTCGTGTCGGGCGGCCAGCGAGTCTGGCGCATCCTGCTGGGAGTCCTGTCCGGATTGGTGTTCACCGGAGTCGCGCTCATAGCGCCCATGGGCCGCACCGGGCCACCGGACTCGACCGGTCTGCCGGAAACCGCCGTCGAGTTCGGCGGCGGCTACAACATCGTCAACGTCATTCTCGTCGACACCCGTGCCTGGGACACGATGGGCGAGATCTCGGTGGTGCTGGTGGCAGCGACAGGCGTCGCCTCGTTGATCTTCCTCCAGTCCACCAACATGTCGCGCATGCGCCTCAACCTGGCTGCCGCCCGCGCCAAGCGGCTCGTGCGCAGCGGCACCATCGCCGAGGCTGGTTGGCTGTCGGAGGTCCGCGCGGTGCCACCCGAGCGTCGCTCACTCATGTTCGAGGTCATCACGCGCCTGATCTTCCATGCGGTCATGCTCTGGTCGCTCTATCTGTTGTTCACCGGTCACAACGACCCGGGCGGCGGATTCGCGGGCGGTCTGGTCGCGGGTCTCGGCCTCACGATCCGCTATCTCGCCGGCGGCGCGGCCGAGCTCCGCGCGGCGATGCCGGTGATGCCGGGTGCTCTGCTCGGCAGCGGCCTGTTCCTGTCCGCCGGTGTGGGCCTGGTGTCCATGCTGGTCGGCGGTCAGGTGCTGGAATCCTGGACGTTCGACATCCCGGTGCCGCTGATCGGCAATCTCCACATCGTGACGTCGATGTTCTTCGACATCGGTGTCTATTTCGTCGTGATCGGGCTGATGCTCGACATCCTGCGCTCCCTCGGGTCGTCGCTGGACTATCGCATCGCCGAGGCGGAAGGTCGCGCGATCGTCCCCGGCGACTATGAGCCGATGGGAGAACGCCGATGAGTCCGAGTCTCACGCTGGCCGTGCTGTGCGGGGTGCTGTTCGGCACCGGCACGGTTCTGCTCCTGTCCAGGGCCCTCGTGCGGGCGTTGCTGGGGGTCCTGTTGATGGGCAACGGGGTCAACTTGATGTACATGATCGCCTCCGGCCGCGCCGGCGCCGCACCGCTGGTTGACGGCACGAGCAATCCACCGATCGGCACCGGCGAGATGGCGGACCCACTGCCGCAGGCCATGGTCCTGACCGCGATCGTCATCACCCTGGCGGTGACCGCCTTCGCGCTCGCGCTGGCGCATCGTGCCGTGCAGCTGCAGTCCACCGACGCCGTGGGTGATGACGTCGAGAGCGCCCGCACCCACGAGCGGGCGGTCGCCAATGACATGTCCGATTCCGACTATCTGGACACCGCCGATCCCTATTCGGTGGATGAGGAACACCCCTCCCCGGACGACGATGAGGAGCCTCGCATTCCCACCACCGAATCCGAGCAGGCACCCGAGGGCGCCCACGTCTATCGGACTGACCCGACCCTGCCGGAGGACTCCCCCGGCGGCGAGCCGGACGGCCCGAGGGCCGGCGGCGACAAGGACGGCCGCCGATGACGTTCACCTATGACTTCCTCGTGCCCCTGGTCGTCGTCCTGCCCCTGATCGGGGCGGGCCTGACCGTCGTCACGGGTCGCCACACGCGCATCCAGAGGTATATCTCGGGCACAACCCTCGGCGCGGTGGTCGTGATCTCGGGCGTGATGCTCTATGCGACCGACCAGATCCGCGTGCTGGGCGTCCGCGTGGGCAACTGGCCCGCCAGCCAGGGGATCGTGCTGGTGGTCGATCGGCTGGCCGCCCTCATGCTCGTCGTGTCGACGGTGGTCACGCTCGCGGTCATGCTCTATTCGTCAGGTCAGGGCCGCCGCTCCGATGACGAGGACGAACAGGACGGAGGTGCGCCACTGCCGATCTTCCACCCGACGCTGCTCGTGCTGTCCGCCGGCGTGTCCACGACGTTCGTCTCCGGCGATCTGTTCCATCTGTACGTCGGCTTCGAGATGCTGCTGTTCGCCAGCTTCGTGCTGCTCACTCTGGGCGGCACCCAGGAACGGGTCCGGGCCGGCGTGAACTATGTGATCGTCAACCTGCTGTCGTCCCTGGTCTTCCTGTCGGCCATCGGATTCGTGTACGCCGCGACCGGCACGGTCAACCTCGCGCGGCTGGCGAACCGGATCCCCGAGCTCCCGGAATCCACCCAGCTGATGCTCCAGACGATGCTGCTGCTCGGCTTCGCCATCAAGGCGGCGGTCTTCCCCATGTCGGGCTGGCTGCCCGACTCCTATCCCACCGCGCCCGCTCCCGTGACCGCGGTGTTCGCCGGCTTGTTGACCAAGGTCGGCATCTATTCGCTGATCCGGGTGCAGACGTTGCTGTTCCCCGGCGACCGGCTGCACACGCTGCTGATGTGGGCGGCGCTGCTGACCATGGTGGTCGGCATTCTCGGGGCCGTGGCCCAGGACGACATCAAACGAATACTCTCGTTCACACTGGTCTCGCATATCGGCTACATGCTCTTCGGCCTCGCCGTGGGCAACACGACGGGATTGGGGGCCTCCATCTATTACGTGGTCCACCACATCACCATCCAGACGACCTTGTTCCTGGTCACCGGGCTCGTCGAACTCAAGCGCGGCACGACATCGATCAGCAAACTGGGCGGCATCATCGTCACCGCACCGCTGCTCAGCCTGCTCTTCTTCGTGCCCGCCATGAACCTCTCCGGCATTCCGCCCCTGTCCGGTTTCATCGGCAAGGTCGGTCTCCTGCAGGCGGGCGCCGAGCTGGGCACCCCGCTGGCGTACACGCTGCTCGCGGGCTCCGCACTGACCAGCCTCCTGACGCTGTACGCCATGTCGCGTGTTTGGTCCCGTGCCTTCTGGCGGGCACCGATCGAGGACTACGAGACGCCTCGACTGGCACCGCTGACGCCCGGCGTGATTCTGCCGACCGTCATGCTCGTTGTCTTTGGTCTGTCACTCACCGTGTTCGGTGGGCCGCTCTATGAGATCGCCGATCGGGCCGCGATCTCGCTCCTGGAACGCACGCCCTATATGGCAACCGTGCTCGGGCCGGGTGGTCGCTGATGAGCACCGTACGCAGCTTCCGACCCGGTTCGCTCATCGCCCTCGGCCTGTTGTGGCTGCTCATGAGCGGCAGCTGGACGTGGGGGTCCCTCGCCATGGGACTGCTCATGGGGACGATCGTGCTGCTGGCCTTCCCGATGCCCAGACGGCTGGCCCGGTTCCGGTTCCGTCCGATCCCCCTGGCGTGGCTGACGATCACCTTCCTGGCCAACCTTTTCTGGTCGAGCTTCATCGTCGCGTGGATGGCCATGCGCCCCAGCGGGATCACCGAGGGCCGGGTGGTGGCCATCCGGCTGCACGACACCGACGACTTCCGGAGGACGGTCACCGCGGAGATGACCTCCCTCGTTCCCGGCACAGTGGTGATCGACCTCGATCCCCAGGGACACCTGCTGATCCACATCATCGACCACTGCGACGACGCGCGGCTGCTCGCCGAGGCGCGTCGGATCCACCGCCTGGAGCGCCGGGTGGCGAATGCCTTCGGCGCTCCCCCACTCGAAGGCTGCGGGGTCGGCCCGCAGGAGGAGGTCCGCGATGAATGAGCTCGTGCACACCCTGATCCCCTGGGTTGCCGGCGCGGTGATCCTGATGCTGTTCATCGACGTGCTGCTGACCATCATCAAGCTGGTCCAGGGCCCATCCGTGCTCAGCCGGGCCCTGGCCTCCGACCTGCTGGTGTCATCGCTCATCTGCGCGGTGGGCGCCCAGATGGTGCTCTCCCGTCACGCCTGGTCCCTGCCCATGCTGGTCACGTTGGCGCTCATCTCCTTCGTCGGCACTGTCGCGGTCTCCCGGTTCGTCGCCCGGGACAGTGACGACGACGGCGCCGCCGCGGCTCTGGAACGCCACCGGCGTCAGGAGCTCGCCCGCAAGAACCCGCGGGACGCGGACATCCCCGCGTGGTTCGCACGCGACCGGAAGGATGCGCCATGACGATTCCCGTGCCGGAAACCCTGGGCGCGATCCTCGATCTGTTGGCGCTGCTGTGCGTGCTGCTGGGTGCCTTCCTCTGCGTCGCGGCGTCGATCGGACTGTTCCGTTTCCCCGATCTGCTGTCCCGCATGCACGCGGCCACCAAGCCGCAGGTGCTGGGCGTCCTGCTGGTCGTGTTGGCGGTGGCGCTGACGATGCGTTCCATCCCCGTCATCACGATGGCGGCTCTCGTCGCGGTGTTCCAGTTGCTGACCGCACCCGTGGCCTCCCAGATGCTCAGCCGGGCCGCCGTGCGTACCTCCCAGGTCGTGCTCGGCCGCGTCGACGGCGACCCGGTCAATCCGGCGCATCCCCCCACCCCGAGAAAGCGGCGCAAGGAAAGGGAGGCGGCCAAGGACGCCAACCCGAAGGAGACCGGGAAAGACTAGGACTGCTGTCAGAATGGAGCCCATGAGTTCCCCCACCCCACCGGAGCCCGTGACGGTCTGGTCCCGGTTCCCTCTCGATCCGCGCGCCTCCGGCGATCTGCGCGCGGGGGACAGCGACCGGGAAACCGCCCGCGACATCATCAGCGAGGCCTATGCCCACGGACAGTTGTCGCATGAGGAATACAGCCAGCGCCTCAGCGCCGTGCTCCATGCCCATCATCTGGGCCAACTGGTCCCGGTGCTCAACGACATCCAGGTCCAGCGGTCACCCGGGATGGTCCCACGACCCGCCGCACCTGTCCCGGGCGCACCCGGAATCCTCGGCAAGCTTGCCCTGCCCCCGAGCGGTGTCACCCGCACGGCCCTGTTCGTCGTGGGCGTGACCAACCTCATCTGGGTCTGGACCTGCCTGAGCAGCGGAACGCTCTACTACTACTGGCCCATGTGGCCCGCGCTCGGAATGGTGATCATGGTCCTGTCGACCATGGTGTTCGGTGACCCCGCCAAGCAGCAGAAGGCCAACGAGCAGAAGCAGCAGCCCCCTCGCGAGCTCAGCTAGCGAGGAACGCGGGGACGCGGTCCTTGGGCCGACCGATGATCGCGCGACCGCCCTTGACCAGAACGGGACGCTGCATCAGCTTCGGATGCTCGACGAGGACCTTGATGATCTGATCCTCGTCGGCGACGTCGGAGTCGGTGAGGCCGAGTTCCTTGAAGTACGCGTCCCGACGCACCAGATCCGTCGCCGGGTCCTCCAACTGGCCCAGCAGCGTACGCAAACCGCTCTCATCGAGCGGCTCCTTCAGATAGTGCACGGTGTCGACCTCGACGCCCGCCTCCGATGCCACCTCCATCGCTGCCCGGGAGGTCGAACAGCGGGGGTTGTGATAGATCGTCACGTCAGCCATGGGCCCACCCTAGAGCGCCCGTCAATACCGCAGGCCATGCCCCAGCCGATAGGTGTTGCCGTCGGCGTCGACGTAGGCATACGTCATGCCCTCGGGCATGTATTTCTCCTTGTCATAGCCGGGCACATCGTTCGGGGACACGCACACCCCGTCCGCGTCCACCGCGATCACGGCCTCACTGGCGGGCAGCGTGATCGGCAGCTTGCCGTGCGCGGGGTGTTTGCCCGTCAGGACGTCGAACTGCGCCCCATAGAACGTGGAGAACCCGGCGACGAGCGCATCAGCCAAGGGCTCGACATCGTCGAGGATCCAGGGCAGGGACACGTTGACCGAGATGATCACCTTCGCGCCGCGGCCACGTGCGTCCTGCGCGAGCTCCCGGAAGCGGGCAAGGTTGGCGATCGTGGTTTCGGTGTACGCGTCCCCGTTGAGCGCCGTCAACGGCTTGTCCTCGCAGATCGTGAGCTCGAGCAGCCCCGGGGTGGCGCTGAAATAGTCGCCCGACTGCGGGTCGAGGAACAGCACGACGGCATCGGCCTGCGCCGGGTCGTCGGCCAGCGACACCCCGGCGGCAGCGGCCTCTTCCCGCGCCTGCGCGGTCTTCGTCGCGGCCTGCTCCGGGTCCTTGTGGAAAAGCTCCACATAGACGGATGTTCCGGCGGCGAGCGGCAGCGTACCCCCCGAATTCCTGAGCACGACCACCGACTTGCGGTGGGCCTCCTCGGCGAGCGCCCAGCCCGGGGATTCGGCGACCTTCCGGTCCGCCGCCTCGGCATCGACATAGGTGCGATCGTCGAACAGCCCGAGGGCGAACATCTCGATGAGCAACCGCTGGCAGGCCTCGTCGACCCGGGCGTCACTGATCCAGTGGTTGTCGATCGCGGTCCTGAGATCCTCGATGTTGTTCGTGTCGGCGATGATGTCGGTGCCGGACATGACGGCCTTGGCGAACCGCTCGGGGCGGCTCAGGTCCTCCACGCCCCAGCACATGTTGTCGGTGATGCCGGAGTCGGAGTTCACATAGCCGGTGAAGCCGAGCCGCTCCCGGAGCACATGGTTGAGGAAATAGTGGTTGAACGCGAAGCCGGTCTCCTCATAGGGCACGTCCTCACCGTCGATCGCCTGGACGACCGAACGCTTGATGGAGGGCGCGGAATAGTACGGCATGAACGACGCCGCTTTCGCCGCCGCAGCCTTGAACGGCGGCATGTGATAGTCGTCCAGGCTGCCGGGCGTCGGATAGCAGTTCCATTTGCCCTCGACGTAGTGCGGGTCGAACCCGTTGTCCCGGGGCCCGCCGCCGGGGAAGTGCTTGATGGTCGTCGACAGCGAGTCCGGGCCGAGTTCGTCGCCCTGCAGCCCCTGGACGAGCCGGGCGATGATGTCGCTGACCAGCTCGGGATCCTCCCCGAACGTGCCATAGATGCGCTGCCAGCGGGGATCGGTGACGACGTCGGCCATGTACATGTACCCCTTGCGCAGGCCCGTCGCCGTCCACTCCATGCGCACGGCCTCCGCGAACCCGTCGATCAGCGAGGCGTCGCCCCCGTCGGCCTTGTCGCCGAGGACAGCCGAGGCGAGGCCCATGGTCGCCGGGAAGGTCGAGAAGATGCCGACGGCATCGTTCATGCCGAAGACCATCTCGCCGTTCTCGTTGCGGGAATTGGAGGCGGTGATGCACGGGATGCCGAGCCGGGTCTCCTCGCACACCTCGTTCATCGCGTTGTTCCACGCCGCGACGCGGCTGGGCGACTCGTTCTCACGCAGGATGAAGTGGCGCAGGTGCATGCGCTGGATGGTCTCGGTGGTGGGATAGACCCTGCGGGTGGCGAAGATGGACGTGCCGGCCTCGATCTCGCGCTCGTCGAGGATCCCGTCATGGGACTTCGGCTCGTCGTCGGCGGTCTGATAACCGGTGAACCGGCTGTTGATGAGCATCAGACCGACCTTCTCGTCGACGCTCATCCGGCTCACCAGGTCCGCGGCACGCTCAGCCGGACTCAACCGCCAGTCCTCATAGGGATCCAGTTCGCCGTTCCCGTTGAGATCCTTGAACCGGTATCCGTCAATCTCGATGAGTTTCTTGGTGCGCACCTCGAGCGCCGGCTGTTCCATGGCCACGTCCTTGTGTGAAGCGATTTCGCTCAACTTAACCAGGACGCTGTCAACCAGGTCAGGAATTGCCGGAAGTTGCCCGTACGCCGGTCAGCGCCAACGTGGGTCCGATCGGCGCGTACTCATCAGATCGCGCCGTCCCAGCGCAGGGCCCACCGGATCGGATCGAGACACCGGAAGGACGCGATGCCGTGATCGTGGAGTTTCTCCCCCTCCGTCGGGGCACCGAGCGCGGACACCACGAAGAACCGGTGATCGAGCACCCGGCCGGAATGGGGGCGCTCGATGGCCGTGACGATGTGGCCGGCGTTGAGCCGCTGGAGCAGGCTCCGGACTTCCGCATCGAGCAGGATCCCGTCCTCCTCACCGTAGCCCGTCGCCAGTACGCCCGGATCGCGCATGAACGCCGCTCCGGCGTTGGACATGATCCGGCTGAGCTCGGTGTCGGCAACCTGGGTGAGCGTCTGCATCGTGTCGAACTTGCTGAGCACGATGCCCAGCCGGGGCTGGCCGGATCCGATCAACAGGTTGAGGTTTCCGAGGACCACGGCCGGATCGCCACCCGAGTGCAGCTGCGCCGGAATGAGGTCCTGGAGCTGGTTGCGTACTTCCGGCACCCGCGTCGGATCGAACAGGAACAGGACCACCGACGCGTGGGAGAAAAATCCCAGGTGGGTGGCATCGTCGACCCGGTTCTCCAGATCCTCCCCAGCCACGTCGCGCAGCACCAGGAACCGGCGCCGGCCATTGAGAATGCCCAGGCTGAGGATGATCGGTTGCCGTTGATAGGAGTCGGCGAGATTCGCCCGCGGTGTGGGGGCGATGATGCCCCGCCGCACGAAGAGCTGCTCCTCATAGATCCGCTGGTAGACCTCCCGGGATGCCCCGTCGACGAAGCCCAAGGTGGTGCGGTGAGCGCCTGCGAAGAGCTCAAGGAGCTTGACGAGCACGCCGATATAGATGCTCTTGCCCGTCGCCCGCGCACCGGCGAGAGCGATACAGGTCGCCGATCCCTGGCGCCAGTCCTGTGGCAGGAATTGATGGCAGGTCGGACAGCACTCGGCCATCGGGCCGTCACAGTGCCGACAGGCAGGAGGGTTCGACACCTGGTCCGGCGGGTGTCCGGGCTGCGGCGAGATCACGACTGTCGGCTTCCAGACTCTCGGTGCACCCCACAGGCGCGTGCCGACCGGATCCTCGACCGCGTTGCAGCGGCCTTGGCACTGGAAGGCGTACTTCTCGGCGAGATCATGGAAGCAATAGGGACATTTGGTCATCAGAACCTCGCCCGGAGCATCGTCTGGTCGGCACCGCCGTCGAAGTCGTTCCCGGATTCGTCGAGTTGTGCCCGGAGACCGGAACCGGGCGGGATGATGGCCCGCAACAGCCCACGGACTGCCTCCCGGAGAGCCAATTGGTCTTCGGAGAGCCAGGCGTACGCCGACCGCTCCCCGCGCTCCCCGACGGGGATCCACCCAGTGCCAGCCGGGGCACGGGGGGCGATGACCTCGCGGGCCTGGGGTGAGGCAATCACCGCCAACGCCACGGGAACATCCACCGGCAGATCCGCCGGCACGCTATCGCTGACAACGCACAGGCTGGTCCGCCCGGCCCCACCGACCCGGCCCGCGGATCGGAAGCCCGTCAGCAGTGGCAGCGCGCTGAGCGCCTGATGGACCTCGAGCGGCAATGCCCCGACCGAGTCCGCCTGCACGACCGTGGGGTTCGGGCTGCCTGCCTCGGCCGTGACGGGGAGGTCAGCCGACGTCACCCGCGAAATGCCGGCCAGCACCTCGAGCGCGGCACCGACGGAGCCGTCCGCCACCAGCGACCGCATGGACGCCGAGCCGTCCACCCGAATCACCAACGCGCTCGCATCGCTGTCCGGGACCCACTCGACCCCGAGCAGTTCGCGGGCGATGTCACGAGCCTTGGCGGCCAACGCGGGCAGCGGCGAGTCCACCACCACTCCGAGCGCGGTGAGGCGCACCTGCCCGTCGCGTGGCTCGATCCGCAGCAACTCGCGTCCGGTCAGACCCGACAGATCAACCCCCTGCATGACCGCGCGTTCCGGATCCGGGTCCCCATGCTGTTCGATTGCGGCCGACAACGCGATCACGGTGCCCGAGGGGAAGGTGCGGCCACCGGCCGGGATCACCCGCACATCCACGGGCCCGGTGACGCGTGGGAGGACGAGCACCCCGGGCTGCGGGCTCATGGCGGTCGGGTCCGGTGTCCCGTCCTGTCGCGCCTCGAGCCTGGCCTCGCTCTCTCCCGGGCCCTGCACCCGCAGCACCAGGGGCTTCGCGGGCAGGGTGGCGCCGGAGCCACCCTCAAGCACATAGGTGGGCATGGTTCCGCCTTTCGATGGGTGGCTTCGCAGCTGGGTGCGCCCGATGACGTCCGGGGATCATCGTCGCACCCGCCCCTGCTGGGCCTGCCGCAACCATGCGGCGAGAAACTTCTCGGTCTGCCGGACCGCCTTCTCGTCGGAGCTGCCCGGAGTGGACCGCAGGGCCATCAACGCCTCATCGTGGGTCTGGTCGCGGGAGGCCGCGTTGCGACAGAGGCGTTCGGTGAGCACGAAGGCGGGCAGCGATGCGCTGTCCACCTGCCCGATATCAACAGCGTGGATCCAGGCCGCGATCCCGTCGCGCGGTGCTCGGAGCATCGAGCGCGGGTCCGCGAGCAGAAAGAGTTCCGTCAACGCACGGGATGACACATTGGCCTCATCGCACCAGACGGCCACGGCTTTCGCCTCCTCGGGACTGAACGCGGCCCTGGCCGCGCCCAGCGACGTCAGCTGCGCCTGCACA
>DUOB01000038.1 GCA_012839035.1 Propionibacterium sp.
GTCGGGCTCAAGGCCAGCCGCGGCCGGGTCTCGAAGGGGCCACTCGCGGTCGACGGCCCGGGTCTCACCTCGGACGGAGTCCTGACCCGGACCGTCCGCGACACGGCCGCCGCCCTCGACGTGCTGGCCCCCGGCTGGCCCGGCGACCCCTATCCCGCACCGCCGAACCCGGAGGGCACCTATCTCGCCGCCGCGGATCAGCGCGTGCAGCGCCTCCGGATCGGGGTGCTGACCGAACCGGTCATCGCGGACGATGCCGAGGTCCACCCCGGCGCGCTCGCCGCGGTCGAGAAGGCCATCGCGATCCTCAGCGACCTGGGCCACGAGATCACCGAAGCCCCGCGCCCGTTCGCCGCCGGTGCTTGGGACGCCTTCGCGGCGATCTGGGCGGTCGGGTCACTCGGGGCGCCGGTCCCGGAGGGCACCGAGGATCAGTTGCGGCCCTTGACCAAGTGGCTGCGGGAGCGGGGGCGTACCTTCTCCGGCGAACAACACGCCCAAGCCCTCCTCGCCGCCCAGCAGGTCACCCGCCAGACCGCCGAGCTCTGGGACCCGTTCGACATCATCCTCACACCGACCCTCGCGCAGCCGCCCGCACTGCACGGATCGCTGCGCAACGACGACGATCCGGCCGAGGACTTCGCGGCCCAGACCCGGTTCACGCCGTGGACGTCGGTCTACAACCTCACCGGCCGGCCGGCGATCTCGCTGCCGGTGCACTCGGAGCTCGTCGACGGTGTCGAGCTGCCGTTCGGCGCGATGCTCGGCGCCCGCATGCACGAGGAAGCGCTGCTGATCGCCATCGCGGCGAAGGTGGAGGAAGGGTACGCGTGACGACCACCATCGCGGGCCCCGGCCCGGTCGCTGCCCTCACCGGGATCGCACGCCACGGGTTCCTGGACACGGTCGGGGACGCGTGGCGTACCCACGGCGACATCTTCCGCCTCCGCCTCGGCGTGGGGGAACTGGTGATTGCCGTGCACCCGGACGCGGTGCGTGAGGTGAACCTCACCAACCGGCGATCGTTCGACAAACGCAAGAGCTATGACGGGGTCCGGCGCTATCTCACCGGGGACGGGCTCATCGCGAGCACGGGGGATCTGTGGCGGCGGCAGCGGAAGCTGATGGCGCCGTTCTTCACCCCGCGGGGAGTGCTGGCGTACGCCGGCATCATCCTTGCCGACGCCCTCCGGGTCGAGGACCGCTGGGCGTCACTCGCCGCGACGGGCGAGACGATCGACATGGGTGAGGAGATGATGGAGCTCACCGCCGCCATCATCGTTCGCGCGTTGTTCGGCACAGCCGCCGACGACGAGATCGTGCGGCTCAAGGGCTGCGTGGAGACGATGATCCGCTTCACGACCCGGCGGATGGGCCCGCACCTGCCGGATTGGGTGCCGACGCGGTCGGGGCGGGAGTACGCGCGGGCGCGCGATGAGGTGCACGCCTATATCCGCCGGATCATCGCCGAACGCCGCTCGCTGGCGGATCCGCCCACCGGGGACCTGCTCGCCAAACTGATGACTGCGCGCGGGGAGGACGGTGAGCCGATGGCGGAGTCGCTGTTGCGGGATGAATCGATCACGATGTTCTTCGCCGGGCACGAGACCACGGCTCGGACGATGGCCGCGACGTGGGCGGCGCTCGCCGCGAACCCCGAGGTGGAGGAACGGCTCGGCGCGGAGCTGGCCGGGGTGCTGGGCGACCGGGAACCGACCGTCGAGGACCTGCGGAACCTCCCCTATGCGCTGCAGGTGGTGAAGGAAGTGCTGCGGCTCTATCCTGCGGCGCCGTTCTATGTGCGCGACGCGGTCGAGGCGACGGAGGTCCTGGGCGTGGGGATCGAGGCGGGTACGCCGGTCATGCTCGCGCCCTATTTCACCCACCGGCATCCGGACTTCTGGGCTGATCCGGAGCGGTTCGATCCCGACCGGTTCACCCCGGAGGCGGAGGCGGAGCGGCACCCGCAGGCGTACCATCCCTTCGCCACCGGTGAGCGAGTCTGCATCGGCAACCACTTCTCGCTGCTGGAATCACATCTGCTGCTGGTCGTGCTGGCCCGCAGGTTCCGACCGCGCTTGGTCGGAGCGTCCCCGCGCTGGGTGATGGAGGGTGTGCTCGCGCCGGAGGGCGGCCTGCCGATGCGGATCGCGGCGCGTTAGCCGCTCAGCGCCCTCCGACTCAGTGCACCCTCGACTCAGTGCACCTTCGACTCATTGCACCTCGACGCCCGGTTCTGCCCCGCGCACCTTGCGCGCCAGCAGGTCGGCGCCCATGACGAGCGCGAAACCGCTGACACCGAGGAGCACGGGCAGCCAGAACGTCGAGAGGGTCGGCAGCGCGAGTTCGGTCCCACCGAGGCCGGAGGGCCAGGGCCACAGCAGGCGCACCGAGCCGATCATGAGCCCGATCATGGAGGCGAGGACGAGGTCGTGGTAACGGGCGAGCAGCCAGTTGAGGCCCGACGCGGCCAGGGCGAGGCCGGTGGCGCAGCCGACCACGAAGATGCCGAGGATCAGGAAGTCACGGGTGGCGACGGCGGCGAGGACATGGACGTACATGCCCATCAGGACCAGCAGGAACGACCCGCTGATGCCGGGCAGGATCATGGCGCAGATCGCGACCGCGCCCGCGAAGAAGTAGACCCAGAGTGCCGGGGGCTCGCTGGCTGCACCGGTGCTCGCCGGTGACAGGCCGAGCAGGAAGAACGTGGCGACGGCCGCCATACCGACGAGCGCGAACGTCAGCGGTGTCGTCGAATAGAGCTGGCGCCAGCACAGGATCACCGCGGCGATGATGAGGCCGAAGAACAGACCGGCAAGCGCCACGGGATGGTTGGTGAGCGCGTACTCCAACGGCCCCGCCAGCAGGAACACCATGGTCAGGATGCCGAGGCCGAGACCGCCGAGCCAGAGGGCGGGGATGCGGCGTACGCCGTGCTTCGCGCCGGACAGGTCACCGCGCAGCATGCGCGTCGCGGTCTTGGAGATGTGGTGCAACGACGAGATCAGATGCCGGTAGATGCCCAGAACGAGGGCGGCGGTGCCGCCGGACACGCCGGGCACCAAGTCGACCGCGCCCAGGACGAAGCCGCGCGCTACCTGGGGAACGGCGGCGCGGACGGTGTTCTCCGGGAGCTCTGACCGGTCGTCGGTGGTCTCATTGCTTGGAATCGCTGTCGCAGTCACGAGAAAATTGTTACGGGGTGGTCAGTCGATTCGCCAGCGGGCGTTCCGGTGGGCCGAAAACGTGGGACCGGCGTGGACCATGGTCTGACCTGGGGCAGACCCAGGGTCGGACTATGAACCGATGCCGGTTGTTCAGGCCCCCGTGGGACCACGAGACCCCCCAGTTCGGACAGTGGGGCTCCTTTTTCGTGTCCCTCGAGCCCGGGGACCGCACGCTAGGGTGTGGCGCGTGACTCGCGCATTGATCCCCGGGGAAACCGTGTGGCAGCGCTATCGCAAATACGACGGCCGGCCGCACTGGCAGTTCGAGACCATCTTCCTCGGCGAGGACGAGTTCGGCCGCTGGGTCGGTGGACGCCCCGGTGGGATCTGTCGGCGACCCGGGTTCAGCTTCGCCGCCGACGCCCACTGGGTGACGCTGTTGCCCGCGGACTGGTATGTCGCGACCTTCAACGAGCCCTCCAGCAGCCTTCTGAGCGAGATCTACATCGATCTGGCCTCGCCGCCGGAATGGGACGGTCACGAGTCGCGGGCCATCGACCTGGACCTGGATGTGGTCCGCCGGGTGTCCGGCGAGACGTTCATCGCTGACGAGGACGAGTTCGCCGCGCATCGGGTCGAGATGGGTTATCCGGATGAGTTGGTGGAGAGAGTACGCCGCACCGCCGATGACCTGCTCGCCGCCGTGAGTTCCGGCCGGGAGCCGTTCGGCTCGGTGGGTGCGGCCTGGTTGGAGCGGATCAAGGGCTGGTCGGCGGGTTCCTGAGCCAACTCGCGCAGGGCCAGGTCGAGTGCGCGGATCCCGTTGATGGGCACGGTCCGGCCTTCTGCGGTGAGCGTGCCGGTGACGCCGCCACTGGTCCCGGAGGCAGGCATCCCGGTGACCGGGGGTGCGTCCGGAGTGAACCGGAGTTCGGCAGCCACCGGGCCGTCATCGTCGACGATCAACCAGCCCCGCCGGGACAGGAGATTGGCGACGACCGGATGGGGCTGCCCGGTGATGCGTACCCGCCCCGTCACCCGGTCCCCGGTCAGCACGAACCCGAACGAGGCGGGATCGAACTGGAGTTGGTCGCTGTCGAACACCGCGCCGAGTGTGCCGGTGAGGACGATTTCCTCCGGAGTGGCCGCGTGCACGGTCCCGGCCCGGTCGACCAGCCACACCATGTCGGCAACCCGGAGTGCCAGCTCCACCTCGTGCGTGGACAGGATGACGATCTTGTCCTGATCGGCCGCGATACGGCCGACGAGACCGGTGAGCGCCACCCGGCCGGGCGCGTCGAGGAAAGCGCTGGGCTCGTCCATGAGCAGCAGCGACGTCTCCTGCGCGAGGGCCCGCGCCGTCATGACCCGTTGTCGTTCACCATCGGACAGCTCGGACAGGTCGCGGTCGGCCAGGGACGTCGCGTCCACGTCGTCGAGAGCCCGGTCGACGATGTCCCAGTCGGCAGGGCTGAGCCGCCCGGTGAACCCTGTGTGCGGATGACGGCCGAGCGCGACCAGCTCCCGGGCGGTCAGCATGCCCGGAGCGACACGTTCGGTCAGCACGACCGCCTGCCGGCGCGCGCGTTCGTCGGCGGGCATGCGAGCCAGATCGGCACCGTCGAGAGTGATGTGTCCCGCCAGGAGTGGCTGGAGGCCGGCGATGCTGCGCAACAGGGTTGATTTGCCGGCACCGTTGGGGCCGATCAGGGCTGTCAGTTCACCGGGCCGGGCCATCAGGGTCACGTCCTGCAGGACGCTGTGGGAGCGCCGGCCCTGGCGATAGCCGACGGACAGTGCGTGCAATTCGAGGGTCATGCCGCCACCCCCTGGAGAGCCTTGGAGCGCAGCAGCATCACGACCACGATCGGTGCACCGAGCAGGGACGTGATCACGTTGATGGGCACCACCTGTCCGGGCAGCATCGACACCACCGAGCAGCCGAGGGCCGCACAGCAGCCGGTCAGCGCCGTCGCGGGCATGAGGACGCGGTGGTCGGAGGTGCCGATGAGGCGCCGGGCTGCGTGTGGCGCCGCGATGCCGATGAACCCGATCGGACCGCAGAACGCGGTGACGGTCCCGGTGAGCAGGGATGCGTTGACGAGCACCAGCGTGCGCAGGCGACTGACCCGGACACCGACCGACTTGGCGTACGCCTCTCCCAACAGCAGCGAATTGAGTGGCTTGACCGCCAGCCCGGCGATGGCGAGACCAGCGATCACGCACCCGCCGAGGATCCACAGATCCGCGCCGGACGTGCCCGAGAAGCTTCCCATCCCCCAGACGATGAATTCCTGGGCGCGTTGGGGATCGGTCCACGCGAGCAGGAGGGACACGAGTGCCGTGATGGCACTGCCGACCATGACGCCGATGATCAACAGGGTCACCGGGAGCTTCACCACCCGGAAGAGCGCCAGGACCAGCAGCAGCACGGCGGCCGAGCCCGCCGCAGCAGCCGCGACGGTGCCGAAGCGTTCGAACACCCCGAGCCCGGCCACGAAGCCGGTTCCGATGAGCGCGCCGGTGCCCATCAGGGAGAGTGCCACGCCGAGACTGGCGCCGGACGCGACACCCAGGGAGAACGGGTCGGCCAGCGGGTTGCGGAACAGGGTCTGCAACTGGAGGCCGGCAACGCTGAGTGCTGCACCCGCTGCGGCCGCCGTGACCATCCGGGGGATGCGGATCTGCTGGATCAGGACCTCGGCCGTGGTGTTCTCGACGGGCAGACCGAACAGGACCCGGACGGCGTCCGTCACCGGGATGGCGAACGACCCGGTGATCAGGGCGAGGACGGCCAGGACGACGATCCCCGCGGACAGGCTGCTCAGGACAGCGGCGCGGGGCACTCAATCGACCTTGGCATAGAAGATCAGCTCATGTTCCGGCACCAGGTCGGGGTGGAGGATCTTGACGAGGTCGGCGAGGACAAGGTCGGGCCGGGCGGTGCCGCGCTCCCAATAGTCGTTCCCGCCCTCGGGTGTGATCCGGGCCGTGGTGTTCCACACCTTGTCGGCCTGGAAGGCGGCGAACTCCGCATAGCGGGGGTCGGCCGCGGTGATGTCGTCTTTCGTACGCATCGTGTTGATGCTCATCAGCCAGACCTCGGCGTCACGGCCCCGGCCGAGGACCTCTTCGAAGCTGAGCTGCTGGCTGACGGTCCCGGGGAGGTCGGACCAGGCGTACGTGCCGCCGGCGTCGGTCAGGAAGACCGCACCATAGGCCTCGCCGGCCGGCATGGACCAGGTGCCCTGGAACATCTGGCCCGGGAGCACCGTGACGGTCTCGACGTCCTTCGCCCGGTCGGCCAGCGCCGTGTAGTCGCGTTCCACCTGGTCGAAGACCTCCGCAGCCTTCGCTTCGTCACCGGTCAGCGCGGCCATCATCTTGATCCACTCGGCTCTGCCGAGGGGGGTCTCCTCGAGCCATTCGGCGTTCGCAATGACCGGGATCCCGGTCTGTCTGATCGCTGCGTGGCTGGGGTCGTCATAGCCGCTGGTGACCAGGACGTCCGGGGCGCCGGCGATCACGGACTCGGTGTTGACCGTGCCGTTGGGGGCGAAGACCGCGACGTCGCCGTCCTTGACCCGCTGACGGATCTCCTCGTTGGAGACATAGCTGCCGTTGGCCACCCCGGTCACCACCGACGTCCGCTCCAGCTCGGCGAGCATCGCGAGCTGGGTGGTGGATTCCGAATAGAGCCCCGCGACCGGCGTCTCGATCACCTGGGCCCGGGCAAGATCGCCCGTCAGTTCGGGAGTGGGAGTGCCGCAGCGGTGGAGCACGTACTTCTCCGCCGGCAGTCCCGGCGAGGGCTGTTTCACCTCGATCACCTGATAGGTGTCGTGATAGGTGACGGCGACGTTCTTGGCGTGCCGAAATTCTGTCTTCACGGGGTAGTAGTCCGTGGACTCGTAGAAGTCGGTGACGCAGTCCCGTGGTGCATGCGCGGCCGTGGGGGTGGTGGTGGGTGCACACGCGGTCAGGGCCAACGCGGCAACGGAGACGGCCGCGGCCCGGAGCAGCCAACTCATCGCCCCAGTCCTCGGGACTCGAACGGGTTCGTGGTGATGGCCGATGCGCGACACGACGCAGGCTGACATGGCTGCCTCTCCCGGGAAATCCGCCCGTGACGAAGTGATCGCAGCAATGTCAGTGTCTGACTCACCAGCCGGTGGCTGATTCACAGTGGCGGGACCGTGCCGGATTCACGCCGGCTTCCTGGGGCACTGCTGCATGGATGAGCGGACCTTAACACGGGAGCTGAAAGGTTCCCGGGGTCTTCCAGGGTCAGCCGATCAGCACGAAGATCGCTGCGCCGATGCCGACGAGGAGAAATGCGAGGGTGGTCAGCAGATTCACGGTCCCGTCGTGGAGGGGCTGTTCCGCGGCGAGCTGCTGATTCGCCAACCGATAATGGCGCGTGGAGACCACCCCGATGGCGCCGGCCATGACGCAGGCTGCTGCTGCGATGACGACGCCCGCTGGCGAGTGGTGGTGGCCGACGAATCTGGCGACCACGAGGCCGGCGGTCAGCAGGGCCAGCGCCGTCCGCTGCCACGCCAAACGGGTCCGTTCGGGTTGAAGCCCGGCATCCCAGACGTCCATGGATCAGATGAAAAGGGTCAGGCCGAGCACGGCGACGACGACCAGGAGCACGGTGAACAGCGGGAGTGCTGTGGAGGATGTGAGCGGGCGATTGAGTCGCATCGCCCGCTCCTGCATCATCCACCGCACGAAGGCAATGATTCCCGCCAGGACCCCGCCACCCACCAGGAGAAGCGACGCGATCGTGACACGAGGGTGGGACAGGCCGGCGTACCCGGCCAACGCGCCCATCGCCATTCCCGCCGCCACGAAACCCAGCCCGGTGCGAATCCAGGCGAGGAACGTCCGCTCGTTGGCCAGAGTGAACCGGGCGTCCGGCTCTTCGCCTACGCCGTAGACCCAGCGCGGCCAGCGCCGATCGTGGCTGGCCTTGCTGGGGTCCGGCGCGGAAGCCACTGTCAGTCGGCCTCGATCACCGCCGTGGTGAGCTCAGCAACGGTGCTGGCTGGCAACTGCTTGGTGGCGATGGCGACAGTGGTGTCACCGTCTTCCTGAGCGCAGATGGTGTCGCCCTGGGTGCTGCAGGTCGCGTCACCGATCGTGATCGGGTTCACGCCGCCCAAGTCCGCGATCATGTCGCGAGCGTTCGTGTCCTGCGCGATCCGGATCTCGACCACGGCGCCGAGGTCGGCGGAGCGGTAGAGACCGACGCGTACGCCGTCGTCCGTCCGCTGGCTGACGCGGTTGAAGCCCTCAACGTTGTCCGGCAGCTCGGGGGCGGCCGCCGGCGTCGGAGTCGGAGTGGGAGTCGCGGTTGCGTCCGGGGTGGCGGTCGCGTCCGGCGTAGCGGTGCCGGTCGGGGTCGCCGTGGGCGTGGCTGTGCCATCGGGCGTGGCGTCGGGCGTCGGGGTCGCTGCGGCGTCAGCAGTGGCGTCCGCAGTGGCAGGGGGAGCCACCGGCTCCTCCGTGGTGGGTTCCTGAGTTCCGCAGGCGGACACGGTGATCAGGGCTGCGGCGGCAACGCCGAGGAAGATGCGTTTCATGGGATGCAGGGTACGCTCAGGAATCCCCGGAAGCCCGGATGACGCGGTAGCGCACGAAGATCGGCGCCAGAATCGTTGCCAAGAGGACACCAACGATCACGAGTACGCCGCCGCCGATCGTCGCAGGGGTCGCACCCCAGGCCGAGCCCGCGGCACCGTGCAGGACATCCGCCACGCGTGGCCCGCCGACCACGACGACAGTGAAGACGCCCTGGAGGCGGCCGCGTACCTCATCACTCGCCGCCTCCTGAAGCATCGTCGAGCGGAAGGCTGCGGAGCTCATGTCGGCCGCACCGGCCACGACGAGGAAGAAGATCGCGAGCGGAAGCCACGGCAGCAACCGACCGCCGGCCGGCAACAGAGCGAGGCCGAAGCCCGTGATCGCCGCACCCCAGAAGAGGATCGCGACGACGACGGCGAGACCTTGACGTTCGACACGGGAGACCCAGCCGGAAAAGACCCCGCCGAGCACGGCTCCCGCCGGGATGGCCGCGAACAGCAGCGCGAAGGCCAGGCCGCCACCGGGCGGGCCGCCGAATGAGACGGACGCGATCTCCGGGAACAGCGCCCGGGGCATGCCGAACCCCATCGCGATCAGATCGACGACGAAGGACATGAGGAGGACCTTGTGTCCGGCCAGATACTTGAATCCGTCGATCACCGAGCGAAGGCCGGGGGAGCCCATGTCGTGGAGGCTGGGCAGAGCCGGGAGTTTGATCACTGCCCACATCGTGAAGAACAGCAGGACCGTGTCGATCAGATAGAGCAGGGCATAGCCCGTGATCGGGATCAGCGCGCCACCCACCAGCGGACCCGCGATCGCGCCGAACATCATCACCGTCATGTTCAGCGCGTTGGCGGCCGGCAGTTGCTCGGTCGGGAGGATGCGCGGCAGGACGGCGGCCCGGGTCGGCTGGTTGATGCCGAAACAGGCCTGTTGCAGCGCGAAAACGAACAGGATCGCCCAGACGTTGTCGAATCCAGTCGCCGCGATCGCGAGGAACATCGCCGACGTCAGGATGATGCCCAGAGTGGACACCACCAGGATCTTGCGCCGGTCGAAGGTATCGGCGAGGGCGCCGCCCCAGAGGCCGAAGATGATGAGGGGTACGAGGCCGAAGAGGCCGGTCAGGCCCACATAGGCGGAGTCTCGGGTGATCTCGTAGATCTGCGCTGGGACCGCGACGACGGTGAGTTGGGCGCCGATGACCGTGACGATATTCGCGGTCCAGAGCCTGCGGTAATGCGGATTCTGGAGCGGACGAGTGTCAGCGAACAGCGACCGGAGATTGGGCACCGATCGATGCTAAGCGTTCGCGCGGACCTGGCCGACTCCCACGGTCTGCCGCGGAACGCGAACGGTCTGCTGCGGAACGCAAGGGGAGTGAGATTAGGCTCGCGCAATGATCACTGGACCCGGAAATCTCGATTGGAAACCTGCCCTCGATCACCCGGAGCTGGTTGCGCCGCCGACCGCTGATGCGCTCGTGCGACTCGGGCAGACGAGCGACAGCCGTGCCCTGGTGGCACAGATTGATCCGACCCTCGCGGACACCGCTGAGTTCTGCGTGGCGCATGGAGTGGGCATGGCCGAGTCGGCCAACTGCGTCGTGGTCGAGGGACGCCGCGGCGACGTCACCACGATGGCGGCCATCATGATCCTCGCGACCGATCGTGCGGACGTGAACAAGACCGTGCGGAAGCACCTTGATGTCAGGCGCATGTCGTTCGCTTCCATGGAGACCGCCACCAGCTTGACGGGGATGGAATATGGCGGGATCAC
>DUOB01000039.1 GCA_012839035.1 Propionibacterium sp.
GCAGCGGTACCGTCAACAAGCGCGTCGCCGACGCGCCGCACGGAGGATGGGTCCCGCTTGACCGCGACAACTAGGTGCCCGCGGGCACGGAGGTACTGCGCTAGTCGGAGCTCCTCAATGCTAAAAGCGTCATCGTCCTCTGCGTCACCGTGCTGCGGCGTTCTAGCGTCCAAAGTGGGGCAGCCCTTCTGGCGTGCAATGCCGCCGGCTCTTGCGGCCTCTCACTCACACAATGCGAGGGCGATGGCCCGCCGGGCCATGCGTTGCAAGAATTGTGGATAGCCGGAAAGGCTGTCCACAGTTTTCCGACTCGGCTGCTGATCGACCAGATCCGCTCGATCGATACCGGCTACGTCGTCGGCGATCCCGTCGACTACCTCCTGCGTGACGAGATGGATGCGATGGAAATCGCTCTTGGGCACTACCTCGGCATGATTTCCAGGGCGCCGCGCGACTAGTAATCCCGGGTCTTGGGCGAAGCCCGGGACCACGTTTCTATCCGCGCTGAGCTCCGCTTCCATGATCGTGATGCTGCTGCCCCATGAGGTGCAGGACCGCGTGGGCCTCATTGTCGATGAGGCGATAGAGCACCGACCGCCCCTCGCGCCGCCCTTCCACCCAGCCCTGATCGCGCAGCACGCGGAGGGCCTGGGAAGCAGCGGTCTGCGTGATCCCTGCCGCCGCGGCGAGATCCACGACCGGTGAATCGGGATGCAGGTGCATGTGCGTGAGCAGCGCCAACCTGGTGGGGTCGGAGAGCAGGTCGAACCGGCGCGCCCACTCCTCGGTCGATCCGGGCGGGCGAGTGTGGTCATCACCGAGTTTCGTCATCCACCTGCCCTCGCCAATGGTCCGCTGCTAGGCTCCCAGACATGTGTCCGACCAGACACATTTCTTCGTGATTGGACGCCGCAATGGTATCGCGCACTGCCCTCGGCTTGGCTGCTCTCGGCACCGCTGCCGCGCTCGCCCTGGCTGCTTGTTCCCCTCCGGCCGCCCCCACCGCAGGGCAGCCCACCGACGGGATCGTCCTTGCCGACGCCGCCGATCTCGGGGGCTACAACCCGGTCGCGGGCTATGGCGAGCTCGGCGTATCACCGCTCTATGACGGCCTGCTTACCCTGCACAGCGACAACCCCGACACCCTGCCGACCTTCAAGCCCGCCCTCGCCACCGCGCTGCCCACGCACAATGACGACTTCACCGTGTGGGAGGTCCCGCTGCGGACCGGCGTGACGTTCCACGACGGCTCCACCTTCGACGCCGCAGACGTCGTGGCCACTTATGAGGCCGTGCTCGATCCCGCGAGCGCGTCGGAGATCGCGTCCGCCTTCGACATGGTCAACCGGGTCACCACCTCGACGACCGCAACGGGGGAGAGCGTCACTTTCACCCTCAACTATCCGTACGCCGACTTCCCTGCCCGCATGCTCCTCGCCATCGCGCCGTCGGAGAAGCTCACCGGTGGCCCGGCGTCGGAATCGAGCCTGAATCGCGAGCCCGTTGGCACCGGCCCGTTCACGCTCGCCGAGCTCAGCGCCGACAAGGCCGTGTTCACCGCCAACGCCGACTATTGGAACGGCGCTCCCAAGGTCGCGAGCCTGACCACCGTGCACGTGCCCGACGACAACACCCGAGCGATGCGCGTGAAGGCCGGCGAGTTCGACGGCACGAGCATTCCGCCGGCGCTGGCCAGCGCTTTCACCAACGCACAGGGCTACACAGTCGTCAGCGCGCGCTCGGCCGACTGGCGCGGGGTGTCGCTGCCGGCCGACTCGACGTTCACCCGCGACGCCCGAGTGCGCATCGCGCTGAACCACGCCGTCAACCGCCAGGCCATGCTCGACACGGTTCTGGTCGGGCGCGGCACCCTCGCGTACACACCGGTCTCCCCGGTCTATGGCGACGCCTTCGACCCGAACGCCACGTTCAGCTTCGACCAAGCCCGTGCCCGCCAGTTGCTCGACGAGGCCGGCTGGGTGCCCGGGCCGGACGGCGTACGCAGCAAGGGCGCCGACCGCGCGTCGTTCCCGCTGGCGTACAACCCGTCCGACACCGTACGCCGTGACCTCGCCGCCGCGTTCGCCGCTGACCTCAAACAGATCGGGGTCGAGGTGAAGCTCGAGGCGCTCGGCTGGGACAAGATCGAGCCGCGGATCGGCTCGCTCGGCGTGCTGCTGGGCGGGGGTGACAAGCCCTATTCGATCGACACGCAAGTGCACGCCGCGCTGCACACCCCGATGGCCGGCACGGCCGTCTGGGACAACCCTGGCCGCTTCGGCACGCCGGCGATGGACGCCGCCCTCGACCGCGCCCGCAAGACCGCCGACGGGCCGACCCGCGCGGCGCTCTATCGCGAGGTGCAGACGCACTATCTGACCGAGCCGTCGTACGTCTTTCTCGTCTTCGTCGACCACACCTACGTCGCGCGGGACAGCGGCTGGCAGCGCGGGCCGCTCACGATCGAGCCGCACGCCCACGGTGTGAGCTGGGGGCCCTGGTGGAACCTCGCGTCGTGGACACGCTGACCGCGTCCGCTCTCGTCGCCGGGAGGCGTACGCGTCGTCGCCGCGAGATCCGCGGCCTCATCGGGCGTCGCGTGCTGTGGACGGTGCCGCTGCTGATCGTGATCTCGATGGGGTTGTTCGCGCTCGCCCAGGCGTCGCCGTTCGATCCGTTGGTGGGCTATCTGGGCGATCGCTATCAGTTCACGTCGATGGAGCAGCGGGCCACGATCACGGCCACGCTTCAGCTCGACCAGGGCTGGTGGGGCGCGTGGACGGCTTGGGCGGGCGACGTGCTGAGCGGGGACCTGGGGCATTCACGGTCGTACGCCATGCCGGTCGCTGCCGTCGTCGCCGAGCGCCTGCCGTGGACCCTCCTGCTGTCGGCATCCGGGCTGATCATCGCCGTGGCGCTCGGGTTGGCCGGTGGCCTGATGGCCGCCTATCGCCCCGGTTCGGTGATCGATCGGGTCGCCGCGGGACTGGCTGTCGTCGCTCAGGCCGTGCCCCCGTTCGTGCTGGCGCTCGCCACGGTGGTCGTCGGCGCGCTGGTGCTCGGCTGGTTCCCCGCGGGCGGCGCGCGACCCGTGGTGGGGGATGCGACGTGGGCGACCGTCGCGCACCATCTGGTGCTGCCCGCGTTCGTGCTGGGCATCTCGCAGACCCCGTGGCTGCTGCTCACCGTGCGGGCTGAGGCAACGGCGGCGTTGGCGTCCGATCCGGTGCGCGGAGCAGTGGCGCGTGGGGTCGCGTGGGGTCAGGTGGTCCGGGGGCATGTGCTGCCGGCGGCGTTGGTCCCGTTGGTGACGCTGGTGGGCGTGCGCCTGCCCGAGCTCATCGTCGGCGCGGTGCTCGTCGAGGAGGTCTTCGCATGGCCGGGGTTGGCTGCCGCGTTGGTGACGTCGGCGCGGACGCTCGATCTGCCCCTGCTCGCGTTCCTGACTGTCACGAGCACGGCCCTGGTCTTGGTCGGGTCGTTGCTGGCTGACATCGCCTATCTGGTGATTGATCCTCGGGTGCGGGCCGATGACTGAGCGCAGCGCAATGCCTGATCGGGTCATCCGGGCGGCGGGGATCGCGCTGGCGATCGTGGTGGCGTACGCCGTCGTTGTGCCGATGATCGCGCCGGTGACGTGGCAGGAGGTCTCGCTCGGGGACGCCCGACGCGGGCCGTCGCTGCTGCACTGGTTCGGCACCGACAACGCCGGTCGCGACCTGTTCGTGCGGGTGGCTCTGGGTTTGCGGGTGAGCCTGCTGATCGCGGTGGTCTGTGCGGTGGTCTCGACGGTGCTGGGCGTGCTGATCGGGACGATCGCGGCGGCGGCGCGGGGGGTGACCGACGGCGTACTCATGCGCTTCACCGACGCCACCAACGCCCTCCCGCACCTGTTGCTGGGCATCGTGATCGTGGCGTTCTTCCCCGGCAATCTGCTCGCGATCATCGCGTCGATCTCGCTGACGCACTGGCCGCAGGTGGCGCGGATCGTCCGCTCGGTCGCGCTCACCACCCACAGCATTGAGTTCGTGGACGCGGCCTATCTCGCGGGCGCCTCACGCTGGTTCGTGGTCGCGCGGCATCTGATCCCAGCGGCTGCCGGGCAGGCGTCGGTGGCCTTGGTGCTGTTGCTCCCGCACGCGATCTGGCACGAGTCGACACTGTCGTTCCTGGGGCTCGGTTTGGCGCCGGACCGCGCGTCGTTGGGCACGCTGCTCGCGATCTCGCGCGGCGAGGTGCTGATCGGCGGCTGGTGGACGCTGGCGTTCCCCGCGTTGGCGCTGGTCGTGACGACGTTGGCGGTGTCGGGGTTGGCGGGCGCACTGCAGCGTCGGGTGGCCCCGCAATCTCTGGCGAGGGTGGCATGACGGGCCGGGCGACCAGGACAGGAGGGGCGAGATGAGTGCACGCATGAGGGGTCTGACCCTCCGGATTCCCACCTCCGTCGCGGGGCACGCGCGGTTGGTGGAGCCGGCGACGGACGTGGACCTGTCGCTGGAGTCGGGGCGCGTGCACGCCCTCGTGGGAGAGTCCGGCGCCGGGAAGTCGGTGCTGGCGTCGGCGTTCACCGGGCTGCTGCCGGCGGCCACGATGGTGCTCGGCGGGACAGTGGAGGTGGCAGGGCAGGACGTGACCCACGCGCTGACCCAGCCCCGCGATCGGGTGTGGCGTACGCTCCGTGGCCGGATTGTCGGGGTCGTCCCGCAGTCGGCGGCGACGTCGTTCACGCCGACCCGCACGATCGGGCGGCAACTCCACGAATCCGTCCGCGCGCTCGGTGGGCAGATGGACGTCGCTGGTCTGGCGGAGGCGGCGCGGTTGCCGGCGTGGGCGCTGGCGGCGTACCCGCACGAACTGTCCGGCGGCCTGGCCGCGCGAGCCGGCCTCGCGGGGGCGCTGGCGGGGCAGCCGTCGATCCTGATCGCCGACGAACCCACGGCATCGCTGGATCCGGAGTTGTCGCAGGAGGTGCTCGGGTTGTTGCGCGCGCAGGCTGACGCGGGGGTGGCGGTGCTGCTGATCACCCACGACGTGGTGAGCCTGCTGGATGGTGGCTGGGCGGATGAGGTGTCGGTGATGTACGCCGGACGACTCGTCGAACAGGGACCGGCGGGCGGGGTTCTGGGGAGGCCGGAGCACGCGTACACGCGGGCGCTCATCGAGGCCTTGCCGCGCAACGGTTTGCGCGCGGCCGGTGATCCGGAGAGCCTCCTCCAGCTCGACACCGTGGGGATCGAGGAGCACCTGGGGATGGTCGGGTGAGCCTGACGGCGTCAGAGCTGCGCGTCGGTTATGACGGTCGGGTCGTGCTGGATGGGTTGTCGTTCAGCGTCGAGGCAGGGGAGACGGTCGGGCTGTGCGGGCCGTCCGGGTCCGGAAAGTCGACCCTCGCGCGGGCCCTGGCCGGGCTGGTGCGACCGGCGGCGGGGAGTGTCATGTGTGACGGCGTCCCGGTCTCCACGCGGCGCGGCCGGATGAGTGGGGCCGTGGCGATGCTGTTCCAGTCGCCCCGGCGCTCGTGCAGCCCCCGCGTGCGGTTGGGGGACCTGATCGCCGAGCCCTTGCGGCTGCGCGGGGTGCCGGGGCGGGAGCAGGGTGCGCTTGTGGCCGCGGCGGCGAGCGAGGCGGGGCTGGGTGAGAGCTTGCTCGGACGCTTGCCGGCGGAGGTGAGCGACGGCCAACTCCAGCGGGCCGCGCTGGCGCGGGCGCTGGCGGCGGAGCCGCACTACCTGATCTGCGACGAGGCCACCACGATGCTTGATGCCCTCACCACGGCCTCCGTCGTCGCGGTGCTGAAGCGTCGAGCGGCTGCCGGGTTGGGCGTACTCGCCATCAGTCATGACCGCGAGCTCCTCGACGTCTGGGCCGATCGGGTGGTCACGCTCGGGGCGTGAGGTGCTGCGGGGGATCATCTGGCACGAGGCCCGGGAAACTGCCACGTTGCCCGAGAAGTATCCAGGGCAAGGATGCAGCTTCCTGGGCGGGGTGGGTGAGGATCCTGCAGGCGCACGGTGCCCCCGGCAGGAAACCGTCCCGATTCCTAAAAGGGAAGTTTCCGCACCGACGGGTTGATTTTCCTGGCCCGTGTGAAAAGGGCGTCCCGCAGCGGGTGGAATTTCCAGAAAAGTTTCTGAATGAAGCAAGAGTCCGGTTTTTCAGCTCTTTGTCGGGGCGGTGTCTGCGTTATTTCCCACGCATTGCCTGACGCTCCCGGAGGGTTGGTGAGGAAATTTCGCGCGTCGACCAGACGTGCGGACGTGCGGGACGGCCCGGGGCGGAAACCCCTGCGTACTAGGGGTCGTAGTGGGTGCGGGCGGGGCCGCAGACTTGCACGCATGTCTGAAAGGCATCTCCAAGAATTCAATGTCTACGCAGTTTCGCGTAGGTCGCGCCCTTTTCCGGCCGAGTTGCTGCGTTTCCTTCACTTCGCGCTCAGAGCCCCGTTATGATCCAGCGTGGATGCCCCGTTGACTACGGCTGATAAAGCCGTCATCGGGGTTGAAGAAATTGAGCGAACCGCTCGAGAAACGATCACGAACCCAGCGTCCCCAGTGAGGAGTCAAGCATGAGCCAACTAGCCAACGCGACGGTGGGCCGGACCCCCGCCCCAGTCAAGGAGGTGGGTCATGGCAAGGCCGTCCTCTGGCTGCTTATCGGCACCCTCTTCCTCTCGGGTACGCCGCTGTGGGTCAAGGCGTCCAACATGGACCCGGCCACCCAGGCCTTCTTGCGTGTCATCCTGGGCTTCCTCCTGCTGCTCCCCTTGGGCATCCAGGAGATCCGCAAGAAGCAAGGCCTGCATCGCCAGGGCATCATCCTGGCTGCGATCTCCGGCATCTTCCTGGGCATCGACTTCACGGCCTGGAACTATTCGATCTTCCTGATCGGCTCTGGTGTGGCAGCGATTCTGCTCAACCTGCAGGTCGTGATCGTCCCAATCCTGGCAGCGGTCGTGGACAAGGTGAAGTTGCCCAAGTCCTTCGTCTTCATCCTCCCGGTCATGATCGTCGGCGTGCTCTTCACCGGCGGCGTCTTCGAGCCTGCTGAAGGTGCGGCTGGCCCGGCGATGATCGGTGGCATCAAGACGTCGGTCATCGGCACAGCCTTCGGTCTGACCTCCGGCCTCTGCTACTCCCTCTATCTGTATCTCTCGCGCAAGGCGTCGACCAGCGCCCCGCGCAAGGACCTCTACATCCAGCCGATGATGTACACGATGCTGGCGCAAGCGGTTGCTCCGGTCATCTGGATGTTCACCGGCGGCAATGGCTTCAATGTCACCCAGGGTGTGCTCACCAAGGACCCTGTTTCCGGTGAAATGGTCCTCCCGGCAGCGCTCGGCGACAACCCGACCCTGCGCGAGGCCACCATGGCCGGCGACCCGGTCAACATGGGCAACTGGGTCAGCCTCATTCTGCTGATCGTCCTCGGCCAGGCCGCTGCCTGGACCCTGGTTCAGTATGGCTCTGTCTGGCTGCACCCGACCCTGTCCGCCGGCATCTTGCTGCTCTCCCCGGTGACGTCGGTCATCATCGCTGGTCCGCTGTTCGCTGAGTGGCCGTCCTGGCTGCAGTGGGTGGGCGTGGCGCTGATTCTGCTCTGCGTCAGTTGGCAGAACGGTTTGATTCAGACAGCCGCGGGAGCCCTCACCGGGAAGAAGAGAGCAGATGCCGGAGGCGCCCTCGTTCAGAAGGAGAAGGCGCTTCTTCGAGAGGGGCACTGGACGAAGAGTCGAGCAGCGTTCGCCTTGCTGGGCATGGCTGCCACGTTGCTCGGCATCGCAGCCGCCGCCCACAACTTCGTCACGGGTCAAGTGGGCTGGAACACGGCCTTCACCATCGCGCAGACCGTCATCTCCGCTGCGCTCACGGTCATCGTCACGCAGGATGGACAGCACGGCGTCGAGAAGTCCTGACAGCCCTGCCATTCCGTCGACAGAACCAACTTCATTGATCTAGGAGGAAACGTGCGGATCACACCGCGAGAACAAGAGAAGCTGCTGATCGTCGTCGCAGCTGACGTGGCACGCCGCCGCCGCGAACGAGGCGTCAAGCTCAACCAGCCGGAGGCCGTGGCTCTGATCACGTCCGAGATCATGGAAGGCGCCCGCGATGGCCGCTCCGTGGCCGAGCTGATGGGCTTCGGCACCACCATCCTCACCACCGACGACGTGATGGACGGCATCGCCGACCTGATCGACGTCATCCAGGTCGAGGCGACCTTCCCCGACGGCACCAAGCTCGTCTCGGTGCACCAGCCCATCCGGGCAGTCGGGGCGGCGCCCACGGCGCGTCCGGGCGAGGTCATCCTCAATGACGAGCCGATCGTCATCAACGAGGGCCGCGAAGCGATCTCGGTCGAGGTGAAGAACACTGGTGACCGGCCGATCCAGGTCGGCTCCCACTTCCACTTCGCCGAGGTCAACTCGGCGCTGGAGTTCGACCGGGATGCCACCGTCGGCTTCCGACTCGACATTCCCGCCGGCACCGCAGCCCGGTTCGAGCCGGGCGATGCCCGCTCGGTCAACCTCGTGGCCTTCGGGGGCAACCGGGCCGTGTATGGCTTCAACAACAAGGTCGAGGGTTCGCTCGACGCGTCCGGGAGCAAGGAGAACGCATCATGAGCCAGCAGCTCTCTCGCCGTCAGTACGTCGAGCTGTACGGCCCCACCACCGGCGACGCCGTACGCCTCGGTGACACCGATCTGTTCGCTGTGGTCGAGCACGACCACGCCGTCTATGGCGATGAGTCCGTGTTCGGCGGCGGCAAGGTCATCCGGGACGGCATGGGCCAGAACTCCCGCGTCCCGCGGTCGGCCGACATCCCCGACACTGTCATCACCAACGCTCTGGTCATCGATCACTCGGGCATCTTCAAGGCGGACGTGGCCCTGCGCGACGGCCGGATCCAGGCGATCGGCAAGGCCGGCAACCCGGACGTCCAGGAAGGCGTGGACATCACGATCGGTGTCGCGACCGAGATCATCGCCGGTGAGGGAAAGATCCTGACCGCCGGTGGCATCGACACCCACATCCACTACATCTCCACCGACCAGATCGGGGTGGCGCTGGCGTCCGGCCTGACCACGATGATCGGCGGCGGCACCGGCCCGGCCGAGGGCACCAAGGCCACCACGATCACCCCCGGTCCGTGGTGGGTCCAGCGGATGCTGCAGGCGACCGATGACTTCCCGATGAACATCGGCATTCTCGGCAAGGGCCACGGGTCTGCCACCGAGGCGTTGGCCGAGCAGATCACCGCCGGGGCCTGCGGCCTGAAGGTCCACGAGGACTGGGGCTCGACCCACTCGTCGATCGACACCTCGCTGCAGGTCGCGGACGAATATGATGTGCAGGTTGCCATTCACACCGACACCCTCAACGAGGGTGGCTTCGTCGACGACACCATCGCCTCGATCGGCGGCCGGGTCATCCACACCTTCCACACCGAGGGTGCCGGTGGCGGTCACGCCCCCGACATCATCAAGATCGCGGGCCTGCCCAACATCCTCCCGGCCTCGACGAACCCGACCCTGCCCTTCACGGTCAACACCGCCGAAGAGCACATGGACATGCTGATGGTGTGCCACCACCTCAAGCCGTCCATCCCCGAGGACGTCGCGTTCGCCGACTCGCGCATCCGCAAGGAGACCATCGCGGCCGAGGACGTCCTGCATGACATGGGCGTCTTCGCGATCACCTCGTCGGACTCCCAGGCCATGGGCCGCATCGGTGAGGTCGTTACCCGCACCTGGCAGGTAGCCGACTCGATGAAGGCGCAGCGGGGGCCGCTGGAGGGCGACTCCGAGCACAACGACAACAACCGCATCAAGCGCTACATCGCCAAGTACACGATCAACCCCGCGATCGCGCACGGCATCGGCGACGAGGTCGGTTCGGTCGAGGTGGGCAAGTTCGCCGACCTGGTGCTGTGGGATCCGAAGTTCTTCGGCGCCAAGCCCGACTTGGTCATCAAGGGCGGCATCATTGCCAACGCGGTCATGGGCGACGCCAACGCGTCGATCCCCACCCCGCAGCCGCGGACGATGCGCAACCAGTGGGGTGCCCACGGTCGTGCTCGCGGTGAGTCCAGCCTGGTCTTCATCTCGAAGGCGGCCATGGACGCGGGCGTGCCCGCGGAGTTGGGCCTGACCAAGAAGGCGTACGCCGTCCACGGCATCCGCGACCTCACCAAGGCCGACCTCAAGCACAACGGCGCAACGCCCGACATCAAGGTCGACGCGCAGACCTACGAGGTGTCGATCGACGGCGAGGTGCTGGCCTCGGAGCCGGCTGAGAAGCTGGCGCTGGCACAGCGCTACTTCTTGTTCTGACAATCCCCAGCAGGAGGAGGGCCGCGCATCACTGGCGGCCCTCCTTCCGCGGCGTTCGAGAAGGAACCATGCTCATCACCCAGATCCAGGGCAACATCCACGATCAGTCGCTGCCCGAGGGCACGCATGTGGAGACCGTCACGATCCCCAGCGCGCAACTGGTCAAGCGGATCCAGCGGCTGCGTACCGATCACAACAACGAGGTCGGCCTCCGCCTGCCCACCGGCGCGGCAGACCTCCGCGACGGCGACATCCTGTCCCTCGATGGTGGGAATGCGATCGTCGTCCGCGTCGAGGCCACCGACGTCCTGGTCATTCGCGCCCGGTCGGTCCACGAGATGGCGATCGTGGCGCACACCCTCGGCAATCGCCACCTGCAGGCGCAGTTCTTCGACGCTTCTTCGGAGTACGCCGCCGAGGTCATGGTGGTGCAGTACGACCACACCGTGCAGGCGTACCTGGATTCCGTGGGCGTCCCGTACGACCGGGCGGACCGCGTCATGCCCGTGCCGTTCCGCCACAGTGAGCACTCGCATTGAGTGCCCTGCCCTTGAAAGTGCCGACAGCGAGACCGCTCGCGCTGCTGCTGCAGCTGTCCGACTCCGCCCTGCCCACTGGTGGGTTCAGCCACTCGTTCGGGTTCGAGCAATATCTCGACCGCGGCGAGATCCACGATGCCGCCACGTTCTCGGACTGGCTGCGGGTCTATATCGGGAACCAGCTCACCTATACCGATGCGCTGGCGATGCGTCTGTTCTATGAAGGCCACGACGAGGTCGACCTGGCCGAGCGCGTGGTCGCGGTCACCATGCCCGCGCAGCTTCGCGCGGCGGACATCGCGATGGCGAAGCGGCTGCGGATGATCGGCTCCGACGCGCTGGGCATGCGTACGCCGGAGGTCGAGCTCGCGCACCCGGCGCTGGAGTTCGCTCGGATCGCGCGCCAGTTCGAGGTGTCGTGCGGCGACGCGATCCTGGGGCATCTGACGGCCACGACGCACACGCTCGTGCAGAACGCCGTGCGCGGCATCCCGATCGGCCAATCCGACGGCCAGCGGGTGGTCACGGCGGCCCATGCGTGGATCGACCGGGCGCTCGAGGTGGTGTGGACACTGGAGATGGCCGACTTGGGCGCGGTCGCTCCGGGGTTGGAGATCGCCCAGATGCAGCACGAGAAGCTGCGCGCCCGCATGTTCATGAGCTGACTTTTTCGCGCTCCCTGAGGGCGTTCTATCGAGTGATGAGGAGAGAGACGATGACCCACGACGGACCTATCCGGATCGGGATCGGCGGCCCGGTCGGCGCGGGGAAGACGCAGTTGATCGAGCGGATCACCCGGCGCATGTCGCACGAGGTGTCGATGGCGGCGATCACGAACGACATCTACACGATCGAGGATGCCAAGATTCTGGCCGCGACCTCCGTGCTGCCCGAGGACCGGATCATCGGTGTCGAGACCGGTGGCTGCCCGCACACAGCGGTGCGCGAGGACACGTCGATGAACGACGCCGCCGTCGAGGAGATGCGGCGTCGCCACCCCGACTTGGAGGTGCTGTTCATCGAGTCCGGCGGCGACAACCTGTCGGCGACGTTCAGCCCGGAGCTCGTGGACTTCTCGATCTATGTCATTGATGTCGCGCAGGGAGAGAAGATCCCCCGCAAGGCGGGCCACGGCATGATCAAGTCCGATCTGTTGGTGATCAACAAGACCGACCTGGCGCCCTATGTCGGCGCGAACCTCGACGTGATGCGGTCGGATACCGAGCGAGTCCGCGGGGAGAATCCCTTCGTGTTCACCAACCTCAAGACCGATGAGGGCCTCGACGACGTCGAAGCGTGGTTCAACCACGACGTCCTCATGCGCGATCTGGCATGAGTGCTTCGTCGTTGGGCTATCAGGCGGCGAAGCCCGCGGCCGGCCCGGCCGGGGCCTTGTCCCTGTCGGTGGGCTTCTCGGGCGGGCGCACCGAGCCCGTGCGGACCGAGAGTGTGGGCGTACTGCGGCTGATGAAGCCGCACTATCTCGACGATTCGGGCCAGGTCACCTACATCGTGGTGAACCCCGGCGGGGCGTACTTCGGCGAAGCCTGCCGCATGGACGTCGAGGTCCTGCCGGGCGCGAGCCTGGTGCTCGCGTCGCAGGGAGCGACCCGTATCTATCGCACGCCCCATGAGCCGGCGGTGCAGGAGGCGGTCTTCCGCGTCGGCGCGGGGGCGCGGTTCGAGTATGTGCCCGAGCAGACCATTGCCTACCGCGACGCGGACTATCGGCAGGTGACGGAGTTGGTCGTGGCGCCGGATGCTCAGGCGTTCATCGGCGAGATCGTCACGCCTGGGTGGGATCCGGAGGGGACGCCGTTCACCTACACCGCGATGCGGCTTCGCTTGGATGTCCGCGTCGATGGTCCTGCGCCCTCGTCGCCCGGCGGCGGCTTGGTCTGCTCCGACAATGTCCGCGTGGTCCCTGCGGCGATCGGGGAGGGCATGAGCGGCATCGGCCACATGGAGGGCGCGTCGCACATGGGCAGCGTGCTTGTCGTGGGCACGCACACTGCGGCGGTGGCCTATGTCGATGGGGTGCGCGAGGTCGTCAGCGCACTGGGGATGGAACGAGCCGGCGTGACCACCGGGTCGCGGCACGGGGTGTCGTGGCTGATGGTGCGGGCGCTGGCGGATTCGACCGACGCGTTGCACGCGTTGGTCTATGGCGTCAACGAGTTCGACCGCGCGGCCACCACGGGGCAGCGCCGCTTGGACCTCCGCCGCTACTAGCCTCGTCCGCGTTCCGTACGCCACGTACGCCACCGCGCACTGGTAGGGCGCACCCCGCCCGGGTTCCGTACGCCACCCCGCCCAGGGAACTGCCTCCCTGCCCGAGAAATATCTAGGGCAAGGAGGCAGTTTCCTGGGCCTCGTCGTGGTGCCCCGTCGAGGCCTCCCTCAGCAGCCACCCACGTACGACTCTCCAACGCGGGACACGCCCATCCCGTCCATGCGGGTCAGCGGCCGATAGTCGTGCCCGAAGGAGAACTCGATCTCTTGTCGCCCGGAGACGTACACGTAGGACTGGCGTGCGCCGCCCTCAGCTGGAATGGTGCGAGCCTGGAGCTTCCCCGGATAGATCCTCTGCAGTTCGGCAAGGCTCATGCCCACGTGCGCTCCCGATGGCGTCCTGATGGCGGGGTTGATGGTGAAGATGGAAGACAGTCGCCCCTCATGCACCTCGAGCCAGAGGTCTTCATGCGGCATGAGTGCCGTTGTCTCCAGAATCTTGCAGGACGGGTGCTCCTGCGCCACCTCCATCAGCTCTATCTCGCGGACTGGCATCCCGATCTTGAGGGGGCCGAATCCCGCAGTGGTGAGGGTGGCCTCCTTGAACTGCTGCCGAACCAGCGCCGGCTCGCACATGCCGCTGACCAGGGGAGCGAGCTGTTCGAGCGGGGCGTCCGCGGGCATGGAGAAGCAGTTGCCTTGGTGAGTGAGCCGGATGACCTTCTCCCAGCCCGCTCCCTGACGCTTCATGACCAGGAAGCCGCCGCGCTGGATTGATTCGAATGACGCCGTGATCACGGCCCAGTTCCGGTCCGGAGTGCACTGGCCGGCGTGGATCTGCATGAGCGGATCATTCTGAAGGCGTCGAATCTCCTCGTTCGGCGGCGGACAGGGTGCGACGGGCAGGCAGGTGCACAGGACGATCGTGGTGACCTTCCCGCCGATGACCGTGACCTTCCAGGCGAGCCCCAGGCGCTCATCCGCCGCGTAGTACCGCAGTTCGCCGCCCTCCACTGGGTCCACTTGGACCGGCGTACCCAATCCATCCAGAATCTGCGCGGGGTCCTGCAGCTTGATCCCGTCGATCGTGGATCCTTCGTTCAGCACGATTCCGCGCAGGATCGCTTGGTTGTCGAACTCCCAGGCGCAGTTCCGCCAGATCACCCGGATGACGGACTCCACCGACTCCGGCAGCGCGGGAAAGTCGGGGTGCTGCTCCTTGATCGCCGCGTACGCCGTCCCGGGCCGGATCCGCTGCACCCCGTTGGGGGACAACTGGTCGGCTGCCGCCGCCGGATCGCTGAGTGCCAGCAGCCGACGCGCGAGCTGCGCCGCGGAGTCGGCGGTGACCGAGATGCCCCTGCCGCGATCGGCGATGCAAGCGAGCTGGGTGTTGTTGGCGCGTACGCCGATGGTCGAAATCGACAGGCCCGCGTTCTTGGACACCAAGTCCCCGGCGGTGTCGCACGGGTCGGGTGGGGCGCAGGAATCCTCTCCGTCGGAGACCAGCACGACGCTGGTGCGCTCACCGGCGGGCGCCAGTTCGGCGGCCTTCGTCAACGCCGTGGAGATCGACGTCCAGCCGCTCGGCTGCAGTCCGTCCAGCAGCGGTGCGAACCCGTCGCGAGCCGTCCCGAGGGGGATCTTGACCGTCGCATCCTCGCAACTCGTCTCGCGTGGCGCGTCCTCAGGGGTCTGGTCGCCATAGGTCACGAGGGCGACCTTCGACCCTTCGGGCAGTTCGCTCACGAATCGCTTCGCCGCGTCGCGAGCCGCGGTCATCCGGTCTCCGCCACCCACCATGTCGGCGATCTTCATCGAGCCGCTGGCGTCGATGATCAGGACATAGGACGCCGGTGGTGGGGGAGCAGGGCTGGCTTCCGGCGTGCCGGCCGACCCCGCGGTCTGGTTGCCATCGCCGACAGCATCCGGAGCGCGGCTTCCACTCGGGCCGATCGGCATGTACACACAAGAACTCAGAGCCAGCGACAGCCCCATCAGCAGGCAGACCAGGGCATGCTTCGATCGGGCACTCCGCGCGGGTGTCATGGCGGCACCTTAAGCAAGACGCACGCCGGGCCGCATGTCCTAGTTTTGGGGGACGTCGCCATCGTGTGGTGTGTCCGCGCCTGAGTCGTGCGGGAACTTCCGGCAAGGGTGCTTGCCAGCGCACTTCTGATCGGTATGCTCTGAACAAGCGATCAACCGCTACGCCTTTCGCCCTTCGCGGGCGAGGCGCTTCGGGGAACTTGACCGTGTTGCTTCCGGCTGCTCTCTTGAGCTTGCGCGTTCCTTCTTTCATGTGTATCGTCGGGCTTTGCCCCGCGTAGTTTTTCGACCCGTTGTCCCGGTCTGAGGCCCAGATCTTGACAAGGGTCGTTCAGCATGCACTGAACGCCTTCTCGGAAGGACCAAGCTGTTGGCCGCCTCGCGCACTGCCTCGAAGAACACCAATGTTATCTCCCCCACCGGGCGAATCTCCTTCGCCAAGATCGCTGAGCCGATGGAGGTGCCCGACCTGCTGGATCTGCAGGTGGACTCCTTCGACTGGCTGGTGGGCAATCAACTCTGGCGCGATCGGGTCGACACCGCGCTGGCAGAGGGCCGGACGGACATCAACACGAAGTCCGGCCTGGAGGAGATCTTCGAGGAAATTTCCCCCATCGAGGATTTCTCCCAGACGATGTCGCTGTCGTTCCGCGACCATCGCTTCGAAGACCCCAAGTTCACCGTTGACGAGTGCAAGGACCGCGATGTCACCTATGCGGCCCCGCTGTTCGTGACCGCCGAGTTCATGAACAACGAGACCGGCGAGATCAAGTCCCAGACAGTCTTCATGGGCGATTTCCCGCTCATGACCGACAAGGGCACGTTCGTCATCAACGGCACCGAGCGCGTGGTTGTTTCCCAGCTGGTCCGTTCGCCGGGTGTCTACTTCGAGCAGACGCCGGACAAGACCTCCGACAAGGACATCTTCACCTGCAAGATCATTCCGTCGCGGGGCGCGTGGCTGGAGTTCGAGGTCGACAAGCGCGATCTGGTGGGCGTACGCCTCGATCGCAAGCGCAAGCAGCACGTCACCGCACTGCTCAAGGCGCTGGGTTGGACGACCGAGCAGATCCTCGAGGAGTTCGGCCAGTTCGAGTCCATCCGGCTCACGCTGGAGAAGGACACGACGACCGGCACCGACGATGCGCTGCTGGACATCTATCGCAAGCTGCGCCCGGGCGAGCCGCCGACGCGCGAGGCCGCGCAGACGCTGTTGGAGAACTACTACTTCAACCCCAAGCGCTATGACCTGGCCAAGGTCGGTCGCTACAAGATCAACAAGAAGCTCGGTCTGGACGAGCCCTTCGACCAGCAGGTGCTGACCAAGGAAGACATCGTCGCCGCGATCCGTTTCGTGGTTGCGCTGCACGAGGGCCTGGAAACGCTTCCCGCGGCCAATGGCGGCCCCGACGTCATCGTCGAAGAGGACGACATCGACCACTTCGGCAACCGCCGTCTGCGGACGGTGGGCGAACTCATCCAGAACCAGCTCCGCACCGGTCTCGGCCGCATGGAGCGCGTGGTGCGCGACCGGATGACGACCCAGGACATCGAGGCGATCACGCCGCAGACCCTGATCAACATCCGCCCTGTCGTCGCAGCGCTGAAGGAGTTCTTCGGCACGTCGCAGCTGTCGCAGTTCATGGACCAGACCAACCCGGTCGCCGGCCTGACCCACAAGCGCCGCCTGTCGGCGCTGGGCCCGGGCGGCCTGTCCCGTGACCGCGCGGGCATGGAGGTCCGGGACGTCCACCACTCGCACTACGGCCGCATGTGCCCGATCGAGACCCCGGAAGGCCCGAACATCGGCCTGATCGGTTCGCTCGCGTCATTCGCACGTGTGAACGCGTTCGGGTTCGTCGAGACTCCCTATCGAAAGGTCGTCGATGGGGTTGTCACCAATCAGATCGACTATCTGACGGCCGACGAGGAGGACCGCTACGACGTTGCCCAGGCCAACGCGATCCTGAACGACGACGGTTCGTTCGCGGAGGAGCGGGTCCTGGTGCGCAAGCGTCACGGTGAGGTCGACACGATCCCGCCGGAGGAAGTCGAATACATGGACGTCTCGCCGCGCCAGATGGTGTCGGTCGCAACGGCCCTGATCCCGTTCCTCGAGCACGATGACGCCTCCCGCGCGCTCATGGGTTCGAACATGCAGCGCCAGGCGGTGCCGCTGCTCCGCAGCGAGGCCCCGTTCGTCGGCACCGGCATGGAATTCCGCGGTGCCGTGGACGCGGGCGACGTGACGGTCAGCTCGGTCGGTGGTGTGGTCACGTCCGTGTCGTCCGATCTCATCGAGATCGCGGCGGACGACGGGACCTATCAGGCCTATCGCCTGCAGAAGTTCCGTCGCTCCAACCAGGGCACCTGCATCAACCAGCGTCCGCTGGTGGAGGCGGGGCAGCGCGTCGAGATCGACACCCCGCTCGCTGACGGTCCCTGCACCGATGGTGCAGAGATCGCGCTCGGCGCCAACCTGCTCGTGGCGTTCATGCCGTGGGAGGGTCACAACTACGAGGACGCGATCATCCTGTCCCAGCGTCTGGTGCAGGAAGACGTGCTCACCTCGATCCACATCGAGGAACACGAGGTCGATGCCCGAGACACCAAGCTCGGTGCCGAGGAGATCACGCGGGACATCCCGAACGTCTCCGAGGAGATGCTGGCCAACCTCGACGAGCGCGGCATCATCCGCATCGGCGCCGAGGTCGGCGCGGGCGACATCCTGGTCGGCAAGGTCACCCCGAAGGGCGAGACCGAGCTCACCCCGGAGGAGCGCCTGCTGCGCGCGATCTTCGGCGAGAAGGCCCGCGAGGTCCGCGACACCTCGATGAAGGTCCCGCACGGCGAGTCCGGCACCGTCATCGGCGTCCGGGTCTTCGACCGCGAGGAGGGCGACGAGCTCGCTCCCGGCGTCAACCAGCTGGTCCGGGTCTATGTGGCCCGGAAGCGCAAGATCTCCGATGGCGACAAGCTCGCCGGCCGCCACGGCAACAAGGGCGTCATCGCCAAGATCCTCCCGATCGAGGACATGCCGTTCCTGCCGGACGGGACCCCGGTCGACATCGTGCTCAACCCACTGGGCGTGCCTTCCCGCATGAACGTGGGTCAGGTCATGGAGCTTCACCTCGGCTGGATCGCCAAGACGGGGTGGGACGTCACCGAGGTTGACGAGCCGTGGGCCGAGCGCCTCACCGAGGTCGGCCTCGGTCTGGTGGGCGGCGACCAGCGTCTTGCTACCCCGGTGTTCGACGGTGCCACGTCCGAGGAGATCGCCGGACTGCTGGGGAATGGGCTGCCCAACCGTGACGGTCAGCAGATGGTTGACGGCACGGGCAAGGCGATGCTGTTCGACGGTCGCTCCGGTGAGCCCTATCCGGATCCGATCGGGGTGGGCTACATGTACATGCTGAAGCTCCACCACCTCGTCGACGACAAGATCCACGCGCGTTCGACCGGTCCCTATTCGATGATCACCCAGCAGCCGCTGGGCGGAAAGGCACAGTTCGGCGGCCAGCGATTCGGCGAGATGGAGGTGTGGGCACTGGAGGCCTATGGCGCAGCCTGGGCACTGCAGGAGCTCCTCACCATCAAGTCCGACGACGTGCACGGCCGCGTGAAGGTCTATGAGGCGATCGTCAAGGGCGAGAACATCCCCGAGCCGGGCATCCCCGAGTCGTTCAAGGTGCTCGTGAAGGAAATGAAGTCGCTGTGTCTGAATGTGGAGGTGCTTTCTGCTGACGGCACGGTTGTCGAGCTGAAGGAAACCGAAGAGGACCGCTATCGCGCGTCCGACGAGTTCGGCATCGACCTCTCCCGGCGTCCGGGCGAGGGCTTCGCCGGAGTCGAGGAAGTCTAGTCAGTACGCAGGGTGCGTGCCCCGGCGCCAAACCGGGGCGCGCACCTTCCCCCGGCGTACGCAGGCCTGACAGCCGCTGCGCCAACCGATCAGTGCAAAAGGATTGGGAAAAACACACCTATGCTCGACGTGAACTTCTATGACGAACTCCGCATCGGTCTCGCCACCGCCGACGAGATCCGCGAGTGGTCGCACGGTGAGGTCAAGAAGCCGGAGACGATCAACTACCGCACGCTCAAGCCGGAGCGGGACGGCCTCTTCTGCGAGAAGATCTTCGGTCCCACCCGGGACTGGGAGTGCTACTGCGGCAAATACAAGCGCGTGCGCTTCAAGGGCATCATCTGCGAGCGCTGCGGCGTTGAGGTGACCCGTTCCGGTGTGCGCCGCGAACGCATGGGCCACATCGAGCTCGCGGCTCCGGTGACGCACATCTGGTATTTCAAGGGCGTCCCCTCCCGGCTGGGCTACCTGCTCGACCTCGCGCCGAAGGACCTCGAGAAGGTCATCTATTTCGCGGCGTACATGATCACCTCCGTCGACGAGGAGGCGCGTCACCGCGACCTGTCCTCGCTGGAGGCCAAGCTGGACGGCGAACGTCGTCACCGCGAGGCGACCCGTGACGCCGACCTCGACGCGCGCATGAAGAAGCTCGAGGAAGACATGGAGACCCTTGAGGCCGAGGGCGCCAAGGCTGACCTCAAGAAGCGCACCAAGGATGCCGGCGAGAAGGAGCTCAAGCAGATCCGCGACCGCGCGACGCGTGAGCTCGACCGCATGTCGGCGGTGTGGGATCGCTTCAAGTCGCTCAAGGTCCAGGACCTCGAGGGTGACGAGATCCTCTATCGCGAGATGAAGCAGCGCTACGGCAAATACTTCGAGGGCTCGATGGGCGCCGCGGCGATCCAGAAGCGCCTCGAGGACTTCGATCTCGAGGCCGAGGCGGAGAATCTCCGCAACACCATCCAGACCGGGAAGGGTCAGCGCAAGACCCGAGCGCTCAAGCGTCTCAAGGTCGTCTCGGCGTTCCTCAACACCAACAACTCGCCGACCGGCATGGTGCTCGACTGCGTCCCGGTGATTCCGCCGGATCTGCGTCCGATGGTGCAGCTCGACGGTGGCCGTTTCGCGACGTCCGACCTCAACGATCTCTATCGTCGCGTGATCAACCGCAACAACCGCCTCAAGCGGCTGCTGGATCTCGGCGCACCGGAGATCATCGTCAACAACGAGAAGCGGATGCTGCAGGAGGCCGTTGACTCGCTGTTCGACAACGGCCGTCGTGGTCGCCCGGTCACGGGCCCGGGCAACCGTCCGCTCAAGTCGATCTCCGACATGCTCAAGGGCAAGCAGGGCCGGTTCCGCCAGAACCTGCTCGGCAAGCGCGTCGACTACTCCGGTCGTTCGGTGATCGTCGTCGGCCCCCAGCTCAAGCTGCACCAGTGCGGTCTGCCGAAGGCGATGGCGCTCGAGCTCTTCAAGCCGTTCGTGATGAAGCGGCTCGACGACCTCAACCACGCACAGAACATCAAGTCCGCCAAGCGCATGGTTGAACGGCAGCGCCCGGTGGTCTGGGATGTGCTGGAAGAAGTCATCTCCGAGCACCCGGTGCTGCTCAACCGCGCACCGACGCTGCACCGCCTCGGCATCCAGGCGTTCGAGCCGCAGCTGATCGAGGGCAAGGCCATCCAGATCCACCCGCTCGTCTGCACCGCCTTCAACGCGGACTTCGACGGTGACCAGATGGCGGTGCACCTGCCGCTGTCCGCCGAGGCCCAGGCCGAGGCCCGGATCCTCATGCTGTCGACCAACAACATCCTCAAGCCGGCCGACGGCCGGCCGGTGACCATGCCCACGCAGGACATGATCATCGGGCACTACTTCCTGACGCAGGAGCGGGACGGCGAGGGTGCCGGTCGTGTGTTCGGCTCGGCAGCCGAGGCGACGATGGCGTACGACCGTGGCGAACTCTCGATCGGGTCCCCGATCAAGATCCGCTTCCGCGGCATCGTTCCCCCGGAGGGCCACCAGCTCCGTGCCAACGGCACGATCATGCTGGAGACCACCCTTGGTCGCGCGATCTTCAACGAAGCACTGCCCGAGGACTATCCCTATGTCAACGCGGAGGTCGGCAAGCGTCGCCTCGGTGTGATCATCAACGACCTCGCAGAGCGCTATCCGAAGGTCGAGGTCGCGACCTGTCTCGACCTGCTCAAGGAGCTGGGCTTCCGCTGGGCGACCCGGTCCGGTGTCACCGTGTCGGTCTCCGACATCCAGACCCCGGCCAACAAGCCGGAGATTCTGGCCGGCTTCGAGGCGAAGTCGTCGAAGATCGACAAGCAGTACGAGCGTGGTCTCATCACCGAGGAAGAGCGTCGTCAGGAGCTCATCGAGATCTGGACCGACGCGACGGCGGTGCTGACGGCGGAGATGGAGAAGAACTTCACCCGCACGAACCCGATCTTCATGATGGTCCACTCCGGAGCCCGAGGGAACATGACGCAGATGCGTCAGATCGCCGCGATGCGAGGCCTGGTGGCCAACCCGAAGGGCGAGATCATCCCGCGGCCGATCAAGTCGAACTTCCGTGAAGGCCTCACCGTGGTCGAGTACTTCATTTCGACGCACGGTGGCCGAAAGGGCCAGGCCGACACCGCGCTGCGCACGGCCGACTCCGGCTATCTGACCCGTCGCCTCGTGGACGTGTCGCAGGACGTCATCATCCGTGAGGAGGACTGCGGCACCGAGCGTGGGTTGACCAAGGTCATCGCCGCGGAGGAGAACGGTCAGCTCGTCGCCCTGGAGAACGTCGAGACGGCGGTCTATGCCCGGACTCTCGCGGTCGACGTCAACGACCCGAAGACCGGGGAACTGCTCATCCCGGCGGGCGTGGACCTGGGCGACGTCAATATCGCGATGCTCGTCAACTCCGGCATCACGACCGTCAAGGTCCGCAGCGTCCTCACCTGTGAGGCCGTCACCGGCACCTGCGCCATGTGCTATGGCCGTTCGCTCGCGTCCGGCAAGCTCGTCGATGTTGGCGAAGCGGTCGGCATCGTCGCGGCGCAGTCGATCGGTGAGCCGGGCACGCAGCTCACGATGCGTACCTTCCACACCGGTGGCGTCGCGGGCGACGACATCACGCTGGGTCTGCCCCGCGTGGTCGAGCTGTTCGAGGCGCGTACGCCGAAGGGCAAGGCGCCCATCGCCGAGTTCCCCGGCCGCATCCGCATCGAGGAGTCCGAGCGTTCGCGCAAGGTCATGCTCGTGCCGGATTCCGGCGACGAGGAGATCGAGGTCGTGGTCGGTCGGCGCGCGCGGCTGGAGGTCGAGGACGGTGAGCACGTCGCCGTCGGCCAGCAGCTCACCGCAGGCACCCCCGACCCGCAGGACGTGTTGCGGATCCTCGGTGTGCGCAAGGTGCAGGAGCACCTCGTGGAAGAGGTCCAGAAGGTCTATCAGACCCAGGGTGCCGCCATTCACGAGAAGCACATCGAGATCATCATCCGCCAGATGCTGCGTCGGATCACCGTGATCGAGTCCGGCGACACCTCGCTGTTGCCGGGCGACTGGGCGGACCGGTCGGCGTACGAGGCGGAGAACCGCAAGGTCGTCGCCGAGGGCGGACAGCCCGCGTCGGGCCGTCCGGTGCTCATGGGTATCACGAAGGCCTCGCTCGCGACCGAGTCGTGGCTGTCGGCGGCCTCCTTCCAGGAGACCACCAAGGTGCTCACCGACGCCGCGATCCACGGCAAGTCCGACTCGCTGGTCGGTTTGAAGGAGAACGTGATCCTCGGCAAGCTCATCCCGGCCGGCACCGGCCTGGAGCGCTATCGCAACATCCGCGTCGAGCCGACCGCCGAGGCGAAGGCCAGCGCCTATTCGCTGAGCTATGACCCGTACGACTACGACTTCGGGTCCGGCTCCGGCGCATCGGTGCCGCTGGACGATTTCGATCTGGGCGAGTTCCGCTGATCGGGTGACGTTCGAACCTGCGCCTTGAGAGTGCAGTACGCCTGGGGCGCCCCTTCGGGGGCGCCCCTTGGCATTCTTGAACCATGACCTTGGCGCCGCTGGTCCGCTACCCATTGGCGGAATGGATCCTGACCCGGTCGAAACGGGTCGGTCCGTTCACGCGGGGCTGGCTCGGTCAGCCCTATGTCTATCTCGTCGGCCCCGCCGCCAATGAGTTCGTCTTCGCGAACGACGAGTCCTTCAGTCAGTTCGAGGCGATGAAGGCGCTCATTCCCGTGGACGGGCCAACCTCGGTGGTTGTCTCCGACCCGCCCGACCACGCCAGGCGCCGGGCCCTCGTGCGGCCGGGGCTTCATCGCAAGCAGGTGGCGAGTTATGTGGACACGATGACGAGGACGGCCGTCGAAGCGTTGGCCGCAGTGACGCCCGGCGAGTGGGTCGATGGCTATGAGCTCTTCCGGGCCGCGATCCGACGGTCGACGCTCCGTTGCCTGTTCGGCGACAGGATGGCGACGCGTGCGGACGAGCTTGGCGAGATGCTGCAGCCCCTCATCGAGCTGACGGGCGTGCTGCCCCAGCTGCTGGGCCTGCACGCACGTCTGCGTACCCCGCGCTGGCGGCGGGCCATGGCAGCCCGGGCCCACCTGGATGAGTTCGTCTTCGGGGAGATCGATCGCCTGCGCGCGTCCCGCATCGACGACCGGCCGGAGTCCCAAGTGCTCGCGATCCTGGCCGATGGTCGGGACGGCTCGGGTTCCGGCCTGTCCCGGGAAGAAGTGCGGGATCAGGTGGTCACCTTGATCGCGGCAGGCTATGAGACGACCTCCGCGGCCATGGGCTGGGCCCTGTATGGACTGGCCGGGAACCCGGGTGCCCTCGCTGCCGCGCGCGAGGAAGTGCGGGGCGTGGTGGGGCACGGGCCGGTCACCGCCGCGCATCTGCCGGATCTGAGGTGGGTCGGGGCCGTGGTGAACGAGGCGCTGCGGCTCTATCCGCCGGCATCGATCAGTGCGCGCCATGTCACCAAGGAGCTCACCTTCGAGGGGCACCGGATTTCCCCGGGGACGATGCTGATCTATTCGCCGTACGCCACCCATCGGTCGCCCGAGGTGTTCAACAGCCCCGAGTCGTTCCGGCCGGAGCGCTGGATGGCGGGCGCAAAACCCGGTCCTGGTGAGTTCGTGCCGTTCGGTGGTGGTGCGCATCGTTGTCTCGGTTCCGTGATGGCGACCACCGAACTGGCCGTGATGTTGACCACCCTGTTGAGCCACGGTCCATTCCGTCTCGCACCGGGACGGATCCGTGCGGTGGGGGTCACGTCCATGCGGCCCAAGGGTGGGATCATGCTGCACCTGGGCTGACGTCCGACGGTTCGAGGGCAACCTGCCAGGGGAACACCGCGGTCCGTGTGACCCGGCTCGTTAGGGTAGGGGCCGTGGCGAACGAACTCGCAGTGTTTCTGCACGGACTGGGCCAGACCCCGCAGACCTGGCAGGACCAGGTCCGGGATCTCCCGAGTGATCTGCCCGCAGCGGCTCCCTGGCTCAGAGGCCTGCGGCCCGGATCCCAGAACGTGTTCTCGCTGCGGGACTCCGCGGGCGAGGTGAGTTCGGCGCTGACGATGCACGGCGCGGATCGGGCCTATCTCGTCGGGACCTCGCTGGGCGCGATGGTGGCTCTCCAGACGGCGGCGGACGATCCTCGGGTGGCCGGGCTGGTGCTCGCCGCGCCGCAGGTCAACCCGCCACGGTGGCTGATGAAGGTCCAGTCGGCCGCCCTGACGTTGGCCTCGCGGCGTCGACTCAGCGCGCGGGGACTGAACAAGGCGGCCATGCAGGATGTGTTCCGGGCCATGGCCGAGACCGACTTCTCCGATCGATTGGGGGAGATCAACCAGCCCACGTTGATCCTCTGTGGTGACGGAGATCGGGCGAATCGACCCGCTGCCGAGCTCCTGGCCGGACAGCTCCCGAACGGCCGGCTGGAGGTGGTTGCGGGCGGACATCAGCTCCATCTGGAGAACGCGCAGGAGTTCAACCGGTTGGCGTACGCGTTCATCGCCGACCTCCGCGCTCCGCAGGAGCCCGAGGGGCAACCCGGTGATGACCGGCCCGCCGCGGACAACGAGCACTAGCCCGCGAGGGGTCGCAGGCGATATCCCATCCCGCGCACCGTCTCGATGCGTTCGTGACCGATCTTGCGGCGAACCGTGCGTACGCACACCTCGACGACATTCGAACCGGGATCGAAATCGACGCCCCAGACGTGACCGAGGAGCTGTTCCCGGGACAGCACCTGCTCCGGATGCAGCATGAACACCTCGAGGAGCGAGAATTCGCGTGCGGTCAGGTCGATCTGCTGATCGTCGACGGTGACCCGGCGGCTGCGCAGATCGAGCACGAGCCCTGCCCCCTCGAGCACATGCGCGGGGGCAGCCGGCAGTGGCGAGTGCTCCCGCAGTCGCAGGCGTACGCGGGCGAGCAACTCCGCGAACTGGAAGGGCTTGGTGACGTAGTCACTTGCCCCGCCCTCCAGACCGGCGACCGTGTCGATCACTGAGTCGCGGGCGGTGAGGATGATGACGGGTACGCTCGCCCCGCTCTCGCGCAGCTCCTTCAGGACTTCGAATCCATCCTTGACCGGGAGCCCGATGTCCAGGATCACGAGATCGAACGCGCCGGTCCTGGCCATCAGCAGCGCGGTGGCTCCGTCCGTGACGACGGTGGTGCCGTAGCCGGCCGCCTGCAGGCCGCTCTCCACGAAGGACGAGATCGGGGCGTGATCCTCCGCGATCAGGATATGACTCATGATGAAATTCTCTCAGGAACGCCGGGCGGGGTGGAAGCCTCTGTGTCGGAATCCTCTGCAGGTGGGCGGGTGGCGTCTCCAACCGGGACGGTGATGCTGAAAATTGCGCCGTTGCCGAGAGTGCCCCCCACGGTCACCATCCCGCCATGCCCGCGCGCGATGGCCGCGACGATGGCCAGCCCCAGGCCGGCACCCGACTGGGCAGTGCCCTGGGCACTGCCGCGGGCGAAGCGACCGAAGATGCGCTCCCGATCTTCTTCCGGAACCCCCGGGCCGGTGTCGGTGACGGTGAACTGCACATAGGGCACGCCGCCGATGTCGATGAAGTCGCTGGACAGCCTGATCTCGTCACCGGTCTCGGTGTGTTGGACCGCGTTCTGGAGCAGTTGCAGGACCGCCTGCGTGATGCGCTGCTCGTCGACAATGGCTGGGCCATCGGCGATGCGGGTCAGCACCCACCGACGGTCGGCGAGGGCCTGGGCGAGAACGTCGAGATCCAGGGTGAGCTCACCGATATCGGTTTCGGTCGGTTGGATGAAATCGGGTTGGTCTGCCTTGGCCAGGGCCAGCAGGTCGTTCACGATGCGGCTCATGCGGTCGAGTTCGCTGGTGAGGAGAGCGATCGTCTGCGTTTGTTCGGCGGGCGTTTTGGTGTGGAGCAGCTCCAGGTGACCGCGGATGGCGGTGATCGGCGTACGCAGCTCGTGGCCGGCATCGTCAACGAAGTGCTGTTGGGCGCTGAAGGCTCCCTCCAGCCGGTCGAGCATGGAGTTGAAGGTCCGTGCAAGCTGCGACACTTCGTCGCTGCCGTGCACGGGGATGCGGGTCGTCAGATAGCGGTGGGAGACCTCTTGCGCCGTCTGCTGCAGCAGCCGCAGCGGACGCAGAATCTGACCGGCGGCGAGGAACGCAACCAGGACGCTCACGAACAGCGCGCCGATGGCGACCAGCACGAGCACCCGGATCGTGTCGTTGACCCCCTCCACCTCGGTGCCCGTGAAGTGCAGCACGATCAGCGTGCCGTCCACGCGCCCGTTGACCTCGACATGGGCCTTGCCCCATCGGATCTGGCCGACGGGGCTCTGATGGACGCCGCTGGGCAGCGCGTCCACGTCAGCCATGAACTGCGCGTCGGCGAGCGGGTCGTAGATCTCCGTGGGAGGAACATGCGCACCCCGTTGCTCATAGATGGCCCCATAGGACGGCAGTTGGCCGACGAGCAATTCGTGGTCGCCGGCCCGCTGCCGGGACAGGTGGGTCTCGAACAGCCGCGCGGTCACGGTGAAAGGCTGACCGGTGGCCGGATCCACCGCTTCGGCAGCGAACGAATAGAACTCGTTGACCTCCTGGTTGACGTCATGGTTGGCGCGGTTGGCGACATTGTTGAGCAGCACACCGCGCACCGCGATCACCACGACGGCGAAGCTCACTGCCATCGTCAGCAGCATCCACCCGACGATCCGCCAGCGCACCGAGCGACGAATCGACTGTGTCAGCCGTCTCAAGTCAGGCTCCGCGGGCCCCTGCGGGGGCTCGAGCCGGCGTCCCGGTCAGTCGTCGTCATCGTCGTCGTCGTCGTAAGCGTCGTCGTCGTAATCGTCGTCATCATCGTCGTCGTCGTAATCGTCGTCATCATCGTCGTCACTGGCCGGTGGGCGGGGCGCTGGACGTTGGATCGGCCGCTGCTGGGGCTGCACTCGTTGCGGTGGCGGATTGGGCGGTTGTGGCTGAGGGCGTGGTTCCGGCTCGAACTCCACGGCGTTCAAGGGTGACACCTCTCCCCGCGGAGGCGCCTCGTCCCCGGGGTCTGCCTGCGTCGCGCCGACATCATCGGGCTTGGGCTCGGGGACGGTGATCGTCACGGGCTGCTGGTGATCGAGCTGGGGAGCCCCGGGGGAGCTGAGGAAGACGAGGGAGCCGAGCACCCCGGCAACCGGCAGCGCAATCGCGGCGATCACCGCGGACATCCTGCGTGTGGACTGGGTCATCGACTGTTGTCTCCTGCCTGATGGGGCTCGCCGACAGGCTAAGCAGCCGCGATGACGCCGGAATGAGGTGGAGATGATGAATCCATCATCTTGCCACGCATGTGTCAGAAAGCGATACAGAGTCCGGCTGCACGATTCAAAGACGAGAAATGAAGAAAAACACTAGTATCGTAGATGAGCCGCGCCGATGGTCGGAGACTTTCCGATATCGGTCGCCCTGATCTGAAGGAGCATTCGACACGTGACCGAAAAGTCAACTCCCGCCCCGGATTCCGGCCTGGATGATGTGACCGCCAAGCGGCTCCTGTCGGAGGAGCAGGCAGAACAGCTCGACCGCACCATGCACGTCAGCCTCGCAAAGCTCACCGGTGGAATGTCGCCGGCCGCGATTCCGCTCGCCTATCTGGACTGGCTGATCCATCTCTGGATGGCTCCCGGCAAGCGCGGCCTGCTCCTCGAGCAGGGCATGCGCAACTGGGGCAAGCTCGCGAAATACACGCTTGAGGCCGCCATGGGGAAGAGTCCCGAGCCGTTGGTCAAGCCGACCCGTTCGGAGCGCCGCTTCGGCTCCGAGGCCTGGCAGAAGTTCCCGTTCAACGTCATGTCGCAGCAGTTCCTGCTGAGCCGTCAGTGGTGGGAATCCGCGACGAGCGAGGTTCTGGGTCTCGAGGCGCCGCAGCAGCGGCTCATCAACTTCGCCATCATGCAGATGGTCGACGCGACCTCGCCGAGCAACTCGCCGATCACCAACCCCGACGTTCTCTCCACCACCAAGGAGCAGAAGGGCAAGAACCTCGTCGAGGGCATGTGGAACCTGGTCACCGACTGGCAGCAGTCGGCGCTGCGCCAGGCCAACCCGAGCCCCGAGGGTCTCGCGGTCGGCAAGGATCTCGCCATCACCGAGGGCGAGGTGGTCTATCGCAACGATGTGATGGAGGTTCTGCAATACAAGCCGGCCACCGAGAACGTCTATGCGGAGCCCGTGCTCTTCATCCCGGCCTGGATCATGAAGTACTACATTCTTGATCTCCGTCAGACCAACTCGCTGTACAAGTACTTGGTCGACCAGGGCCACACCGTCTTCACCGTGTCGTGGATCAACCCGACCGAGGACCACCGTGACTTCGGCATGGAGAACTACCTGCAGGACGGCGTGCTCAAGGCCATCGAGGTCGTGCAGTCGATCGTTCCCAAGCAGAAGATCCACACCGTCGGCTATTGCCTCGGCGGCACGATCCTGTCGATCGCCAACGCCTATCTCGGCAAGCAGAAGGACAACCCGGTCGCCTCGCAGACCCTGTTCGCGGCGCAGACCGACTTCACCGAGCCGGGCGAGCTCGGCCTGTTCATCACCGAGGCCCAGGTCGCGTTCCTCGAGAGCCAGATGTGGGAGAAGGGCTATCTCACCGGTGAGCAGATGGCCGGCACCTTCTCGGCGCTGCGTTCCAACGACCTCGTCTGGGGCAAGATGGTCGAGGAATACATGCTCGGCAACAAGTCCACGCTCAACGACCTGATGGCGTGGAACGCGGACACCACCCGCATGCCCTATCGCATGCACTCCGAATATCTGCGCAGCATGTTCCTCGACAATGAGCTGGCACGTGACCGCTACAAGGTCAACGACCAGACCGTGTCCCTCAAGGACATCCAGATCCCCCTGTTCACCGTGGGCACCGAGACCGACCACGTCGCTCCGTGGAAGTCGGTGTGGAAGATCAACCTGCTCACCGGGTCCCAGGACATCACGTTCGCGCTGACCAGCGGTGGCCACAACGCCGGCATCGTCAGCCCGGTCGGCCACCCGCGCCGTTCGCACCGCATCTCCACCAGCAACTCGCACGACCTCATCCGGGATCCGGAGGAGTGGGCGTCGAAGCAGGAGCGTGTGCAGGGCTCCTGGTGGGGACCGTGGGAGAAGTGGCTTGCTGATCACAGCTCCAAGGAAAAGGTCGCCCCGCCGGCCATGGGCTCGAAGGACTACCAGCCGATCGAGCCGGCCCCGGGACAATACGTCCTCGGCTGATCCAGCACCGTCCGCTTTCTGACGGACTTGTCGAATGCCCCTGTCGGGTTCTCCTGACAGGGGCATTCGGCATTCCTGCAGAGATTCTCCCGGGTGACAGGCGTTCAGGTGAAATCGGTCTGCCGCCACGCTTCATAGGCGGCGATCGCGGCTGCATTGGCGAGGTTGAGCGACCGGCGACCGGGCAGCATCGGAATCCTGACCTGGCCGGTCACGCGGGGATCGGCCAACACGTCGGGGTCGAGCCCGGTCGGTTCTGGGCCGAACAGCAGGACGTCGCCCGGCCGATAGGCGATGGAGGTGAACATCGTGTCCGCATGGGTCGTGTACGCGAACACCCGTGCGGGCAGCAACTCCGCGTACGCGGCCGTCAAGTCCTCATGCACGCGGACCTGCGCCAGATCGTGATAGTCGAGCCCGGCCCGCTTGAGTTTGGTGTCGGTGAGCTCGAAGCCCAACGGCCCGGCCAGGTGGAGTTCGCACCCGACCGCTGCCGCCAGCCGGATCGTCGTCCCGGTGTTCTGGGGGATGCGGGGGGAGTGGAAGAGGAGCCGTACGCCGAGTGCCATGCCCTTCAGTCTGTCGCCTCGGGTCGCGGTGATGCTGGGGGCCCATCCAGCTCGCGGTGTGACACGAAGCGCCGGGCGGTTCCCTCGATCGGGTCGATGAAGGACAGCGACTCGGCGAGGAGTCGCAGAGGTGTGGAGAAATCATCGACGTCCACATCGAGCACGTCGGGATAGAGCGGGTCGCCGAGGATGGGCAGGCCGAGGGCGTTGAGCTGGACCCGGAGTTGGTGGGTCCGGCCGGTCTCCGGCGTCAGGCGATAGTCGGCCCAGCGGCCGGCCGGGCTGTCGAGGACCCGGACCAATTCCAGCGTGGTCGAGGCATTGTCCGGGGCGCCCGCAATGAGTTCCGCCTGGAGTGATCCGCGCCTTTTGACGATGTGGCCACGGAGCCGGCGCGGCAAGGTCAGCCCGGGATCGAAGGGCGCGATGGCCCGGTAGGTCTTGGCCACCTCGCGACGCTCGAACAAGCCCTGATAGGCCCCGCGCCAGCGCTTCTCCGTGGTCAGCAGGACGACTCCGGCGGTCAGCCGATCCAGCCGGTGCGCGGGCCCCAGCTCGGGCAGGTCGAGGCGGTTGCGCAGGCGTACCACCAGCGACTGCACCACGTGCCGACCGCGCGGGATCGTCGAAAGGAAGTGCGGTTTGTCCGCGACGACGATGCGATCGTCCCGATAGAGGATGTCCTCGGTGGAGGGAACGACGGGCTCCTCACGCAGCTCGCGGTGGAACCAGATGAACGTGTTGGGGCGGTAGGGCTCGTCCCCGCGCCAGGGCTGTCCAGCCTCATCGACGAACCCAGCGGCGGCGAATTGACGATCCACCCCTTCGGCGCCGATCGGGGTCAGCCGGGCAACGAGGAAGTCGCGGATCGTCGCCCAGGGCGGGGTCTGGGTGGGGTCACGGTCGGGCGTACGCAGCCACGCCGCCGCCAACCCGTGTCGGGGCGGCAGGGGAGACCGGGGTGGCACGTCAGAACCGCCTCCGATGCATGCTGGTGTATCTATGCAGGGTCATCCCCAGCCTAACGACCAACACGAGAGGCGCAGCATGAGAATCGCGATGGGAGCCGACCACGCCGGCTTCGGCCTGAAGCAAGAATTGGCCCGGCACCTCACTGATCTCGGCCACGAGATCGTGGATGTGGGCACCAACAGCGCAGAGCGCACCGACTATCCGATCTGGGGTGCACGCGCCGGCCGCGTGGTCGCCGCCGGCGACGCGGATTTCGGTGTCGTGGTGTGCGGTTCCGGGATCGGCATCTCGATCGCGGCGAACAAGATCGACGGGGTACGCGCAGTGGTCTGCACCGAACCCTATTCAGCCGCCATGGCCCGCCGCCACAACGACGCCAACGTCGTCGCGGTGGGGGAGCGGTTCGTCGGTGTCGACATGGCGAAGGCGATCGTGGACGCCTTCCTCGGGGCGGAGTTCGAGGGCGGACGACACGCCGATCGGGTCGCGCTGTTCAGCCGTATCGAGGCGGGCGAGGAATTCTGACGCCCTCCTGCCGGATCGGTTAGCCTCACGGCTGTGACCGGTGTCGGCGGGAAAGTGGAGCGGACCTGGCCGCTGTTCATCGGCGGCTTCCTGGGTCCGTTCGGTGGGTCCCTGGTCACGACGATGCTGCCCGAACTCGGTCGGGACCTTGACGTCACCGTTGAGCTCGCGAGCAGCACGCTGACGGCCTATCTCGTCCCGTTCGCCGCGCTGATGCTCGTGTCCGGGACGCTTGCGGAGCGCATTGGTCGCCGCCGGACGGTCCGGGTGGCCTATCTCGTCTACGCCCTCGCCTCTCTCGGGGCGGTCCTCGCCCCCAACTTCCAGCTCTTCTTCATCGCGCGCATCCTCCAAGGCGCGTCCAACGCTTTCACCACGCCCGTGCTCGTCGGGGCGATCACCGACGCGGTGCCACCGCATCGGCTGAATCGTTCCCTGGGCGTCTTCGGGTCCCTGCAGGCCTTCGGCATGGCCGCATCGCCGCTGGCCGGCGGCCTGTCGGCTGCGGTGCACTGGCGCTGGGCGTTCGTGGTCTGCGCGCTCGTGGCCGGCGTACTCTTCTTCCTCCCGCCTCCCGACTCCAGCCGCGCCACCCCGGTCGACTCGCCCTCGAGGTGGCGGGCGCTGGCGAATCGGCGCCTTGCCCTGGCCGCCTTCGTTGCGGGGATCGCGTACCTCACGACGAGCGGAGTCCTGGTGCTGACAGCCCTGTACGCCCGCGAGGAGTTCGGGCTCACCCCCGGTCTCGCGGGGGTCGTGGTCGCGGTGTTCGGAGTGGCCGGGCTCCTCACCGGCCGGCGGACGGGCGGCTGGATGGACCGCTTCGGTGTGCTGCGGGTCGGGACGCTCGTTCATCTGCTGCTGGGACTCTCCTGTGCGGCGATCGCGCTGACGGCCGGCCTGTCGCGGGGCATCGGCGTGGCGATCGTGGTGGCCCTGGTCGCACTCGGCGGGGTCGCGGGCACGGCCGGGCGATCGACCACCCAGAGCCTCGCGGTGACCTCCGCACCCACCAACCGCGCGGGTGCGAGCTCGGTGATGCTCGCCTGCCAGTTCAGCGGCTCGGCGCTCGCGCCGATCCTGTGGGTGCCGATCTTCGTGGGCAGCGCGCCCTGGCTGGCGCTCGTGGCGGCCGGGATGCCTGCCCTGGTAGCCGCGCTGACGCTGGGCTGGGCGTGGCGTACAGCCTCGAAGATGGACCTTTTTTGACCCAGCGACACACAGCGGATAACCTTGATCCTTGTGTTCGGGTTGCCCGGACTCTCGTGCGTGCCCAGCGTTCCTGATCGAGGATACGGGTGCGGCAAGCACATGCAGTGAATCGCCGGCCTGAGCAGTCAGTTCGGCCGCGGTAACCTGTGCCCGACTCCCCGTCGATGTCCTGGACTTCAGGGCACGCGACGACTCGACAGAACGAACAACGGAAAGAGATACCAGCCGGTGCCCACAATCCAGCAGCTGGTCCGCAAGGGCCGGACCGACAAGGTCAGCAAGAACAAGACGCCCGCGCTCAAGGGTTCCCCCCAGCGCCGCGGCGTGTGCACGCGTGTGTACACCACGACCCCCAAGAAGCCGAACTCCGCGCTGCGCAAGGTGGCTCGTGTGAAGCTGTCCTCCGGCATTGAGGTGACCGCCTACATCCCCGGCGTGGGTCACAACCTGCAGGAGCACTCGATGGTGCTGGTGCGCGGTGGCCGAGTGAAGGACCTTCCGGGCGTGCGTTACAAGATCGTTCGCGGCTCGCTCGACACCCAGGGTGTCAAGGGTCGCAAGCAGGCTCGCAGCCACTACGGCGCGAAGAAGGAGAAGTAATGCCTCGAAAGGGACCCGCCCCGAAGCGCCCGATTCCGGTCGACCCGGTCTACGGTTCCCCGCTGGTTTCCCAGCTGGTGAGCAAGATCCTCGTCAACGGCAAGAAGACCGTCGCGCAGAGCATCGTTTACACCGCACTCGAGGGCACCCGGGCCAAGACCGGCGTCGACCCCGTGCAGACCTTCAAGCGGGCGATTGACAACGTCAAGCCCAGCCTTGAGGTCAAGTCCCGCCGCGTCGGCGGTGCGACCTATCAGGTCCCCGTCGAGGTGAAGCCGGGCCGCCAGACCACTCTCGCGCTTCGCTGGCTCGTGTCGTTTGCACGCCAGCGCCGCGAGAAGACCATGGCCGACCGCCTCATGAACGAGATCCTCGACGCCTCCAACGGCCTCGGCGCCGCTGTGAAGCGCCGGGAGGACACCCACAAGATGGCCGAGGCCAACCGAGCCTTCGCTCACTACCGCTGGTGATATTCAGTCGGGGTACGCCGAGACCGCGCGCGCCCCGACTGATCGCCGTCCGGGGACTCGCGTCAAGTGGGTCCCCAGCCAGGCCGCCCGGGGACGGGTGGCGGAACTCAACTGAGATCCGAACCGAGAAACAGACAAGGACGATCCGTGGCCATCGACATCAAGACCGATCTGGGCAAGGTCCGCAACATTGGCATCATGGCCCACATCGACGCGGGCAAGACCACCACCACCGAGCGCATCCTGTACTACACCGGCATCAACTACAAGATCGGTGACACGCACGATGGCACCGCCACGATGGACTGGATGGAGCAGGAGCAGGAGCGCGGCATCACGATTACCTCCGCCGCCACGACCTGTCACTGGAAAGACCACCAGATCAACATCATCGACACCCCCGGGCACGTCGACTTCACCGTCGAGGTGGAGCGTTCGCTCCGCGTGCTCGACGGGGCCGTTGCGGTCTTCGACGGTGTCGCCGGTGTTGAGCCCCAGTCGATGACGGTGTGGCGCCAGGCGGACAAATATCACGTGCCGCGGATCTGCTACATCAACAAGCTCGACCGGACCGGTGCGTCCTTCCGCCACGCTGTGAAGACCATCGTCGACCGTCTGAAGGCGACCCCGCTGGTTCTGCAGCTGCCGATCGGCGCTGAGGCCGACTTCCTGGGCGTGGTTGATCTCGTGCAGATGCGTGCGCTCACCTGGCGTGGCGAGACCGCGATCGGCGAGGACTATGACGTCGAGGAGATCCCGGCCGACATGGCGCAGGAGGCCGAGGAGGCCCGGCAGACGCTCATCGAGCAGCTGGCCGACGTCGATGACGAGCTGGCGGAGAAGTTCCTGATGGAAGAGGAGCTGACCGTCGAGGACCTGCAGCATGCGATTCGTCGCGCGGTCATCTCGACGAAGGTCACCGCCGTCCTGTGCGGCACCTCCTTCAAGAACAAGGGCGTGCAGCCCCTGCTCGACGCGGTCATCGCCTACCTCCCCGCCCCGGTCGACGTCCCCGCCATTGAGGGATTCAAGCCGGGCAACCCGGAGGAGCGGATCCAGAAGCACGCCGATGTGACTGAGCCGATGGCCGGGCTGGCCTTCAAGATCGCTGCCGACCCCCACCTCGGCAAGCTGACCTATGTCCGCATCTATTCCGGTGTGCTGGAGGCCGGCACCCAGGTGCTCAACTCCGCGACCGGCAAGCGGGAGCGGATCGGCAAGATCTATCAGATGCACGCCAACAAGCGTCAGGAGATCGCCTCGGTCGGAGCAGGCCAGATCGTTGCGGTCATGGGGCTGAAGCAGACCACCACCGGCGAGACCCTGTGTGATCCGGCCGCTCCGGTCGTGCTGGAGTCCATGGACTTCCCGGCCCCCGTCATCGAGCAGGCCATCGAGCCGAAGACCAAGTCCGACCAGGAGAAGCTGGGCACCGCGATCCAGCGCCTCGCCGAGGAGGATCCGACCTTCCGGGTCCACACCGACGAGGAGACGGGTCAGACGATCATCGCCGGCATGGGCGAGCTGCACCTCGAGGTGCTGATCGACCGCATGAAGCGCGAGTTCAAGGTCGAGGCCAACATCGGCAAGCCGCAGGTCGCCTATCGCGAGACCCTGCGTCGCCCGGTGGAGAAGGTCGAATACGTCCACAAGAAGCAGTCGGGTGGTTCGGGCCAGTACGCCAAGGTGATCATCGCGCTCGAGCCGCAGGAAGCGGGTGCGGGCTATGAGTTCGTCAATGCCGTTACCGGTGGCCGCATCCCGCGGGAATACATCCCCGCCGTGGACCAGGGCGTCCAGGAGGCCATGACCACGGGTGTGCTCGCCGGCTATCCGGTGGAGGACATCAAGGTCACGCTGCTCGATGGTGCCTATCACGACGTGGACTCCTCGGAGCTCGCGTTCAAGATTGCCGGCCTGCAGGTGTTCCGGGAGGCCGCCCGCAAGGCGGACCCGGCGCTGCTTGAGCCGATGATGCGGGTCGAGGTGACCACCCCGGATCAATATCTGGGCACCGTGATCGGCGATATCAACTCCCGTCGTGGCCAGATGCAGGGCACGCGCGAAGAGCACGGCAACCAGGTCGTAGAGGCGCTGGTGCCGCTGTCGGAGATGTTCGGCTATGTGGGCGACCTGCGCTCGAAGACCTCGGGTCAGGCCTCCTATGCCATGGAGTTCGACTCCTATGCCGAGACCCCCAAGACCGTGTCGGACGAGATCATTCAGAAGGCACGCGGGGAATGACATACGCGCGCGGTTGAAACGGTTTGACTACCGGGCAACTGTGCAACACACTTGGCTGGGTCAACTGGGCCCAGCCAAGTCCAGCAAGACCGTCCATCAGGAACGATGCCGCGCAACCGGCCCGGCATTACACACGAAGGAGCCCACGTGGCAAAGGCCAAGTTCGAGCGGACCAAGCCGCACTGCAACATCGGCACCATCGGGCACATCGACCACGGCAAGACCACTTTGACCGCGGCGATCTCGAAGGTGCTCCACGACACTTACCCTGACCTCAACCAGGCGTCGCCGTTCGACATGATCGACAAGGCTCCGGAAGAGCGTCAGCGCGGCATCACCATTTCGATCTCGCACATCGAATATCAGACCGAGGCGCGCCACTATGCGCACGTCGACTGCCCGGGTCACGCCGACTATGTGAAGAACATGATCACCGGCGCGGCCCAGATGGATGGTGCGATCCTCGTGGTCGCCGCCACCGACGGCCCGATGCCGCAGACCCGTGAGCACGTGCTGCTCGCCCGCCAGGTCGGTGTCCCGGCGATCGTCGTCGCGCTCAACAAGTGCGACATGGTGGACGACGAGGAGCTCATCGAGCTCGTCGAGATGGAAGTCCGCGAGCTGCTGGCCTCCCAGGAGTTTGACGAGGACTGCCCCGTCGTACGCGTAGCCGCGTTCCCGGCGCTGAACGGCGACGAGAAGTGGGCCGAGTCGATCCGCGAGCTCATGAAGGCTGTGGATGAATACATCCCGCAGCCCGAGCGCGAGATCGACAAGCCGTTCCTGATGCCGGTGGAGGACGTCTTCACCATCACCGGTCGCGGCACCGTGATCACGGGCCGCATCGAGCGTGGCATCGTCAAGACCGGCGAGACCGTCGACATCATCGGCATCCGTCCGGAGAAGCAGACCAGCACCATCACCGGTGTTGAGATGTTCCGCAAGATCCTCGACGAGGGCCAGGCGGGCGAGAACGTCGGTCTGCTGCTGCGTGGCACCAAGAAGGAAGACGTCGAGCGCGGCATGTGCGTCATCAAGCCGGGCTCCACGACTCCGCACACGGAGTTCGAGGCTCGCGTCTATATCCTCAACAAGGACGAGGGTGGCCGTCACAAGCCGTTCTTCTCCAACTACAGCCCGCAGTTCTACTTCCGCACGACGGACGTGACCGGCACCATCAAGCTGCCCGAGGGCACAGAGATGGTTATGCCCGGCGACAACACCGACATGACCGTGACGCTGATCCAGCCGATCGCCATGGAGGAGGAGCTGAAGTTCGCCATCCGCGAGGGTGGTCGGACCGTCGGCGCCGGCCGCGTCACGAAGATCCTCAAGTGATCCTGCGGATCAACGATCCTCAAGTGATCCTGCGGGGATCAACGATCCTCAAGTGATCCTGCGTTAATCGCCGAGAGGCCCCGGACCATTGGTCCGGGGCTTTTCTTGTTCCCGGATGATCATGCCTCCGGGCGTTGCTTGAATGATTGGACACACAGAAGGGGAGAGGCCATGGTCGAACTGGGGCTGGACACATTCGGGGACGTGACGGTGCGTGAGGACGGTACGCGCGAATCAGCCGCTCAGGTCATCCGCAATCTGATCGAGCAGGCGGTCCTCGCCGACGAGACCGGCGTCGACTTCATCGGAGTGGGAGAGCACCATCGCGACGACTTCGCGGTGTCCGCTCCGGAGATCGTGCTCGCCGGCATGGCGACGCGTACGCAACGGATCCGGCTCGGATCGGCGGTCACCGTGCTGAGTTCTGATGATCCCGTCCGCGTGTTCGAGCGCTTCTCGACTGTCGACGCACTGTCCAACGGCCGGGCCGAGGTCATCCTCGGACGTGGCTCGTTCGTCGAGTCCTTCCCGTTGTTCGGGTTCGATCTGGCGGACTACGAGGAGCTGTTCGCCGAGAAGCTCGACCTCTTCGCCCACCTCCTCGACGAGAAGCCTGTGACCTGGGAGGGGCGACTGCGGGCGCCACTGAAGAGCGCGGACGTGCATCCGAAAACCGAGAGTGGCTCGCTCAAGACGTGGATCGCGGTGGGCGGCTCGCCCCAGTCGGTGGTTCGTGCGGCGTCCTATCGCCTGCCGCTCATGCTGGCCATCATCGGCGGACCTGCTGATCGCTTTCGTCCCTTCGTGGATCTCTATCGCCAGACGTTGGCTCAGATCGGCGGCGAGAGGCTGGCGGTGGGCGTCCACTCTCCGGGACACATCGCGCCCACGGATGACCAGGCCCGGGACGAACTTTTCCCGCACTTCAAGGCGAACAGGGACCGTATCGGGGCCGAACGCGGCTGGCCGCCGGTTGGGCGCGGCGAGTTCGACCGCGAGATCGACAGGGGCGCGCTCTATGTCGGCTCACCCGACACCGTGGCGCACAAGATCGCCGACACCGTGCGGACGCTCGATCTCGATCGATTCGATCTCAAATACAGCAATGGACCAATGCCCCATGCGCAGTCGATGCGCGCGATCGAGCTCTATGGCACCCGCGTGATCCCACGCGTCCGCGATCTGCTGGCGCAGTGAGCGTCCCGGCCGCGCCGCTCGGGGGGCGCGGCTGCGGCCGGGACGTACCTCGATGGTACGTCGATGGAGTGAACAACAGGATCGATCCACCCCAAAGTAGGTATCCATTTATCGACTTATGGCTAGGCTGGGACAGGTCCGATCGGTTAGCCGCTCGATGCGGCTGCCCCATTTCAATGGAGAGTGCCGTGCCAGACAAGCCCTATTCCGAACGACTCGTTCCCGGTGCACCCGGCAGCGAGCCCCCCAGCGTCGCAGAACCCACCGATCCCCGCGGACCCCTCGCGCCGAAGTCAGATCAGTCCGAGCCGGCGGCTGTCAGCGCCACGGGCGCCACGGCGGGAGAGCGGCAGCAACAGGGCCCCACCCTTACCACCGCACAGGGCGCACCCCTGAGGGACACCGACCATTCCCTGAAGGCCGGTCCGCGCGGACCGGTGCTGCTGCAGGACCATCACCTGCGTGAGAAGATCATGCACTTCGACCACGAGCGCATCCCCGAGCGCGTGGTCCATGCCCGCGGCGCCGCCGCTCACGGAACCTTCGAATCCAACGGCAAGGCCAGCAAGCTGACGAAGGCGGCCTTCCTCGCCAGCGGAGTGAAAACTCCGGTCTATGTCCGCTTCTCCACAGTCGCGGGCTCCCGCGGCTCCTCCGACGTCGTGCGAGATGTCCGGGGATTCGCCACCAAGTTCTATACGACCGAGGGCAACTATGACCTCGTCGGCAACAACATCCCGATCTTCTTCATCCAGGACGGGATCAAATTCCCCGATCTCGTCCATGCGGTGAAGCCCCACCCGGATCGGGAGATCCCGCAGGCCCAGACAGCGCATGACACCTTCTGGGACTTCGTCTCCCTCCACACCGAGGCGCAGGCCATGGTCATGTGGGCAATGTCCGACCGGGCCATTCCGCGGTCGTTCCGGATGATGGAGGGGTTCGGCGTCCACACCTTCCGCCTGATCAACGATGCCGGTGAGACCTCGTTGGTGAAGTTCCACTGGAAGCCCCGTCTCGGCATCCACTCGGTGGTCTGGGAGGAAGCTCAGCTCATCAACGGTCTCGATCCCGACTTCCACCGCCGCGATCTCGCGGATGCGATCGAGGGTGGCGCGCTGCCCGAGTGGGATCTCGGGATCCAGGTGTTTCCCGACACCGAGGACCAGATGTTCGAGGGCATCGACCTGCTCGACCCGACGAAGTTCGTCCCCGAGGAGCTCGCGCCGGTCGAGATCATCGGCACGATGACGTTGAACGCGAACCCGACGAACTATTTCGCGGAGACGGAACAGGTCGCCTTCCACCCCGGCCATCTCGTCCCGGGCATCGACGTGACCAACGACCCGTTGCTGCAAGGCCGGTTGTTCTCCTATCTGGACACCCAGCTCATCCGCCTCGGCGGGCCGAACTTCAGCCAGATCCCGATCAACCGCCCGGTCGCGCCGGTCAACGACATGCTCCGCGACGGCTATCACCAACAGGCCGTCCACGCCGGGGTGGCGCCCTATCGCCCCAACTCCCTGGACGGGGGCTGCCCGTTCACGGCGGGCGACGCCGAGGCATTCATCGATGTGCCGCAGGCAGTCGAGGCCGGCCGGATGGTGCGGGAGCATCCCGCGACGTTCGACGACCACTACAGCCAGGCCCGGCTGTTCTATCGCTCGATGTCGCCGGTGGAGCAGGAGCACATCATCGGTGCCTACACGTTCGAGCTGGGCAAGTGCTACGAGGAGGCCATCCGCGTGCGGCAGCTCCAGAATCTTGCCGAGATCGACGCGGAGTTGTGCTCCGAGGTGGCCGCGGGCCTTGGCCTGGCGGCGCCGGAGCCCAAGCTGGAGCACAATGACACCGCGGAGCCGGCCCAGTCGGCGGCCTTGACGCAGCTCGGGAAGACCTATCCGGTCGACGGGCGCCAGATCGGGGTCCTCGTCGACGACGACACGGATCCCGGCACGATCGCGGGACTCGTCTCGGCGCTCGACGAGGCAGGCACGGTTCCCCTGCTGATCGCCCCGACGGGTGGCCAGCTGGGTGGACAGGTGCCGGTGCAGAGGTCGTACGCCACCGCAGCCTCCATCGAACTGGACGGGATCGTGGTGGCCGGCTCGGGTGCGCCCGGGCCGGATATCGGCAAGGCCCGCGACGCCCGGTCCTGGCAGGGTGCGGTGACGATCGATCCCCGGGTGGAGACCCTGCTCGACCAGATGTATCGCCACGCCAAGGCCATCGCGGTCGTCTCCGGTTCGGAGAGCGTGGCGGAGGCGGCGGGAGTCGAGCTCGGGGCGCCGGGTGTGCTGGTCGGGGACATCGGTGCACTCGCCGACGACCTGCTCGCTCTCCTCGGTGGTCACCGAGCGTGGGAGCGGTTCGCCTGAGCCGACCGGTCACAGAGCACACCGAGCACGCAGAGCGGGGCGGAGCGATGGAGTCGACCGTCGGTGCGGTATGGGGCGTCGTCCCCGCAAGGAACGAGGAAGAACTGATCGGTGCCTGCCTCGACTCGCTCCGCCGCGCCATGGACCGGGTCTCCGTCCCGGTCGCGGTCACCGTTGTCCTCGATGACTGCACCGACGCCACCGCCGCCCGCATCCCATCGTGGGTGCGGGCGGTTGTGGTGCGCCATCGCAGCGCCGGCGCAGCCAGGAGGGCCGGGTTCCGGGATGCGCCCGCCGGATCCGGTGTTTGGTACGCCACCACCGACGCTGATTCCCTCGTCCCACCCACCTGGTTCGAGGGCATCCAGGCGTCGGCGGAAGCGGGCCATGACGTGCGTGCGGGCACCGTTGTCGTGGCGGACCGGCTCGACCGGGACGCCGACGTCATCAGCCGGCACGACGCCGCCTATCGCCAGGGCGCCGACCACCGCCACATCCACGGCGCGAACCTGGCGCTGTCCGCCGACTCCTATCACGCCATAGGCGGGTTCCGTGCGCTCCCCGAGCACGAGGACGTGGATCTCATCGCCCGCTGCCTGGCGGGTGGCCGCTCCGTCGACTGGTCCGCGACGACGCCCGTCGCCACCTCCGCCCGGCGGGACAACCGCGTTTCTGCGGGATTCGGCGGACACCTCACGCGGCTGGAGGAGGAATTCACCTCATGAGGCCGGAGACGGCACCCGACGCCGCCGATGTCGCAGGCTTGGTCCGAGCACGCCTCGCCGAGGCGACCGACCTGCCTGTGCCGGGGAAGGGGCGCACCGCGGAGAGGTGGCGTATCCTCACGGCTTGGTCCCACGACCATCTCGTCGTCGGTCGCCTGCTTGAGGCGCACGCGGACGCGGCCGCAATCCTGGCCGAGCTCGGTCAGGCGGCTCCGGAGCCGGGGCAGTGGTGGGGTGTGTGGGCGGCGGAACCACCACACCCGCGCGTGCTGGGCGTACGCAAGGACGCCACCCACTGGACCCTCACCGGGACCAAGCCATGGTGCTCCGGGGCCGGTTGGTGCACCCACGCGCTCGTCACCGTGCGCGACGCCGATGACCCGGACGAACGCCATCTGGTCGCGGTCGACCTCGCTCACCACGGTGTGCGCATCGAGCGGCGATGGGCGAACGCGGGCATGGCGGACAGCCGGACCTGGTCCGTCCACTTCGATGAGGTGCCGGCACACCACGTGGCACCGGGGTCGGGATATCTCGACCGGCCGGGGTTCTGGCACGGCGGAGCGGGCGTGGCGGCGTGCTGGCTCGGTGGGGCGTACGCGGTCGCGGATCGTCTTCTCAGCATCCGCCGTGATGATCCACTGACACGCGCCCATGCCGGCCGGGTCGATGCGGCCCTCACGGCGGCCCGCTGGGCCCTGATGGCAGCCGCGGGCGAGCTGGACGCCGATCCCGATGATCCGCACACCGCCCGCATCAGAGCACTGCGGGTTCGGGCGTTGATCGAACGCACCGCGGCCGCTGTCATCGACGATGTCGGCAGGGCTCTGGGCGCCGGACCGCTCTGTCAGGACGCGGCGCACGCGGCGGTGGTGGCCGACCTGTCCGTCTATATCCGCCAGAGTCATGGTGACCGCGACCTCGCAGCTCTCGGCGCGCTCGTGCTGGGTCAGGACCCATGAGTGATGCCACGTCGCGCGCATTCGTCGTGGGGGAGGGCGACCGCGGCACTCCCGCCTCCATCTGGCGGGCCTGGCGCCCGGAGCTGCCGGAGCTGCAGTGCGACCACTGGAGTCGCGTGGTCGTCATCGCTGCCCACCCCGACGACGATGTGCTCGGCGTGGGCGCCCTGCTGGCTCGCCTGGCCGCGGGAGGGACCGAGGTGGTGAGTGTGCAGCTGACCGACGGGACGGCCGCCTATCCGGGTTCCCCGTCCATCACGCCGGGGGAGCTGGGTCGGGTGCGGGTGGCGGAGGCGCGGACCGCGTACGTGCGGCTCGGGCTCTCCCTGCCGCTGCGCTGTGAGCTGCCGGACGGCCGGCTGTTCGAGCACGAGGACGAGATCGTCGAGCGCTTGCGTCCACTGGCCCGGCCGGGGGATCGATGGCTCGCCCCGTGGCGACACGACAGGCACCCGGACCACGAGGCAGCCGGGCGGGCAGCGGCGCGCGTCTGCGCGGAGGCTGCCGATGCAGAGCTGTGGGAGTACCCCGTCTGGATGTGGCACTGGGCGCACCCGACCGACAACGGGGTGGGGTGGGACTCCGCGTACCTCCACCGCCTCACCCCTACCCAGCGCCACCACAAGCGGCGTGCTGCGCAGGCCTTCCGGTCCCAACTCGAGGCGCGCTCCGAGGACCCGGCCGATGCGCCGGTCGTGCCGCCCTTCGCGTTCGAGCGTCTCGTCTCGCCCCGGGAGCTGTTGTTCCGTGGGTGAGGAATGGTTGTGGGATCAGTACGCGCAGTCCCCGGATCCCTGGGGTTTCGATGAGCGGTGGTATGAGCAGCGGAAGTACGCCCTCACCCTTGCTGCGCTGCCCCGCCGGCGCTACCGCCGGGTGTTCGAGCCGGGCTGCTCCATCGGTGCACTGACGGAACGGCTCGCAGAACGTGCCGACCACGTGCTCGCGTGTGACCTGGTGCCGACGGCGGTGGAGCGAGCCCGTCGGCGGCTTGCGGACCTGCCGGGCGTGACCGTGCACGAGTGGGATGCCCGGGCTCCTTGGCCGGGCACGGATTTCGATCTGGTGGTGGTGAGCGAGCTGCTCTACTACCTGACGGTTGCCCAGGCGCGCGCCTTCTGCGATCTCCTTCTGCAGCACCTCGCGGAGGATGGGCACGTTGTTGGGGTTCACTGGCGGCGACCGGCGGATCCGCATGTGCTCACCGGTGACGAGGCGGACCGTGTCCTGCGGGACACCGGACTGCCCGTCCTGGCGACCTGGGGCGACGAGGATTTCGTGCTGACCGTGCTCGGACGCGATGCGCGATCCGTGGCGGCCGTCGAGGGTCTTGTGTGAGGCTTCCGGCCGGATGGTGGAGAGGAGTCCAGGGAATCCGCTGTAGCTGTCAGCCGGGTTGGCTAGCCTCGGAAGGGAACGTTCACTTCAACCGAGGAGGCTGGCATGAACAAAGAACAAGCGCAGCGGATGACCAACGACAAGGGCTTTATCGCCGCCCTGGACCAGAGCGGGGGCAGCACGCCCAAGGCGCTCCGTCTCTACGGGGTCGAGGAGAGCGAATATTCCGGTGAGGAGGAGATGTTCGATCTCATCCACCAGATGCGGACGCGGATCATCACGAGCCCGTCCTTCACCGGGGAGAAGGTGCTCGCCGCGATTCTCTTCGAGCAGACCATGGATCGCTCGATCGAGGACCTCGACACGGCGAAATATCTGTGGGAGAAGAAGAACGTCGTCCCGATCCTCAAGGTCGACAAGGGCCTCGCCGACGAGACCGACGGCATGCAGCTGATGAAGCCGATGCCGCAGCTCGACGAGCTTCTCGATCGAGCAGTCGAGAAGGGCATCTTCGGCACCAAGATGCGTTCCGTGATCTCCGCCGCCTCGGCGTCCGGCATCAAGGCCAACGTCGATCAGCAGTTCGAGGTCGGCGCGGCCATCCTTGCGAAGGGTCTCGTCCCGATCATCGAGCCCGAGGTCAGCATCAACGCCGACGACAAGGTCCAGATCGAGAACATCCTCCTCGAGGAGATCGCGGCACACCTCGACAAGGTGCCCTCCGAGCAGCAGGTCATGTTGAAGCTGACGATCCCGACGCAGGCCAACCTCTATGCACCGCTGATCGCACACCCGCGGGTCATGCGTGTCGTGGCACTGTCCGGCGGTTACAGCCGGGAGGAGTCCAACAAGCTGCTCGCCGAGAACAGGGGCCTCATCGCGAGCTTCTCCCGGGCCCTCACCGAGGGGCTCAGCGCCCAGCAGAGCGACAAGGAATTCGACGACGTCCTGGCCGAGTCCATCGACTCGATCTATCAGGCGTCGATCACCTGACGTCCAGCGGGCCCCGGCCTCCGCGCGTGCGGCGGCCGGGACATCGGGGGCCGGATCAGTGCGACTCGCGCGCCGACTTGCGGTGCACGGTGAGCCGGTCCGGCCCAACGCCGTCCAGGCCAACGCCGGCCTCGCCGGCTTCGACCTTCGCGGCGTGGTCGGGGACCTCGTGCTGGAGTTCCTTCTCCATCCGCTGATAACCCGTCGACGGGGGCCGCTCGGGCAGTTCCAGCTCCGGCGTCTCGATGACTTCCCAGTCGATCGACTCCAGGAGGTGGGAGATCATGTTCACCCGCGCCCGACGCTTGTCCTCCGATTCCACCACGTTCCAGCGCGCTTCCGGGATGTCGGTGTGGACCATCATCTCGTCCTTGGAACGCGAATAGGCCTCCCAGCGCGTCAACGACTCCAGGTCGGTCGGGGAGAGCTTCCAACGCCGCATCGGGTCCGTCAGTCGCGAACGGAAGCGGTTCTCCTGCTCGACGTCGGACACCGAGAACCAATATTTGCGGAGGATGATCCCGTCCTCGACCAGCAGTCGTTCGAAGATCGGGCACTGGTGGAGGAAGCGCCGATATTCCTCGGCCGTGCAATAGCCCATGACGCGCTCGACCCCGGCGCGGTTGTACCAGGACCGGTCGAACAGGACGATTTCACCGGCGGCCGGCAGGTTCTCCACGTAGCGCTGGAAATACCACTGCGTCTTCTGCCGTTCGGTCGGCGTGGGAAGCGCCACGATCGAGGCGATGCGCGGGTTGAGATATTCCGTGACGCGCTTGATCGCGCCACCCTTGCCCGCGGCGTCGCGTCCCTCGAACACGATGACGACGCGCTGACCCGTGGCCTTGACCCACTCCTGCAGCTTGACCAGTTCCCCCTGCAGGCGGAACAGCTCCGCCTCATAGAGGTGCTTGTTCATCCGCTTGATCTTCTGGCCGTTCTTCTCAGAGCCCTTGCCGGTGTCCTTGTCCTCGTTCTTGGCCATTCCCGCAGCGTACCTGCGTCACACCCCGCGCGCGACCGGACTTTGGTCCCGCACAAGCAGAGCGACCGGGAAATGTCGGAACAGCTCGGCCGGCCGGGTGGGGCCCTCGTGCGTGGTTCCGGTCAGCACATCCCGCCAGACCCCATCGAGCGGCAGTTCCGTGTCGCCCCAGCCGGCATGGTCGGTCGACAGCGTGTACGGGAATCGGGTGACCGCCGTGATCGCGCCACCGCGGTCGAACGCGAGGAGATGGTGGCCGGCGGTGCCAGTGGCGACCACTGGGGCGTACGAACGGAACAACTCGGGCCGCTCCCGCCGCAGCCGCAGCGCATGGCGGACCACCCAGAACTTGGCGGCACCGGTCTCATCGACCCACGGCGGCTCGGTCATGTCGAGCAGCCGCCGGCGCGCGTTGAAATCCACCGGGCGCCGGTTGTCGGGGTCGACGAGGGAGTCCTCCCAGAGTTCGGTGCCCTGATAGACGTCGGGTACGCCGGGCATGGTCAGCTGCACGAGCTTCTGCCCGAGTGAATTGGACCATCCCGGCTGTTGGATCTGGGTCCAGAGCCGCTCGAGACCGTCACGGAGATATTCGTCATCGCACGCCAGGTCGACCGCCGCGTGGACGCGGCCTTCGAACTCCTCGTCCGGAGCGGTCCACGTGGTCCCGTCGGCGGCTTCGCGCATGGCTTTCTCCGCGTACGCGTGCAACCGCTCCCGCTCGATCGGCCCTGCGCCGAGCAGGGTCTGCCCGAGGAGGTTCGCGAAGGACCGGTTCGGGATGCCGGAACGGTCGATGAACGTCTCGAGCCACGGGGTGGCGAGGTCGCGCAGCTCGGCGAGCACGGCCAGGCGCGCGCGGACGTCCTCCCCACGCTTGGTGTCGTGGGTGGAGAGCGCCGTCATCGACTCGGGGAGCCGCTTCTGCCGGGTCTCCATCGCGGCGTGGAAGTCCTTGAGCAGGAGACCGAAATTCGCGGGGTTGCCGCCGACCTCGTTGAGCGCGATGAACCGGTTGGCTCGGTAATAGGCGGTGTCCTCCACGCCCTTCGCCATGACGGCGCCCGAGTACTGCTGGAAGCGCCGCGCGAGCTCCTGCTCCGGGTCGGCGAGGAGTTCCACGAGCGCGTTCATGGTGTCCGCGGTGAAGGCGCCCCGGGGGTCGCGCAGGGCGGCCTCCGCAGCCTCCTTCAGATAATCCACGCCTTCCGGCACATAGGAGCGATAAACCTCGAAATGTGCGGTGAGCGAGACGAGCGCTGCCCGGACCTCCTCCGCGGGCAAACCGGAGGCCAGCGTCACGAGCCGATCGAGCTCGGCCGGGAGCAGTTCGGTGCCGGCCATGACCTTGCCGATCACAATGTGCTCGGCCAAGCTCTTCCCGTCCCCCACGATCTCGGTCTGGAACCGGGTGAAGGTCTCCTCGCCGGCGGGGTCGACGAACACCTGGTTGACCTCGGTCATCGCGTCATAGCCGGAGGTGCCGTGAATCGGCCAGTCCGCGGGGAGTGCTTCGCCATGTTCCAGGATCTTCTCGGCAATGAGCCACGTGCCCGGGGCGATGTCGGCCAGCCACTCGAAATAGCCCTTCGGATCCACCAGCCCGTCCGGATGGTCCACCCGAAGGGCATCGACATCACCGTCGGCGACCATCTGCAGGATCCGGGCGTGGGTGGCGTCGCGGACCACGGGATCCTCCTGGCGTACCCCCGCCAGGGTTGTCACCGCGAAGAAGCGTCGATAGTTCAACTCAGTGTTCGCGGTCTTCCAGTGCGCCAGGCGGTAGTGCTGCCGCGAGTGGACCTCGGCGACGGAGTCGCCGTCGGAGTAGGTCCCCTCCGCCACCGGGAAGCGATGCTCGTGATAGCGCAGTTCGTGCCCCGCTCCCTCGGCTGCCGGTTCGATCGTCACCGCGTCGAGACCGTCGTCACCCAGCACGGGGACGAGGACCGGGGCGCGATTCCAGTCGATGTCGAACCAGGCGGAGTAGGCGGAGTCCCTGCCCTCGGCCAGGACGCTCCACCAGGCGGGATTCTCCGCGGGGGCCGAGATGCCGAGGTGGTTGGGCACGATGTCCAGCACGACCTTGAGGCCCTTGTCGCGGGCGGCCTCGACGAGAGCACGCCAACCGTCCTCACCACCGCGGGCAGGGTCGATGGTGGTGGGGTCCACCGTGTCGTAGCCATGGTCGGAATCCGTCGTGGCGGTGAGGACGGGGGAGAGATAGACGGCGTCGATCCCCAACTCGACCAGATAGTCGGTCAGGTCGGCCGCATCCTGCAGCGTGAGGGAAGGCCTTATCTGGAGGCGATATGTCGAGGTGGGTGCGATCACGCAACCACCCTATGCCTCGCCGGTGGTCCGAGCCGGTGCATCCCGCGGCCGGTTCGGGGAGTGCCATGTCCCCAGGTGGGAGGATGGGGCAATGTGGGCGACACAGCTACCCGAGGCGAGTTATCTGACGCGCATGTCCGACGGCACGGTGAAACAGATCAACCCGTTCACCGGCTCCGACGTGTGGACCGTCCCCGGTCGCGGCAACCGACCGCTCGGGATCGTGCGGCCGGAACGCCGTCCCCTGGCGCCCGGCCAGCATGCGGTCTATTGCGCGTTCTGCTCCGAGCGCTATCTCGAGACTCCGCCGGAGAAGGCGCGGGTGGTGCGTGAGGGTGAGTCGTGGCGTACGCTCCGTCGCCTCCCCGCCGAAGAACTCTTCACGACGACTGCGGAATTCCGCCGCATTCCGAACCTCTTCGAGATCCTGTCGTTCGACTACTGGCACCAGAACTATGGCTATGAGATCCCGGACGACATCCGCCAGCGTCAAGCGGCCTATCTCTCCACGGAGGCGGGTCTGGAGCACGTCTGCGCGGTTGTGAAGCAGCGGCTGACCGCCGGCGGGATGTCGGAGATCGAGTGGGAACAGATGTCAACCGCCGACAAGTTGGAGCGGGCGACGGGCTTCTTCGGGGGTACGCACGATGTGATCGTCGCCCGGCGCCACTTCGTGGACGACGCAACCCACGATCACCAGTTGGCCTCCTCCGGGACCCTGACGCCCGAGGAACATCTCGCCTATATCGCCTTCACCGTCGAGTCCATGCGCTCCCTGTATGAGGCGAATCGCTATGCGCGCTATGTCTCGGTGTTCCAGAACTGGTTGAAGCCGGCAGGCGCGTCCTTCGATCACCTGCACAAGCAGTTGGTGGCGATCGACGAGCGTGGCGTACAGATCGAGCTGGAGCTGTCCCGGCTCCGGGCCAACCACAACCTGTTCAACGAGGCGGCGGTGAATTATGCGGCCTATCAGAATCTGATCGTCGCGGAGAATGACCATGCGGTCGTGTTCGCAGGGTTCGGGCACCGCTATCCCACCCTGGAGATCTATTCGAAATCCGCCGCTCCCGAACCGTGGTTGCACAGTGCGGAGGAACTCGAGGCCATGTCGAACCTCATCCATGCCTGTCACGCCGCCACCGGCGCCGACGTGCCGAGCAATGAGGAATGGCACCACAAGCCGATGGACGTGGACATGCCGATGCCGTGGCGGGTGATGCTCAAATGGCGGGTCTCGACGCTGGCGGGCTTCGAGGGCGGCACGAAGATCTATCTCAACACCATTGATCCGTGGATGCTCCGGGACCGGGTCGTGCCGGAGCTCTTCCGCCTCCGCACGGAGGGCAGGATCGCGGCCGACACCCGCATCGCCATCGAGTGCGAGTGCCGGCCGAACTGCCTGCGCTACAACCCCCTTCTGCGCTGACGCGTGCGGCCCGGGGGATTGCAGGTCAGTAGCCGAGACGCTGCGGACGCAGCTCCTGCCAGGCCAGCGCGTCCCGGATCCCCTCGGCGAGCGTGTGTTGTGCGCGCCAGCCGAGCAGGCGCTCGGCGCTGTCCGCCGACGCATAGACACCCGCGACATCGCCCGGGCGCGGTGGCCCTTCCTGGACGTTGACAATGCGGCCAGTGGTCTCCTCATACGCGCGGACGAGATCGCGGACGGTGGACGGCTGGCCGGTGCCGATATTGATCGGAACGTAGCGTTCGTCGGCGCAGACCTCGTCGATATTCTCCAGCGCGGCCACATGCGCGAGCGCCAGGTCCCACACGTGGATGTAGTCCCGCAGGCCGGATCCGTCCGGAGTCGGCCAGTCGCAGCCGGTGATGGTGAAAATCTCGTCGTTGAGATCGGCGTTCATGATCCGGCCGAGCACATGGGTCTGATCCGCGACCTGCTGGCCGGTGCGCAGCTTCGGGTCGGCGCCGAGGGGGTTGAAATAGCGCAGCGGCAGCACGGACAGTGCGCCAGTGGCGGCGACGTCGGCCAGCACCCACTCCATCATCGCCTTTGTGCGCGCATAGGGGCTCTGCGGGCCGAGCGGTGAGGATTCCGTCACGAGGAACTGCTCCGCACTGGTGCCCTCAGTCTGCACCGGGGCATAGACCGATGCGGAGGATGAGAAGACGACGCGCCGCACTCCGTGGCGGACGAGGGCGTCCGCCAGCTCGATGCTCTTGGCCACGTTGTTCCGGTAGTAACCGAGCGGATCTTCGACAGACTCCGGCACGATGATCGATGCCGCGCAGTGCACGACCGCATCAATGTCGCCCCGGCCGAGCACGCTGTCCAGGAGTGCGGGGTCACCGACGTCGCCTTCCACGAACTCGCGGCCCTCGGCATATTCCCTGCGACCCGTCGACAGATCGTCCAGCACCACGACCTCGTGGCCGGCATCCAGGCATGCCGAGCCGATCGTGGCGCCGATATATCCCGCGCCCCCGGTGATGAGCACTTTCATGGAAACCCCCTCGAGGTGGACCAGTTCGTTGTCCGATCCTTGCAGGTACGCGGTGCTCCCCGCCCCGGGCCCGTGGGATCGTGGTGCCGCACGTGGCAACAGTCTGCCGACGCGCCCGAGCGCGGGGGACGGAATTTGGCAGGCCCCCCTTGTTGTGTCTAAGATTGACGGGTTGCCTCGACGGGGTCGCTGGGGCGTGCTGTGGGTGAGATCGGCAATGGCCGGTTCGTTCCCTGGTCGCCGAACCTGAGACCTCGCCACGCCAGGCGGGCAGCGCCGGGCCTCCCCTTTTGCAGGATCTGATTCTGCTCGGGCTTGCTCAAAAGGCGCGACACGCCCGACCGCGTGGGTCGGAGGTCCGGCACGGCCGGGACTCATCGGGGCAGCGCCGGACCAACAGGGACGAGAGAAGGACGAACTGTGGCGGGACAAAAGATCCGCATCAGGCTCAAGGCCTATGACCATGAGGTCATCGACTCCTCCGCGCGCAAGATCGTCGACACGGTCACGCGGACGGGTGCGAAGGTCGCCGGCCCGGTGCCTCTGCCGACTGAAAAGAACGTGTTCTGTGTGATCCGTTCGCCTCACAAATACAAGGACAGCCGCGAGCACTTCGAGATGCGTACGCACAAGCGGCTGATCGACATCATTGACCCCACCCCGAAGACGGTTGATTCGCTCATGCGCCTCGACCTGCCGGCGGGTGTGGACATCGAGATCAAGCTCTGAGGGAGGTGGCACAGATGAGTTCCACGAAGACCAATCAGAACGAACGGACCGTGAAGGGCATTCTGGGCACCAAGCTCGGAATGACCCAGCTCTGGGACGAGAACAACCGCGTCGTGCCCGTGACCGTGATCAAGGCCGGCCCCTGCGTCGTGACCCAGGTCCGGACACCGGAGACCGACGGCTACAACGCCGTCCAGCTCGGTTTCGGCGCGATCAAGGCCAAGAAGGTCACCAAGCCCTCGGCCGGCCACTTCGACAAGGCCGGGGTCACCCCCCGGAAGCACCTCGTCGAGCTGCGCACCGCTGACGCTTCCGAATACACGCTCGGGCAGGAACTGGGCGCCGACGTGTTCGAGGCAGGCAACATCGTCGATGTGACCGGCGTCAGCCGCGGCAAGGGCACCGCTGGTGTCATGAAGCGGCACGGCTTCGCGGGCCTGCGCGCCTCCCATGGTGTGCATCGCAAGCACCGCGCTCCTGGGTCGATCGGCGGGTGCGCAACCCCCGGTCGCGTGTTCAAGGGCATGGCGATGGCCGGTCGCATGGGCGTGGACCGGGTCACGGTGCAGAACCTGACCGTGCACGCGGTGGATGCCGAGCGCGGCCTGATCCTGGTCAAGGGCGCGATTCCCGGCCCGAAGCACGGGCTCGTGGTCGTGCGGACTGCTGCCAAGAAGGGTGAGAAGGCATGAGCGAAGCAACCCAGAGCTTGACCGTCGACGTCGTCGACTCGAAGGGCGCCAAGGTCGGCAGCGCCGATCTCCCCGCGGAGTTGTTCGGCGTCGAGCCCAACATCCCGCTGATGCACCAGGTGGTCGTGGCACAGCTCGCCGCGGCACGCCAGGGCACGCACGCCACCAAGACCCGCGGCATGGTCCGTGGCGGTGGCGCGAAGCCGTGGCGCCAGAAGGGCACCGGCCGCGCCCGGCACGGATCGCGTCGCTCGCCCCAGTGGACCGGTGGCGGTGTCGTGCATGGCCCGCAGCCGCGCGACTATTCCCAGCGGACCCCCAAGAAGATGATCGCCGCGGCGCTCCGCGGCGCGTTGTCCGACCGGGCCGCCGAGGGTCGCGTCAAGGTGCTGAGCGGGATCGTCGAGGGCGACGTGCCCTCCACCAAGCAGGCACTCGCTGCGCTGGCCAATGTGACCGAGACCGGCAAGGTCCTGGTCGCCCTGCATCGCGACGAGGATCTTGCGTGGCTGAGCCTGCGCAACGCACTCGACGTGCATGTGCTGGTCGTTGACCAGCTCAACGCCTATGACGTGTTGGTTGCCGACGAGATCGTGTTCACCAGTGCTGCTCTCGACGCTTTCGTGTCCAAGGGCAAGCCGGCCGCTGAAGCGAACGAGACCGTGGAGGAGGAGTCCAAGTGAGTGACGCCCTGAAGATCCGCGACCACCGCGACGTTCTGCTCGCGCCGGTCGTGTCGGAGAAGTCCTATGGGCTGCTCGACCAGAACAAATACACGTTCCTGGTTGCCAAGGACGCGAACAAGACCGAGATCAAGATCGCCGTGGAGAAGGTCTTCGATGTCAAGGTCACGAATGTCAACACCGTGAACCGGGTCGGCAAGACCCGCCGCACGCGCGCGGGCCTGGGCAAGCGCCCCGACACCAAGCGCGCGATCGTCACGGTCGCCGACGGACAGCGCATCGACATCTTCGGCCAGACGGGCGCCTGAGGCGCTGGCTGACCTTCGAAAAGGAAGAGAACCCCATGGGAGTCCGAAAGTACAAGCCGACAACGCCGGGCCGTCGCGGCTCGTCCGTTGCCGACTTCGTCGAGCTCACCCGCTCGACTCCGGAGAAGTCGCTGCTGGTCCCGAAGACCAAGACCGGCGGCCGAAACAACTCGGGCCGCATCACCAGCCGGCATATCGGCGGTGGTCACAAGCAGGCCTATCGCGTGATCGATTTCAAGCGCTACGACAAGGACGGTGTGCCGGCCAAGGTCGCGCACATCGAATATGACCCGAACCGCACGGCGCGCATCGCGCTGCTGCACTATGCCGACGGTGAGAAGCGCTACATCATTGCGCCGCAGAACCTGAAGCAGGGCATGGCGGTCGAGGCGGGCGAGGGCGCGGACATCAAGCCGGGCAACAACCTCGCGCTGCGCAACATCCCGGTCGGCACCACCGTGCATGCCGTGGAACTCCGCCCCGGCGGCGGTGCCAAGCTCGGCCGCTCGGCCGGTGCATCCATCCAGCTGGTCGCCCGTGAGGGCAAGATGGCCACCCTGCGCATGCCTTCGGGTGAAATGCGCATGGTTGACGTACGCTGCCGCGCCACCATCGGCGAGGTCGGCAACTCGGAGCAGGCCAACATCAGCTGGGGCAAGGCGGGCCGCAACCGCTGGCGGGGCAAGCGCCCGAGCGTTCGCGGTGTCGTCATGAACCCGGTGGACCACCCCCATGGCGGTGGCGAGGGCAAGACCTCCGGTGGCCGTCACCCGGTGTCCCCGTGGGGCAAGAAGGAAGGCCGCACCCGGGACAAGAACAAGGCGAGCAATCGTCTGATCGTCCGTCGCCGCAAGACCGGCAAGAAGCGCTGATCGGGAGTCTGAGGGAAAATGCCACGCAGCCTTAAGAAGGGTCCATTCGTCGACGACCACCTGCTCAAGAAGGTGGAGGTCCAGGCGGAGAAGGGCACCAAGAACTCTGTTATCAAGACCTGGTCGCGCCGTTCGATGATCATTCCCGACATGATCGGTCTGACCATCGCCGTGCACGACGGTCGCAAGCACGTGCCGGTCTTCATCACCGACTCCATGGTTGGTCACAAGCTGGGCGAGTTCGCGCCCACGCGGACCTTCCGTGGCCACGTCAAGGATGACCGCAAGTCCAAGCGCGGACGCTGAGAATAGGAACGAGAATCTGATGAGCACTCTCCAGAAGGCGCGGCCGAGCCGTCGCGCTGCACTGCTCGGGGATCGTCCTGGCTCGTACGCCATCGCCCGGCACGTGCGGATGTCGCCGACCAAGGTCCGTCGCGTCATCGACATCGTGCGTGGGCTCGATGTCAACGAAGCACTGGACATCCTCAAGTTTGCCCCGCAGGCCGCGGCTGAACCGGTCTACAAGGTGATCGCCTCCGCTGCAGCCAATGCGCAGCAGACCGAGAACCTTCGCGCCGAGGGCCTGTACGTTTCGCAGGCTTTCGTCGATGAGGGCATGACCATGCGCCGCATCCGGCCGCGGGCCAAGGGCTCCGCGTCGCGGATCATGAAGCGCTCCAGCCACATCACCGTGGTCGTGGAGCCGCAGGCAGCCCGGGAGGCGGCGCGTACCAAGAAGAACAAGTCCGACAAGGCCGACACGTCGGTCAAGACCGAGAAGGAGGCCTGAGCATGGGGCAGAAGATCAATCCCAATGGCTTCCGCCTGGGCATCACGACCGACCACAAGACGCGGTGGTACGCCGACAAGCAGTATTCCGAGTTCGTCGGTGAGGACATCAAGATCCGGGACTTTCTCACCTCCGATCTGGAGCGTGCAGGGATTTCGTCGGTGGAGATCGAGCGTCGCTCCGAGCGAGTGACGATCTATCTGTACGCCGCCCGTCCGGGCATCGTCATCGGTCGCAACGGCCTGGAGGCGGAGCGCGTCCGCGGGGCGCTCGAGAAGCTCACCGGCAAGCAGGTGCAGTTGAACATCCTCGAGGTCAAGAATCCCGAGACCGATGCCCAGCTCGTCGCGCAGGGCGTGGCCGAGCAGCTCGGGCAGCGTGTGGCATTCCGTCGCGCGATGCGCAAGGCGCAGCAGTCCGCGATGCGGGCCGGCGCGAAGGGCATCCGGATCAAGTGCTCCGGCCGTCTCGGCGGTGCTGAAATGTCGCGCGCAGAGTTCTACCGTGAGGGCCGTGTGCCCTTGCACACCCTCCGCGCCGACATCGACTACGGCTTCTTCGAGGCCCGCACGACCTTCGGCCGCATCGGGGTGAAGGTCTGGATCTACAAGGGTGATGTTTCCGGCACCCGTGCCGAGCGCGCCGCGCAGAAGGCGGCCCGTCAGAACGCTCCGAGCGGCCGTGGCGGTCGTCCGGGTCGTGGCGGTCGCCCGGGTCGTGGCGATCGTCCCGAGCGTGGCGGTCGCCGTCGCGGCGGTGACGCACAGCGCACGGAGAGCGCCGATCGGGCACCGCAGCAGCAAGCTGCGCCCGAGGCCCCGTCCGCAACCGAGACCGCAGGAGCCTGAGCATGCTGATTCCTCGTCGTGTCAAGTTCCGCAAGCAGCACCACCCGAAGCGCTCCGGCGCTGCCAAGGGCGGCACTGAGATTGCGTTCGGTGACTATGGCATCCAGGCTCTCGAGCCGGCGTACGTCACCAACCGACAGATCGAGTCTGCGCGTATCGCGATGACTCGTCACATCAAGCGAGGCGGAAAGGTGTGGATCAACATCTATCCCGACCGCCCGCTGACCAAGAAGCCGGCTGAAACCCGCATGGGTTCCGGCAAGGGCTCCCCCGAGTGGTGGGTGGCCAACATCAAGCCGGGTCGCGTCATGTTCGAGCTGGCCGGTGTGCCGGAGGACGTCGCGCGTGAGGCCATGCGTCTGGCGATCCACAAGTTGCCCATGAAGGCGCGCTTCATCAAGCGTGAAGGTGGTGATATCTGATGGCGAAGCAGGCTACGACTGCCACAGAGCTGCGCGAGCTCAGCCGCGAGGCTCTGAACGCCAAGGTGACCGAGCTGAAGGAAGAGCTCTTCACCCTTCGATTCCAGGCCGCCACCGGTCAGCTGGAGTCCAACGGCCGCCTGCGCAATGTCCGCAAGGACATCGCACGGATCTATACCGTGCTGCAGGAGCGCAACCTCGGCATCGTCCCCGAGCCCGAGGTGACCGCCGAGCCCGAGAAGTCCGACAGCAAGAAGAAGGCCTGACATGAGTGAAACCACTGAGAACGTCGGGGCCCCCGAGCAGACGGAGGAGCAGGAGCGGTCGGCCCGCAAGGTCCGTACCGGTTACGTCGTCAGCGACAAGATGCAGAAGACCATCGTCGTCGCCGTCGAGGACCGCGTGAAGCACCGTCTCTACGGCAAGGTCATGCGCCGCACCATCCGGCTCAAGGCCCACGACGAGAACAACGAAGCCGGCATCGGCGACCGCGTGCGGGTCATGGAGACTCGCCCGTTGTCCGCCACCAAGCGCTGGCGCCTCCTCGAGATCGTCGAGAAGGCCAAGTAATCCAATTGCGCTCGGCCCCCCCGCAGCTCCCCGATCGGGATCTGTGAGGGGGCCGTTCCATTCTGCGGAGCGATTTGTGGTGTACGCCACTGCGCCGCCTAGAGTTGAGCCATCAGTTCAAGAGACTGATAACCCCCTCACGAGGGCCGATGCATCCGGGCGAACCCTGGACCGGCCCTCGTGGCAATTGTGGAGCAGTGCCGCGAAGAACTCTCAGGGCCGCAGCGGGCGTCCTTGAGCGTCCCGCGAGTTGCCCGCCAGCATCATGATCCCGTCGATCAGCCCCCAGAGGGCGCCGACCCCGAAGGTCACAAGGCTGACAAGCAGCTGGGCGACGCCAAGGCCGACGTGTCCGGTATAGAAGCGACCCACACCAAGCCCGCCGAAGAAGATTCCCAGAAGGCCGGCTGCGAGTTTGCTCTTGTCCGAATACGGCAGACCGGACAACGGATCGACGCCATAGGGAGCCGCTGCATAAACCGCCGGAGGGGCCGTGTAGCCCACCTGCGGGGGATAGTTCTGCTGGGCTCCGTAGTCCTGCTGCGGGGGATAGTTCTGCTGAGCGCCGTAGCCTTGTTGTGACCAGTCCTGTTGTGTCCCGTAGTCCTGTTGTGCCCCGTAGCCCTGCTGCGAATAGTCCTGCTGTGCCCCGTAGTCCTGCCCGGGATAGCTGGCCGATTCGGCGGAACTTGACCAGACGTCCTGATTGTGCGAAGCCCCATAGGGTTCCGAGGCGGACGGCATGGAGGCGGAGGGGGTCCAGGCGGACGGTTCCGAAGCCGAGGGCGCCGAGGCATGGGGTTCGGATGCGGAGGGCTCGGAAGCAGGATTGTACGCCTGCCAGTCGGAGCCACTTTGATCTGATCCGAACGGTTGCTGGGACATGGGGCCTCCTCGGTTACAGCACTTCCGTTGACGTCAATCTAGTCGACGAAGGGTGCCGGAGGGGACGGAGAACAGGGGTTGGTCTGTTGCTGTTCAGCTCGCCCCCGCTGCTCGGTGTCAGCGCTGGCGGAGGTTGCGCAACCACTCCTCGGCCGCACGGTAGCTCTCGTCCGAGTGCCCATTGCCGACCTCCGGACGGAGCTGGTCGGCACGGGGGTAGGAGCCGAGGAAGGTCACCTCGCGTGATGTGCGCTTGAGCCCCTTTATGGCGCCGGCCATCCGGTGGTCGTTGATGTGCCCCTCGGCGTCGATCGAGAAGCTGTAATGTCCGCGTACCAACCGGGAAGGTCGCGACTCGATTCGTGACAGGTTCACTCCTCGCGAGGCGAACTGCTCCAGCATCCGGAGCAGCGCGCCGGCCTCGTCGTCGCGCAGGAACACGGTGAGGGTGGTCTTGTCCGCGCCCGTACGCTCCGTCGGCGTACCGGGTTTCGTCACAAGGATGAACCGGGTGACGGCCTCCTTGTTGTCGGCGATCGCCGTGGCCAACGCCTCCAGCTTGTGCATCTCACCCGCTGCGGAGGAGCAGATCGTTGCCTGGAACTTCGAGTGGGGGTCCGCGACCTCCGCTGCGCCGGCCGCGGTCGAACCGCCCTCGTGCACGGTGGCCTGCGGCAGGTTGGTGTTCACCCATTCGCGGCACTGGGCGGCAGCGTGCGGGTGGGTGACGATGCGCTTCACATCCTTGAGCCTGGTGCCCGGACGCCCGCAGAGGTTGAACTCAACAGGGAGCAGCACCTCACGGGTGATCATCAGTGGGCGACCATAGGTGAGGTTGTCCAGCGTCGCTGATACCCCGCCCTCGATGCTGTTCTCGATCGGCACGAGCGTGGCCGCGACGTCCTCGTTGCGCACGGCCTCGAGAGCCGCCACCACCGAGGGATAGGGCCGCAGGTGCCCGGGGAGGTCCGGCAGGGTCAGCAATGCCTCATGGCAAAAAGTCCCGGCCGGTCCCAGATAGCCGTACGCCGCGGTCTTGCTCACAGATCTCTCCTCGTCGAGGGTGGTACGCCGACACCGCAGGCTATCGCCCTGCTCAGCGCTGCGCGTACACCTTCCGCGCGGTGACCACGGCGATCAGCGAGAACAGGCACAGAACGGAGTAGTAGAAGCCGGGTACGGTCAGCACCTGCGTCACCCCGACGAGCCAGGAGAGGATCAGGGGTGCGAAACCACCGAAGATGGCGACGCCGAAGGAGTACGCGATCGTCATTCCCGAACCACGGACCTCGACGGGGAAGAAGTCCGACAGCAGCGCGGGCATCGGCGCGAAATAGAAACACATGAAGATGCCGACGATGACTTCACAGATCGTCAGGACCGCGATCGACGGATTGTTGGTCAACAGCCAGAAGATCGGCCAGCCCGCGAGGATCCCGGCGATCGCGGCGGGGATCATGATCGTCGTGGGCCCGACCCTGTCGGCGAGCATGCCAACGAACGGCGACCCGATGAGCGTGATGACGCCGGCGACCACGGCGCCGGGGAATGCCGCCCAGGCCGGGAGTTCGAGGTTCTGCACCGCGTACTGCGGCAGATAGGTGATGAGATAGACGGAGATGGTCGCCATCGCGATGATCGCGAACGCCGTGATCAGGCGCCCGAAGTGGGTGCCGAAGAGGGTCGCGACCGGTCGCTCGAGGGGAGTGGCTGCCTCGAACTCGGGGGTGTCGGTCATCTTCGAACGGATGTACCACCCGACTGGACCGATCAAGAGCCCGAGAGCGAAGGCAATGCGCCAACCCCAGCTGTGGAGGGCCTCCGTGGACAGCGTGGATGTCAACAGCCAGGCGATGCCGGCCGCCATGAACATCGCCACGCCCTGGGTGGCAACCTGCCAGGAGGCATAGAACGCCTTCCCGCGCTTCGCGTTTTCCGTGAGGAATGCGGTGGCCGAGCCGAACTCACCGCCGGCGCTGATCCCCTGGATGATCCGGGCGATCGCGAGGATGACCGCGGCACTCACGCCCAACGTGTTCGCCCCCGGCAGCACGACGATGATGAACACACCGAGCGTCATGAGCAGGATCGTCAGACTCAGGGCTGCCTTGCGACCGTGTCGGTCCGCGTAGTTGCCGATCAGAACGGCACCGAGTGGCCGCACGACGAACGTGATCGCGAACGTCGCCCACGTCATCAGAGTGTTGGCCAGGCCCTCGCCCGGATAGAACACAGCGGTGATCGTGCTGGCCATGAAGCCGAAGAGCACGATGTCGTACCACTCCAGGGCGTTGCCCAGCGAAGCGGCGACGACGGCCTTGCGTGCGCGGGCACGTTCGGCGGCGGACTCGAGAGTCGCTGTTGGTGACATGGGGATCCTTGGTCGGCAGAGGGGAATGGTTGCTTTGCCCGGCCTGTTGCTGGACTGTCGGCTATCAGGCCTCGCTCATCTCGATGGCAAGAAGGCGCCGCTTGACCTCGATCCCGCCGGCATAGCCGATCAATGCACCGTCCCTGCCGACGAGGCGGTGACAGGGGACGATGATCGACCACGGATTGCGCCCGGTTGCCGCCCCCACCGCTCTGGATGCCGTGGGGCGCCCGATGGCTCGGGCGAGTTCACCATAGGTCATGGTTTCCCCGTACCCGATCCCGCGCAGCGCCGCCCAGACCTCCGCTTGGAACGCCGTGCCCCGGGGCGCCAGCTCGAGCTGGAAATCGGTGCGTTTCCCGGCGAAATACTCGGTCAACTGCGCCACCACCTCGTGGCCCACCGAGTCGTCGCGCTCGCCGAGCAGTTCCGGCGGAGGCCAGTGATTCTGCCCGGCGTTGTAGACCCCCACCAAGCGCCCGTCCGCGTCGATGACGATGGTGATCTCGCCGACGGGCGAGTGCCAGACGCGGTGGCGGTTCGGCTGTGTCGCGTTCACGATGCCTCCCGTTCAGCCGGGCTTCTTCCCGGCAGGTGGTTGATGCGGTGTTGGTGGAAAAGCGACAGGGACCTCACAACTAGTCTGCGCGCGCCCCCATCACCATGAGGACCCCCGGCAGCACCTCCGCCTCGAGCACGGAGCACGTGCCCTCAGTGTCCCCATCGACCTGATAGGCATCGACCCGATCGCTCTCGATGCGTACCCGCGAGCCCTGCAGCAAGTCCATCCGGTCATCATCGCCGCGACGCCGGGTGAGCACTTTTGCGGTCAGCCTGGCCCAGTCTGCCACGGTTCGGGGCGAGGCGATCATGACGTCGAGTTGACCGTCCATCGCGTCCGCGCCCGGGATGAGTTCGATGTTGCCGGTGACGACCCCGACGTTTCCGATCAGCACGACCGCTGCCTTGCGCTTGAACGGGGGAGCGTTGTCGACGCTCACGGTCACGGGGAGCGCGGGATGATTGGCGTTCTGCGCGGCCGCCAGCAGGTAGGCGGCGGGACCCACCGTCCGTTTCAACTCCGGATTCGTGTGCTGCATGATCGCTGCATCGACTCCGATGCCGGCCATCACCCCGAACACATGGCTGTGCTCCCGCTCAGTGCCCGGGTCGATCGTCAGCTTCACCAGATCGGTCGGCCGTGGTTCTCCGTCGAAGGCCGTGCGCAGGGCGAGGGATTCATCGAGCGGTACGCCGAGATTGCGCGCCAGCAGATTGCCCGTGCCCGCCGGCAGGAGCCCCAGGGGAATGCCGGAGCCGGCGAGCCCTTCGCACACGGCGCGGATGGTGCCGTCGCCGCCGGCGGTCAGCACCAGGTCGGCCTCCTGCTTCACCGCTAGCTCAGCCATTTGATAGCCAGGATCGCTGCGGGTCGTTTCCAGCCAGAGGGGTGGCTCCCAGCCTCTCTTGCGCAGTTCATATTCCACATGGCGTCGAAAGGTCGTGACGTCCAGGACCTTGGTCGGGTTGAAGATGACGACACATTGCTTCCCGGTCGGGCGCACGCTGGGCGGCAGCGCCAGCTCCCACGGCCGGTCCGGGAGGACGCGTACGCGGGCGACGACCAGGCAGGCGGCCGACACGGTCATCCCCAGCAGCACCCCACCGATGAGATCGCTGACCCAATGGGCCTGCAGCACCCAGCGGCAGACCGCAACCGTGACAACCGCCGCGACGCCCAGCCCCAGCACGGACATCCGTGCCACCTTGGACTGCCGGGTCACGATGACCGCGGAGATCACCAGCACTGCGACCACGGTCGCCGTGGTGACATGTCCGGACGGGTACGCCCACCCCCGCCCCGTCGCCAACTCCAGGACCGCGTCCGGACGAGGCCTGGCGAAGACCGCCTTGACTGCGATGTGTGCACCCCAGCCGACGGGGACGGCCAGCCACAGCGCGTACGCCAGATTGCGCAGCCGTCGTCGGAAGGCCCACACGCCCACGATCGCCAACCCCGCATAGGGGACGCCCGGCCAGGTGACGATGGCGATGGCCGACCAGATCTCCGCGGCCAACGACCCGGGCGCGAGCCCCTTGGCGACGGTTCGTCGATCGAGGTCGTCGAGGACCCCGCCGGTCACCAGCCACGTCCAGACGACGAATGCCGCAGCCAGCCCGGCCGTGATCCACACGGAGAAGCGGCTGGGGCGTGAGGTCGGCATGGGCGCAGTCTAGGGTGGACCTTGTGATTGACCCGAAGCTGCTGCGCACCAACCCCGACGTGATCCGTGAGAGCCTGGCCGCCCGACAGGCCGACCCGAGCGTTGTGGACGAACTCCTCCAGGCCGATGAGGATCGGCGCAGCTCGATCGCTGCCTTCGAGGCGCTGCGTGCGGAACAGAAGGGCATGGGCAAGGAGGTTGCTCGGGCCAAGGGCGATGAGAAGCAGACGTTGCTGGCCCGCACCAGGGACCTGGCCGCACAGGTGAAGGAGGCCGAGGCGGCGTCGAAGCAGGCCGACGTCGACTTCGAGGAGCTCCTGAAGACTATCCCGAACCTCGTCATCGACGGTGTGCCGCACGGTGATGAGGAGGACTTCGAGATTCTCGAGATCATCGGGACCCCGCGCGATTTCGAGGCGGAGGGGTTCGAGCCCAGGGATCACCTGGAGCTCGGCGAGATCCTGGGCGCGATCGACGTGGAGCGCGGAGCGAAGGTGTCCGGCAGCCGCTTCTACTATCTGACGGGCCAGGGCGCGATGCTCGAGCTGGCGTTGATCAACCTGGCGATGAACAAGGCGCTGGAGTGGGGCTTCACGCCGATCCTGCCGCCGGCGCTGGTGAAGCCCTCGGCGATGGAAGGCACCGGCTTCCTCGGCCAGGCGGCGCAGGACGTCTATTACCTGCCCGCGGACGATCTCTATCTGGTGGGCACCGCCGAGGTGCCGTTGGCGGCGTACCACTCCGACGAGATCCTCGACCCCGACACCCTCCCACGCCGCTATGCGGGCTATTCGCCCTGTTATCGCCGCGAGGCCGGCTCCTATGGCAAGGACACGCGGGGGATCTTCCGGGTGCATTGGTTCGACAAGGTCGAGATGTTCGTTCATTGCGACCCCGCGGATGCGGTGGAGCAGCACCAGAAGCTGTTGGCGTGTGAGAAGGAGTTCGCGGATCTGCTCGAGCTGCCCTATCGGGTCATCGACGTGGCGGCCGGAGACCTCGGGCTCAGTGCGGCGCGCAAGTACGACTGTGAGGCGTGGATCCCGACCCAGGGCAAATATCGGGAGATCACCTCGACTTCCAACTGCACCGACTTCCAGGCTCGTCGCCTTGGGATTCGGGGGCGTTTCGAGGAGGGGGTACGCCCGGTCGCCACCCTCAACGGCACCCTCTGCGCGGTGCCCCGCATCATTATCGCGATCCTGGAGAACCACCAGCAGCCCGACGGCTCGGTGCGAATCCCGGAGGCCCTTCGGCCCTATCTCGGCGGTCGCGAATTCCTCACTCCGGTGAATGGATAATCTCGCACCCATGGCTTTCTCTGCGGCAGAACGCCTCCACGGAGGTGACCTCACCCCCGACTGGCAGCCACGGCTCGTTGCGCTCGACATCGACGGGACGCTGGTGGACCATGCCGGGGTGATGCCGGATTCCGTCTATGACTCCGTCCAACGGGTCCTCGCTGCGGGCAGTCACGTTGTGTTGAGCACCGGCCGCAGCTGGCACGCGACCAAGCCGATCTTCGACATGCTCGACCTGCCGCCGGGTTATGCCGTCAGTTCGAACGGGGCGGTTGTGGTGACCTACCCGCCGGTGGACGTGATTCGTGAAGTCACGTTCGATCCGACCGATGTGCTGGACAGGGTCGAACACTTCGCGCCGCAGGCACTGGTTGCAACCGAGGAGGTCGGGGTCGGTTATCGGGTGTCGGACCTCTTCCCCGAAGGCGATCTGCACGGTGAGATCACCAAGGTCACCGCAGCCGAGTTGCGTTCCAAGCCGGTCACCCGCGTCGTCGTCCGTGACCCCAACAGCTCCGTGCCCGATTTCATCGCGCTCGCGCGACAGTTGGGGCTGCACGGGGTCAGCTACTACATCGGCTACACGGCGTGGTTGGACATCGCTCCCGAGGGCGTACACAAGGCGACCGGTCTCGGTGAGGTGTGTGCCCGCCTCGGCGTGGATCGCCAGGATGTCCTGGCCCTCGGCGATGGGCGCAACGACATCGAAATGCTCCGCTGGGCTGGGCGGGGTGTTGCGATCGGTGACGCGCCGGAGGAGGTCAAGCGGGTCGCGGATGCGGTCACCGACAACTTCGCCGAAGGCGGGACGCCGAACGAACTGGCCCGCTGGTTCTAGCGGCAGTCCGGTCAGGCGGCCCTATGAAGGGTCGCAGGCGCTACCACCGCACGGAAGGCGGCGAGCACCTCTGCCATTGACGGCAGTGGACGAGGCTGGACGCGCGGACGCTGCGCCTCATTGCGGTGACGCCGCAGGTGACGCTTGACCGTTGAGAGCGAGCACCCGAGGCGACGGGCCAGGGTCTCGAGACTCTCGTGGGGGTTCGCATAACGCAGGCGCACGACCTCGTCATGATCGACGTGGCGGTTGCGGGCGGTGATGCCGGCCAGGGTGTCGAAGTCCTCGGGTGCGACGGTGATGCCGAGACGGTTGCGGATCGCCATGCGCTGACGCGCGGTGGTGCCACCGGCGTACCCCGCCACATCGTGCTTGACGACTGCGGAATAGAGGCATTGCTGCATCAACGGGCAGGAACGGCAAAGATTCTCGGCCTTGCGGGCGAGCATGGCGTACTGACGCTGCTGATCGCTGGGAGCAGAGCCTGTGGGCGGCTCCTCCAGCAGCGGGTGCTGAAAGAGGGAGGCGAATTCGCGGCATCCCTGGGTGGCCGACTCCGGGTGGGCGGTGAAGGTCGCGCTGCTCATGGTTTGCTGTGATCCCCTTGTCTGATTCAGTCTCTTCGCCCTTACCGACGGGGAGCAAACCCTGTTGGTTCCACCGGGGGCCCTTCACATGCAGGGCATGGTTCGGACGGGACGAGGGTCGAACCCCCTGATCGCCTGGAAAGACAAGAAACTGAGTCGGACGGGGATCTGAGCGTGCAGCGGTCAGAGATACATGCCGGAACCACCCGGTTTGCCACCCGGACCACCTGGGTTCTCGGGAGGCTGGGGTTGGCCACCGATCTGGACTCCTGGCGGCAGCGCTCGGCGCATCTGCTCCAACTGGGCGCGAGCAGCCATTTGCTGCGCGAACAGCGCGGTCTGAATGCCGTGGAAGAGACCTTCGAGCCATCCGACCAGCTGAGCCTTGACGATGCGCAACTCTGCGTCCGACGGGGTCGCGCCCTCGGCGAAGGGTTCGGTGATGCGCTCGAGCTCGTCCGCGAGTTTGGGGTCAAGGCCGGACTTCAGTTCTTCGATCGAGGTGGCGTAGACGTCGCCCAGTCGCTTGCGGGAGGGATCATCCAGGGGGCTGGACTTGATCTCGTCGAGCAACTTCTGGGTCATGGTCGCAATGCGCATGACCTTGTCCGGCTCGGGCACCATCTCAGTGACCGAGTCGGGATTCTTGCCCTCGTCGTCGGGCGCGGACTCCACCGCCATGCCTTGTGGGCTGACGACATAGACCTGTCCGTCAGAAGTCTGACCCGCCACCACGCGGGAACGATCGTCGTCGCTCGGCTTCTCTTCGGGGCGCTCTTCAGTCATGCGCGTCAGTTTATGCTTGGGGCCATGGCAGAGGTACGCAAGGTCACTCCCGGGCGCGGTGGACACATCGCGGAAGCCGTGGCGAAGGCCATCGGGGAATCGGTCCGTCCCATTGCTCCGGGCGGGTCGCCGGATCCTTCGACCACGCCTGTTCCGGTGCCCAGCGCTCCGGAAACGCCCATCACCGCGAGCTCATTCCTCTTGAGCGACCCGTTCCTGGTCTTCCCGGAAGAGTCCGAGTCCGACGAAGCGGCGGAGTCCTGACCGTCAGCCGGCCTTCAACTCCGTGGCCTGCGGGTCCGGCGGAGAATTGACGAGATCCACTGTCCGGGGCTCGCGGCGTACGCTGATCAGCAGGCCGACGGTCAACGCCGCGATGAGGGTGAATCCGCCACCGACAAAGAACCCGGCACCCCAGCCGAACCCGTCGATCGCGAGGCCGACCGCAGGGGCCGCGATCGCAGAGCCTGCGGTCAGCGCCGACCCGTGCCAACCGAAGGCCTCACCGCGTGAATGCTCTGGGACCAGTCGGGACAGTGCCTCGGTCGTGGCAGTGAAGCTGGGTGCACAGAAGAGGCCGGCGATGAACAGAAGGCCTGCCATGGAGAGGTCCGACCGGGCCCACAGGACCGGCATTGTGAACACGCCCAGAGCGGCGACTACCAGCCAAGGCGCGATTGGGCGCTGCATCGCTCCGAACAGCAGTCCGCCGACAGCGGACCCGAACCCCCAGACCGCCAGGACCCAGCCGATTGATCCAGCCTGTTCCAACGAGCGGAGACCGGCGACCACGGAGAGGTCCGAGGCAGTCAGCGCGGTCGTTGTCGCGATCGTGAGGGCGAAGATGCCCAGCACTCCCGGGGTGACCCAGCGGCTCCGTGGATGACCGGGGACGGGCTCAGCTCGAGCCGTGCGCAGTGGGGGATTCACGACGAACAGTGCCGCCCCGCCCGCGATGCACAGCAACTGGAACACCATGAGTGTCCACGCCGTGCCCCAATAATGCGCGACCCAGATCGCCAGTGCGGGACCGGCCATGAAGGAGATTTCTGCGAGCACGGAGTCGAGTGCCAGCGCAGGTTTCCGCTGCGCGGGGTCGATCACGCCGAGCAACGCCTGCCGTATGAGGGCGAACACCGGGACGGCGAACAGGCCTGCGACCACCACCAGCGTGAGGAGCAGCCAATAGGGGCTCCAAGGGGCTATCACCCAGCACAGGGGTCCAATGATCAGCGAGGGAAGGAGAGTGCGTCGGAGCCCGTGGCGATCCAGCAGCCGGCCACGCCAGGGGCCGGAGACTCCCAGGGCGATGGTCGCGGCCATGCTGACCAGGCCTGCGGCGGAATAGCGTGGATCCAGCCGCTCAACCACGTGCAGGGTGAGGAGCACCGTCGCGCCGAACAACGGTGCCCGGCAGATCAGGCCGAGGACAAGGACCGACCGGGCGGTCGGAACGGCCCAGACCGCGCGATAACCGGCGAACGACGACACGCTTGCAGGCTATGCCTCGCCTCGGGCAATTGTCGTGTCAGTTTCCGTTCAACCTGAGCTTCGACGCCACCTCGCGCACCACATCCGGGTTTCCCTCATAGGGCCAGGATCCCCGCGGCCAGGTGAGCACGACATCGGTGAAGCCCAATTCCTCGGCCCGGCCGATCTGATCCAGGCAGAACTCGGCGCTGTCCAACGAGAACCGCGGCGCCGAATCAAGGTAGAGATAGCTGTCGATCCCCTCGCCGCCGGCCTCGTCCGCCATCCGCCGGAGCTTCGCGATGTTCTCCCACCACTCGTCCACGCTCTCACCGCCCAGTCCGGTCGTCGCCCAGGCCTCGTGCTCCACAGCGAGCTGCAATGCCCGTGGCCCGTTCGCTGCGACGATCAACTTCGGTGGTGCCTGGTCCAGTCCGGCGACATTCCGGTAGTCCACGACGCGATAGAACTCCCCGTCGTGGTTCACATGATCCTCCGCCAGGCTGCGCCCGAGCACTTCCATGAACTCGCGCAGTCTTCGCGTACGCGCGCCGCGCGACAACTCCTCGCCCAGGACTTGGGCGTCCGGCTCGCCGCCGGAGCCGACGCCACACAGGATGCGGCCACCGGACAGGTCCTGGAGCCCGACCAGCTCGCGCGCGAACGCGGCGGGATGGCGGAAGTTGGGTGAGGACACCCAGAACCCGAGCGGGATGCGGGAGGTCACGGCAGCGACGCCGGCGAGGGTGACGACCGTCGAATACCACTTCTCGCTGTTCATCGGATCCCAGATGAGATGGTCATAGGTCCACGCGTGGTGGTATCCCAGATCCTCGATCTCCTGCCACACGGGCTCGGCTTCCGCCCACGGCAGATCGGTCAGGACGCAGACGCCTACGCGCATTGGGTTCTCCTCAGTGGTCGGGGGGTTTCAGGGGTCAGAAGGTCAGGACGAGCTTGCCGCGATGCTCTCCGGAGTCGAAGTACGCGTGCGCGTCCGCCGCGTCCGCCGCTGGAAAGGTGGTGGTGGGAGCGGTGCGGAGCCGGCCATCGGCGTACATGGGCCAGATCTCATCGACGACACTGGCGCAGATGGCGGCCTTCTGCTCCGCCGGTCTCGAACGCAGTGACGTCGCGATGACCTGATTGCGCTTGCGGAGGACCGCGTTCAGGTCGATCTCCGCTTTCCGGCCGCCCTGGAGGCCGATGATCACGAGGCGCCCGTCCGGTTTGAGTACGCCCAAGTTCGGGGCGAGATAACGCGCGCCCTGGTTGTCGAGGATGACGTCGGCGCCGCCGGCCCGAGTGAACTCAGCGGCCCACTCGTCGTGATAGTCGACGGCGCGGTCCGCGCCCAACTCTCGGCAGAAGTCGAGCTTGTCGGGACTGCCCGCAGTGGTCCAGACCGTGCAGTCGTGGGCCTTGGCGTACTGGATCGC
>DUOB01000040.1 GCA_012839035.1 Propionibacterium sp.
ATCGCCGAAATGCAAGACCTCCTCAACGGCCGCCCCCGCCGCGTCTTGCAATGGCACACCCCCACCGAGAAAATGGCCGAACTACTCACCGGTGGTGCACTCACCCCCTGAAACCGCCGGGAAGTGCCCGTCAGGTTGGGAAGTGCCAGTGCACAGGCCTCCGACCACTGAGTCATGGCGGATGGGCGCGCAAACCTCGTCAGGCCCGCGACCCCTTCTCCGTCACCGCCCGCTCTGCCACTGTCGCGGCACCGACGTGGTCTGTGTTGCGTTCGGCCAGTGCGCCGATCGCCAGCTCGGGCGGCAGCAACTCGGCGAATTTCAGACCACGCACCGCCTCCTCGGTCACCCCCGGCCTGACCCCCTCGAACTCCGGCCCGAACCGCTGCCGTGCGTCCCACAGTGCACGGGTCACCGCGGTTCCGGTCGCGTCGCCGCGGAGCCGGATGTTCCTGTTCGTGTACGCCTCGTCGTCCAGCAACTCCGGCGCCACCTGCGCCAACGCCGCGACCAGCACGGCATTCGCCCGCGCGCCCGCCCAGGTCCACCACCGCGGACCGGTCGACTCCTGGACGATGACAGTCGCATCGGCAGCGACCCGATGGGCATGTTCGGCCCGCACCTCGGCCAGGGCAGCCACGGCGCGCCGCGTGAGGCGTACCCCCGGATCCGCACCCAGCAGCACCCGCCGCGCGGCGTCGGCGACGGCGTACGACTCCACCACCGGAGCGCTCACCCAGCGGATGTCGCCAGCGGATTCGGCGGGTTCGACGTACGCGCGCTTGCGCTGCCAATCCGTGTAGGTGACCCGCCACGGCCGCCCGCCGAGCAGGATGATTCGCGGCCCGTCGACCTTGCGGGTCAGCATCAGCGGATCGATCTGGCCGATCTCCGAGCGCCCCTGGAGGACGACGAACTGCGGCGGCGCGGTGAAGACCGCGACCAGGTCGCGATAGTGGATCCGCCCATAGCGCCGTTCGGCCTCCTCGCCGACGAACAGCAGGTCACCGTCGCGGTCGAGGAAGCCCTCGGTCTCGAGCCACTCCACGACCTCGCCGGCACTCCCCCAGCCCAGCGCATCCCCGCGCGCGCTCAGCTCCTCGGCACCGATCGCGCCCTCCTGGAGCACGGTGCCGAGGAGTTGCTGCGCGAGGACGTGCACGGGCGCCGACGGCGGGACGACGGGCTCGACGTACCCCTCCGACCACAGCAGGAGCACCGCCGCCGCGCGCAGGAAATCCTCGGACTCGACGCCGAGGAAGAGCATGTTCCGCGCGGTCCCCGGTCGCCGGCCGGTGCGGCCGAGGCGCTGCAGCATCGACGCGACGGAGCGTGTCGAGCCGAGCTGGATCACCCGGTCGAGATCGCCGACGTCGATACCGAGCTCAAGGGTGGAGGTGGAGACGATGACGCAGTCGCGGGAGTACGCGAACGCGGTCTCCGCCGCGCGCCGCTCGTCGAGCGACAACGATGAGTGCGAGAGATAGGTTTCGACGACGCGTTCCCGCAGGGCCGTCGCGAGCCCCTCGACCTGGCGTCGGGACTCGCAGAAGACCAAGCGCTTCTCGCCCTGGTGGAGGCCCGCGATGACCGTGGCGGCGCCGGCCACGGAGCCGACGTGATCGAGATGCAGCTCCGGCTCACCCGCGCCGGCCGCAGGTGGATTGACGACCGCCCCTGCGCGGCCCCAGTCACGTCCCGATCCCTGCAACCAGACCAGCAGGTCGTCCGCGTTGCCCACGGTCGCGGACAGGCCGATGCGCTGGATCGGCCGGCCGGCGAGGGCGGTGAGCCGATCAAGGACGCCCTGGAGATGCCAGCCCCGGTCGTCGCCCGCGAAGGCGTGGACCTCGTCGACGACGATCGCGCGCACGTCGGCGAAGGTCTCCTCCGGCGTCACCTTCACCGAGATCAGCATCGCCTCCAGTGATTCCGGTGTGGTGAGCAGGAGGTCGGGGCGCTCGCGCAACAGGCGGGCGCGCTGGCCGGCGGTGGTGTCGCCGTGGCGTACGCCGACCGTGCGGCCGAGCCAGCTCGCGTACTCCTTGATCCGCGGCTCGAGGTTGTTCAGCAGCGCCCGGAGCGGGGTGACGTAGAGGACCGACGTGCCGTCCCAGCGCTCGGCATGCATCCGCGTGAGCAGTGGGAACAACGCGGCCTCGGTCTTGCCGCCCGCGGTCGGGGCGAGCAGAAGCGCGTCGTCACCAGAGAGCAGCGGTGCGATCGCCCGCTCTTGAAGCGGCCGCAGGCCGGCCCACCCGAGAGAGTTGACGATGTGGTGCTGCACCACGGGGTTGAGGAGGTCGAAGCTCATGAGTGGATCCACCGGCTGAGAGCTGCGGCAAGGACGGTCACATCAGCATCGCCCGTGGCGGCAGCGACGACAACGGCATAGGCGGCGTCGATGGTTGTCGGTCTCAGGTCATGGCCGTTCATCCGACAGAAGACGACGGCAGACGACCAGGCCAAGCGCTTGTTCCCGTCGACGAGGGCGTGGTTCCTGGCAAGTGCAGCGAGCAATGCAGCCGCTTTCGCTCACAGTGCAAGGCGATCGAGCAGCTCGGCATCACGGTCGAGCACGTCATCCATGATCGTGTCGATCTCACGCCTGCGGACGGCCCGCTCGGTCGCATCATCAATGAGTCTGAGCACCGCTTGCTGCTTGCTCACGCCTTGCGACCGCGCCAGCTCAGTGAGTTTCGCGTCCTGTTCTGGGGTCAGGCGAAGCGTCATGGCCATATCCAGACGATACCTCGGTGATACCAGAGCGGTGGATCCGCTCGGCAGCTTCTCGCAGCGCCGTGAGCTTGGCGGCGTCCTCAGCTTCCTGACGCTCCAGGAGGCGCAGGCCTTCCCGCCTCGACGAAACTCGCGCGCTCAAAGCTCGATCTCATCAGGATCGGTACGCAGGCCCGCTGCCCCACTCGTTCGGTTCGCAGCCGCCCGCTCGGCGTCGGTCAATTCCTCGCCCGCGATCGTGGGCGCATAGTGCTTCTCGGGATCGAAGTCGGCGAACTGGTCGACGCGATCGAGCACGTCCCCGACGAGCTTCTTGACGAAGATCCGCGGCGCGACACCGACCCGGCCGCCGAGACCACCGGTGACGGCGTCGGCCAGCAGCCCGAGATAGCGATCATCGACGGTCCCCTGAATCCGGCTCGGATCAGCCGTGCCGCCGGCGTACAGATCCCGCACCCGCGACCCCAACTCGACCAGCCGGTCCCGATCGAACCCGGGCAGGCGGACCTGCACCGCCCGCGGATTGTCGAAGCGCACGTCGGTGGTGAAGTCGGTCGCCAGCCGTTGCGCCAGCGGAGCCAGCCGCCCGAC
>DUOB01000041.1 GCA_012839035.1 Propionibacterium sp.
GACGACCGAGCCGCCGATCATCGCGATGCGGTCGACCCGCCATTCGCCGGAGACCGTTTTGAACTGGGACTTCGCGTTGTCGAACTCACCCTGAAGCAGCGTCTTCACGTTGGAAACCTGCCGCTGCTTGACCTTCGAGGGATGGATCTGATCGATGAGGTCCTCAAGGCCGATGGACAACCGGGCCCGAGTAGCGGCGAGATCGGCCTCGATCTGCGACCGGCTCCGTTTGGACGTCTGATCCGCCATGGTGCTCCTGTCCGGGTCCTGCAATGACTGTGTGCCGCCGAGGGCGACTCGTTCGACAGCCTATACAGCGGCCGTCGGTGGGGACCAGCGGGCCACCCTCCGATCAAGGCTAGGGTGTTCCCATGTCGACGCGATTGGCCGCTGGTGATGCGGCACCCCCGTTCAGCCTGCCCGATGCCGAGGGCAACACTGTGTCATTGTCCGACTTCGCCGGCGGGCGAGTCGTCGTCTATTTCTATCCCGCCGCAATGACACCCGGCTGCACCACCCAGGCCGTCGACTTCACCGCCGCCGACGCCGAGTTCACCGGCGCCGGGGTCGACGTGCTCGGCATTTCCCCCGACCCCGAGGCCAAGCTGGCCCGTTTCGTCGACAAGGAATCGATCAGCTTTCCGCTGCTCTCCGACCCCGACCGTGCGGTGATGAAGGCCTATGGCGCGTTCGGTCTCAAGAAGCTCTACGGCAAGGAAGTCGAGGGAGTGATCCGCTCGACCTTCGTGATCGACGTCAACGAGGCCGGAGACGGCACCGTGGCGATCGCGCAATACAACATCAAGGCCACCGGACACGTTGCCCGGCTGCGCCGCGAACTCGGCATCTGACAAGACCCCCGACAACGCGGGTCCACGGCTCAATCACCCAAAACCACCCCACCACCAAGCCGCTTAGACTGGAATCCAGGCCGAAGTGGTGGAACTGGCAGACACGCAGGATTTAGGTTCCTGTGCGCACGCGCGTGAGGGTTCGACTCCCTTCTTCGGCACGCCGAGCGCCCGCCCCCACGAGCAGGAGGAACACATGGAGATCGTCAAGACGCGCGATGCCTCAGCGGCAGACCGTGCAGCACACATTTGGGCCCATGCGACGGCCAAACGCGACGAGAACGTCGCGAGCTCCGACGACTATGCGGCAGCCATCCCCTTGATCCAGGAGGCTCTGGACGCTTCGGAGCGCTCGTTCCTGTTGACGCTGGTCGAGGACGGCGAGACCCTCGTCTTCGTCGCCATTCAGCCGGCCCGGGAGGCCGAGGACGACACCGTCGGCGAAATGCGCTACATGGGCGTTGCCCCCGGTCACTGGGGTGAGGGCTGGGCCCGGCGCATCCTCGTCGCCGTTCCCGGCGCGATGCGGGACAGCGGATTCGACACGGGCGAGTTGTGGGTCTATGCGGACAACATCCGTGCGATCTTCGTCTATGAGGCGATGGGCTGGCAGGGCACCGAAGAGACCCGTCGCCACCCGGTCACCGACCGCGTCGAGCAGAAGTTCGTTCTCAAGCTGACGTGACCCGGACATAGCTCACCCAGGAGAACCCCTCCCGGTTCTCCCGGGTGACCACCCTCCATTCCGCGGGGTCGATCTCCGGGAACGTGGCGTCCCCCGCGGGCGACTGCTCGACATGCGTGATCTCCAGGGCCGTCGTTCGCGCCCACGCCTGGCGATAGATCTCTCCCCCGCCGAAGACCCAGACGGCCTTCCCGGTCGCGAGAGCAGCATCCAGTGCCGAGTCCACGTCCCCGAACGTGCGTACGCCGGCTGCCTGCCAGTCCGGATTGCGGGTCACCACGAACGATTCGCGGCCCGGCAACGGACGGCCGATCGACTCGAACGTCCTGCGGCCCATGACCAGGACGCCGCCCATGGTGAGCTGCTTGAGCCGCGCGAAGTCCCCGGCGAGGCGCCAGGGGATCGTGTTGTCCACCCCGATCACGCCGTTGGTGGCGACCGCGGCGATCGCGGTGATCTCCTGCGTCATACGGCGATCGGTGCCTTGATCCCCGGGTGGGGGTCGTACGCCTCCACCGCGATGTCGTCGAACCCGAAATCGTCGAGGTTCCTCACCGACGGGTTGAGGATCAGCCGCGGCAGCGGTCGGGGCTCACGCGCGAGTTGGGTGCGCACCTGGTCCACATGGTTGAGATAGATGTGCGCATCCCCCAGCGTGTGGATGAAGTCCCCCACCTCGAGCCCGCAGACCTGGGCGACCATGTGCGTGAGCAGGGCGTACGAAGCGATATTGAACGGCACCCCGAGGAAGAGGTCGGCGGACCGCTGATAGAGCTGGCACGACAGGCGCCCGTCCGCCACATAGAACTGGAACAGCGCGTGGCAGGGCGGGAGCGCCATCGAACCGAGGTCGCTCACGTTCCAGGCACTCACGATGTGCCGACGGGAGTCCGGATTCGACCCGATCGATTCCACGACCTGCCGGATCTGGTCCACATGGCCACCGTCGGGGGTCGGCCACGAGCGCCACTGCACCCCATAGACCGGCCCCAGCTCCCCGGACTCGTCGGCCCACTCGTCCCAGATCGTGACTTTGTGTTCCCGCAGCCACGCGATGTTGGAGTCCCCGCGCAGGAACCACAGCAGCTCACCGACGACCGAGCGCAGGTGGACCTTCTTGGTCGTGACCAGGGGGAATCCTTCCCGCAGGTCGAAGCGCATCTGGTGGCCGAACACGCTGATCGTGCCCGTGCCGGTCCGGTCGGACTTCGTCACTCCGGTGGTGAGCACGTGGTCGAGCAGGTCGAGGTATTGCTTCATCGTTCTCCGTCTCGCTCCGTGGCTGTCAGCAGCTCGGTCAGGATGGGCACCATCGCCCGGATCGCCCGCCCGCGGTGACTGATCGCGTCTTTCTCCTCCGCCGACATCTCCGCGGTCGTGCGGTCGTGGCCGTCGGGCAGAAAAATGGGATCGTACCCAAATCCGTTCTCCCCCCGCGCCCACATCGTCAGGCGCCCGGTCACCTCGCCGTGGATCACTTCGGACCGGCCGTCGGGCAGGGCCAGGGCGAGGGCGCAGACGAAGCTGGCGGTGCGGCGCTCGGTGGGGACGTCGGCGAGTTGACGCAGGACGAGCGCGAGATTCTCCTCGTCGCTCGAGCCCGGTCCGGCCCAGCGCGCGGAGCGTACGCCGGGCATCCCGCCCAACGCCGCCACGGTCAGCCCGGAGTCGTCCGCCAGGGTCGGCAGACCGGTCGCCTCCACACAGGCCCGGGCCTTCAGCAGCGCGTTCCCGGCGAACGTGTGCTCGGTTTCCTCGGGTTCGGGGTGCGGAGTGACGTCCGCGAGGCCGAGCACCTCGATGCCCTCGGCCGCGAGGACGCGACGCAGTTCCTCGAGCTTCTTCGCGTTGCGGGTCGCGAGCACCACGGTGGCCGTCACGATGCGAGGGCCTCCCGCTGCATCGCCTCGAGATCCGCACAGCCCTTGGTGGCCAGATCCAGGAGTTCGTCCATCACGGCCCGGTCGAACGGGGCCTGCTCCGCCGTGCCCTGCACCTCGATGAAGCGGCCATCGCCCGCCATCACCACGTTCATGTCGGTGTCGGCGGTCGAGTCCTCGGCATAGGCGAGGTCGAGCATGGGTACGCCCCCCACGATGCCCACCGAGACCGCCTGCACCGAGTTGGTCAGCGGCTCGGACACCAGCAGGTTGCGTTGGCGGAGATGGCTCACGGCGTCGCTGAGGGCGACATAGGCGCCCGTGATCGCGGCCGTCCGCGTCCCGCCGTCGGCCTGGAGCACGTCGCAGTCCAGCACGATCGTGTTCTCCCCCAGCGCCTGATAGTCGATCACGGCCCGGAGGCTGCGGCCGATGAGGCGGGAGATCTCGTGGGTACGCCCCCCGATCCTGCCCCGCACCGATTCCCGGTCGGAGCGGTCATGGGTCGCGCGGGGCAGCATCGCGTACTCCGCCGTCACCCATCCCAGCCCCGAACCCCGCCGCCAGCGCGGCACGCCCTCGGTGACCGATGCCGCGACCAGGATCCGGGTCAGCCCGAACTCCACGAGCACCGATCCCTCCGCGTGGTCCAGCCAGTTGCGGGTGAACCGCACGTTTCGCAGTTGGTCAAATGCCCGTCCGTCGCCTCGCGTCATGGGCCGGAGTGTAGTCGTCAGTCGAGCGTCACGGTCAGGCCCGGACGCGCCATCTGCAACCCGCCGTCGAAATGGGGGCGTGCCTCCGCGTACACCGCATCCACCTCGTGCCACGGCGGCACGTGGGTGATGATCAGGCGGGGTACGCCGGCCGCCGCCGCGTGTTCCGCCGCCTGGCGACCCGACAGGTGCAGGTCCGGGGGCAGGTCGTCGGCGTGCATGAACGACGCCTCCGCGAGCAGCAGATCGGCACCACGGGTGAGGTCGATCAGTGCGGGGCTGGGGCCGGTGTCCCCGGAATAGACGAGTGACCGGCCGCCCGCCTCCAGCCGCAGCGACCAGGCGGGCGCCGAATGCGGGGCAGGAACGCGATGGACGGTGAACGGGCCGATGCGTTGGGGATCCTCCCACGTGACGAAGTCCATGGCCCACTCGGTGGGCTCCTCGGGCACGGGGGCGTTGGCCCGGCTCAGACGCTCCTCCGTGCCGGGCGGCCCATAGACCGGGATCCGGGGCCAGGGTGCGGTGGCGGAGAAGAGGGCCGCGACATTGAACGCGCACAGGTCGAGACAGTGATCGGGGTGCAGGTGGGTGAGCCCGATGGCGTCCACCTCACGCAGGTCCATGTGCCGCCACAGCCCACCGAATCCGCCGGGTCCCATGTCCAGCACCAGGCTGAACCCGTCGTGCTCGACGAGGTAGCAGCTCGCCGGGGAGGTCGGTCCGGACGCGGAGCCCGAACAGCCGATGATCGTGAGTTCCACGGGCCTCACGGTAACGGTCAACGACCCTTTGCCTCAGAGGAACTGCTCCACGTCGGCCACGAGGTCACCGATCAGGCGGCGGCCGATGCCCTCGAAGCGCTCCGGGTTCCCGGTGGTGAGGAAGCGCCGATGCCCCTGGCGACGCCGCTCACCGTTGCCGGCGCGCGGGCTGTGCAGGAGGTCGAGCGCAGTGAGCCGGGCGTACGTCGCCTTCGCACACTCGTCCGCACTCGACACGAGCGTGACGGAGTCACCGAGCAGATAGGACAGGGGGCCGGTGAGCAGCGGATAGTGCGTGCAGCCGAGGATGAGGGTGTCGATGTCGGCGGCCCGGAGCGGGGCGAGGTAGTCGCGTGCGACCCCCATCAGTTCCGGACCGCCGGTGATGCCGTTCTCGACGAACTCCACGAACCGCGGGCAGGCCTGGGTTTTCAGGTGGATCTGGGGAGCGGCGATGAAGGCGTCGTCATAGGAGCGCGAGGTCGCGGTGGCTTCGGTGCAGATGACGCCGACCTGCCCGGTGCGGGTGGCGCCGACGGTACGCCGGGCCGCCGGCAGGATGACGTCGATGACGGGCACCGCATAGCGTTCCCGGGCGTCCCGGAGCACGGCCGAGGACGCGGAGTTGCAGGCGATCACCAAGGCCTTCACCCCGAGGTCGACGAGGTGGTCGAGGCACTCGAGCGCGTACTCGCGGACCTCCGCGATCGTCTTCTCCCCGTAAGGAGCCCGCGCGGTGTCCCCGAGATAGACGATGTCCTCCTCGGGGAGCTGGTCGACCACGGCCCGCAGCACGGTGAGCCCGCCGAAGCCGGAGTCGAAGATGCCGATCGGGGCGTCGCGGTCCGGCAGTTCCGGCAGCACAGGGTCAGTCACAGTCGTTCATTGTCGCCCGTCAGGCGCAGGGTGACCAACGCCGGTCCACTGCGGCTGTCGGACGGCGCGGCGCAGCCCGGCGTACCCCCGATCCCCGACGCACACTCACCGCACCCGTCGACCGGACAGCCCGTGCTCAACTCGCCCATGTCGAGGCGTCCCATCTCCACCAGCTTGTCCACCGCCAGCCGCACGATGTCCGGGGGCAGGTCCGCGCGTCGGCCGACCTCGTCGAGCGTCAGGGCACCGTCGGCGAACGCCGCCAACACGGCCCGCAGCGGTCCCTGGCTGCCGGACTGGCCGCTCACAGGAACAACCGTCCGATCTGGAAGACCGCGACGGCCATGATCCACGCCACGACGAGCTGGATGAGTACGCCGACGGCGGTCCACCGGACGCCTATCTCGCGGCGTTGCGCGGCAAGGGTCGCGACGCAGGGCGTGTACGCGAGCAGGAACACCATGAACGCCGCCACCGCCGGCAGCACATGGCCGCCGGACGAGACCGCGAAGGCCTGGGTGATCTGCTCCCCCAGCGCCACGGCGCTGCCGGTCACGTTGGGGTCCGCGACGGCGTACGTCTGGGCCCACGAGCTGATCACGGCCTCCTTGGCGACGAAGCCGACCACCAGCGCCGAGACCGTCTGCCACTGCCCGACCCCCGCGGGATCGAACACCGGCGCGATCGTCCGGGCGAACACGCCATAGACGCTGTCGACGACCGGCACCTCGGCGAAACCGACCCCCGGCACTGCGGGAATCGATTGCAGGAACCACACGATCACGACGGTCGCCACGATGATGCCCGAGGCCGTGCGGAGGAATCCCCGCAACCGTTGCCACGTCACCGACGCGGTCAGGCGGAGCGTGGGGCGCTGATAGGGCGGGAGATCGATCACCAACGGATCGTTCCCCAGGGCACGGATGAGGGTCTTGCGCAGCAGCAGGCCCACGCCGATGACGAAGGCGATGGAGAGGACATACATGGCGAAGACCGCCGTGCCGGCGTACTTCCCGAAGAAGATCGTGCCCAACATGACGAAGACGGTCAGCCGGGCGCTGCAGGCGGTGAACGGCACCAGCAGGCTCGTCAGCAGCCGTTGCCGGGCCTGGGGCAGGATGCGGGTCGCGCTGATCGCCGGCACATTGCAGCCGAACCCGACCACGAGCGGCAGGAACGCACGCCCGGGCAGGCCGATCGACCGCATCAGTCGATCGGTCACCACCGCCGCCCGCGCGAGATAGCCGGAATCCTCCAGGATCGCCAGCAGCACGAACATGAGCGCCATGAGGGGAACAAAGGTCAACAACATCCCCACCCCGGCGATGATGCCGTTGACGACGAGTCCCTCGACCCAGCTCCCGCCGAGCCCGACGGCCGTGAACAGTGCGGTGGCCCCCGACGTCACCGGGCCGCTGAACAGCGAATCCAGCGCACCCTGCAGAGGTGCCGCGACGGTGGTCGTGATCTGGAAGACCCCCCACATCACCGCCATGAACACCAAGGGCCCCAGGATCGGCGCCGTGACAATGCGGTCGATCCGGTCCGACCAGCTCACCCGGGCCCGGCCGCTGGCGTGTGTCCCCGCCAGGACCGCCGCCTCCAGCCACGCGAATCGGTCGTCCTCGACCTCGAGCTCGTCGGCGCTGGCAGGGTCGGGATGGGGACGGGGAGCGGGGACCGGGTCGGTCAGCGCCTGCCGCACCGCGCGGGTCAGGTCGGTGAGCCCGGATCGCCGCCGCGGATCGACGGCCACGACCGGGCAGCCCAGCGCATCGCCCAGGGCGGCGGTGTCCACCACCACGCCGTGGTGTTTCGCCACGTCCATCATCGTCAGAGCGACGACGATCCGGACGGGCAGCTCGCGGAACTGGGCGACGAGATAAAGGCTGCGGGCCAAGTGGGCGGCGTCGACGGCGGCGACCACCACATCGGGGGCCTCGGAAGGCGGGACGTCCCTGATCAGCACCCGGGTGAGCGCCTCGTCCGGCGAGCTGGGATCGAGGCTGTAGGCCCCCGGCAGATCGATGAGCGTGCAGGCCAGGCTCTCCAGGTGGGCGCACCGGCATCCGGTGCCGCGACCGCCGCACGCGCAGCCGCAGTTGGCCTCCGCACAGCCGGAGCCACGCGCGCGCCACACCCCGCGGGCCACTTCCACGGTCGTGCCGGGCCAGTTGCCCATGGTGACCTTCGCGCCGGTGAGCCCGTTGAACAGGGTGGACTTTCCGACGTTCGGTGTGCCCGCCAGCGCCACCACCGGGGCGCCGGGCCCGGCACCGACCCCACCGCCGCCCGCGTGGCAGCTCGGGATGGCCGCAGCCTTCTTCCTGGACGACGCCTGGCTCATCGATTCACCTCGTCGTCACGCCCCTGTTCGTCCACCCGGATGGCCCTCATGACGGCCCGATCGAGCACCAGCCGGGAACCGGCCACCGAAATCATGCGCCCGCCACCACTGACTCCGTGCAGGACCTCAACGGGAGCTCCGGGTCGGACGCCCAGGGCGCCGAGCCGTTTGGCGAGCTGGGGATTCGTGCAGACGCGCAGCACCGTGAGCCGCACCCTGAGGGGTGCGGTGGCCAGACTGAACCGGCCCGCATCGTCGCTGCTCCCCGCCACCCGTCCAGCATAGGCCCGGGAGATAAGGGTGACCTAACTGCCGGGGAGTCGGCCTGGTCACATCGCGGCCGTTCACTCCTCGAGTCCGGGCTCCCGGAGCTCGATGATGACCCCCTGGAGATAGGCCAGCCAGTCCATGACCGCGCCCATCATCAGGCGCGGATCGTCGTCGGGGAGCTGATGGAGCTCGTCCATCGCCTCCTCGTCGTCCAGGCCGAGCCGCATGGCCAGCACCAGACGCAGCGCATTGAGGGTCTTGAGCCAGGGGTCCACCTGTTCCTCGCCGATCCGGACGGGCAGCCCCTGGGCCAGGCAGTCACGCAATGCCTGGGCATCGGCCATCTTCTGTCGCCGGTGGTCGCCCTCGGCATAACGCCGATAGTCTGCCGCCGCCTGGGCGTCGTGCGGATAGGGGTTGGGGAACAGTCGCCGGATCGCCGGATCGCCGCTCTGGTCGGCCTGCAGGGCGGGGCCGCTCGACAGTTCCGCTTCCCAACGCGCGAACGGATCCGCATCCGGGGGTGGGGTGACCGGTTCGGGTTGTCCATCGCTCAGCAACTCGATGAGCTGGTCCGCGAGTGAGTCGAGGAGCTCCACGTCGTTGTTGGTGAGATAGAGCGTCACGGTCTCACCGTCATAGGCATAGCGCGCCATCGTTCACTCCGCCCTGTCGAGGGTGGCCCACAAACCGTATTGGTGCATCGCGTTGCAGTCCCGCTCCATCTCCTCACGGCTCCCGGAGGCCACCACCGCCTTGCCCTCGTTGTGGACCTGGAGCATGAGGCGGCGCGCTTTGGCCTTCGGATAGTGGAAGTACGTTACGAAGACGTGTGTCACATAGACCTGGGTGTTGATGGGGTCGTCCCACACGATCGTCACCCACGGGTTCTGGGTGACGGCCTCATCGGCGGGTCGCTCCGCAACAGCCGTCCCGCCATTGGGCGTCAGCGCTCCAGGTGTCTCGGACATGTGATCCATTCTGACAAACGTACGCCGGACGTCCACCCGCAAGCGACTCCGCCGCCCTGTCCTAGGCTGGGGAGGTGACTGCTTCGACGCCCGCGTGCGTGCCCTCCACGGCTCTGTTGACCGACCATTACGAGCTCACCATGGTCCGCGCCTCGCTCGGCGCGGGAACGGCGTTCCGGCGCTCCATCTTCGATCTCTTTCCCCGACGCCTGCCGGAGGGGCGTCGCTATGGCGTCGTCGCCGGCGTCGGCCGGGCGCTGGACGCGATCGAGGCCTTCCGATTCGAGGAGGCCGAGCTGGACTTCCTCCACGAACACAGGATCATTGACGAACCGGTCGCCGAGTGGCTGGCCAACTATCGGTTCAGCGGTGACATCTGGGGCTATCCCGAGGGCGAGATCTATTTCCCGGGCTCCCCGCTGATGGTGGTCGAGGGGACGTTCGCGGAGTGCGTCGTGCTGGAGACCGTGCTGCTGTCGATCTACAACTACGACTCCGCCGTCGCCTCCGCCGCATCGCGCATGGTGGCCATGGCACAGGGCCGCCCCTGCATCGAGATGGGCTCGCGCCGCACCAACGAGGAATCTGCGGTCGCCGCGGCCCGCGCCGCCTATGTCGCCGGGTTCGGGTCGACGTCGAACCTCGAGGCCGGGCGCCGTTACGGCGTACCCACCGCCGGCACCGCCGCCCACTCCTTCACCCTCCTCCACGACTCGGAAGAAGAGGCGTTCCGCGCCCAGCTCGACACCCTCGGCGACGGGACCACCCTGTTGGTGGACACCTATGACGTCGAGGAAGCAGTGCGGACCGGCGTACGCCTCACGGAAGGCCGCCTCGGCGCCGTCCGTCTCGACTCGGGCGACCTGCCGGAGATGTCGCGGATCGTACGCCAGCTCCTCGATTCCCTCGGCGCCACCGAAACCCGCATCATCGTGACGTCGGACCTGGACGAGTGGCAGCTGGCGGCGCTCGCTGGTGCGCCCGTGGACGGGTATGGCGTCGGCACCTCCCTCGTCACCGGTTCCGGGCACCCGACGTGCGGATTCGTGTACAAGCTGGTGTCCCGGGCGGATGCCAACGACCCCGATGCCCAGATGGTCCCAGTGGCCAAGAAGTCGAAGAACAAGGCCACCGTCGGTGGCCGCAAGTTCGCGCTGCGCCGGCTGGACGACAAGGGCATCGCGGAGGCCGAGGTCATCGGAGTCGGGACGCCGCCCAGGGGCGACTACAATGACCGGCCCCTGCTGGTCCCGCTGGTGACCAAGGGGGAGATCGTCGGCCGCACCACCCTGGCCGAGGCACGTGAGCGGCACGCGCAGTCGTTTGCGGAACTCCCGATGGCTGCCCGCAAGATGTCCCGCGGAGAAGCGCTCATCCGCACCATTTATCTCGATGAGGATGACTGATGTCCGGCAAGCACACACTGATCGTGGTTGATGTCCAGAACGACTTCTGTGAGGGCGGTTCGCTGGCGGTCACCGGCGGCGCGGCAACGGCAGCCCGGATCTCCGAGCTCCTGACCGATCACGACTATGACTTCGTGGTCGCGACGCGGGATCACCACATTGATCCCGGCCCGCACTTCGCCGACGAGCCGGACTTCGTCGACACCTGGCCGGCGCATTGCGTCGCGGGGACCCCCGGGGCGGACTTCCACCCGAACCTGGAGTTCCGCGACTTCGACGCCGTCTTCTACAAGGGCCAGCACGAAGCCGCTTATTCGGGCTTCGAGGGGGCGACCACGGCCGGCGACTCGCTGGCGACCTGGCTGAAGGACCGCGACGTCGACACCGTCGACATCTGTGGGATCGCCACCGACCACTGCGTCCGCGCCACGGCCCTTGACGCGGTCGACGAGGGGATCCGGACGACCGTCCTGATGGGTCTCACCGCTGCCGTCTCCCCCGAGCGTGTCCCGGACATTGAAGTGCTGTTCGGCGAGCGTGGGATTGCCACGGAAGGGGCCCTGCCCACCGAAGGGGCCCTGCCCACCGAAGGGGCCCTGCCCACCGAAGGGGCACCGCCAAAGGACTCGTGAAGGCGCCCTGGTTGTGGCCCGGACTCACGTGGAAGCAAGTCCAACCACAACTGAATGGAGTCATTTCACATGTCCCTGCCCTCCACGGATCTCACCGGTCGCACTGCTCTCGTCACCGGCGCAGGTGCCGGCATTGGCCGAGCGATTGCTCGCGCCTACGGCGCGGCCGGCGCCACCGTCGTCGTCACCGATATCAACGCCGAGAGCGCGGAGACCGTCGCCGAAGAAGTGCGGGCCGCCGGCGGCAAGGCCTGGTCCACCACCCTCGACGTCACCGACCCCCAGGCGCACATTGACCTGGTGGCCGAGATCGAATCCCGGGAAGGTGCTCTCCACATCGCCTGCAACAACGCCGGGTTGACCGCCCCTCCGGTGTCCATCGGAGACATGTCGATCGAGCAGTGGAACAAGGTCCGCACGGTCGACCTCGACGGCACGTTCTATGGAATGCGCGCCCAGGCCCCGGCGATGGTCCGGGCGGGTGGCGGAGTGATCGTGTCGATCTCCTCCATCGCCGGCGACCGCGGCCTGCGTGGCATGGCCCCCTATTCGGCGTCGAAGCACGGCGTCAACGGCCTGACCAAGACCCTGGCGATGGAGTACGGCGACAAGAACGTGCGCGCCGTGTCCGTCGGCCCTGCCTACATCGCGACCGGCCTGGAGCAGAGTCTGCCTCCGGAGGTCCGGGACTCTCTTCCCGGTCTGCACGCTCTCGGCCGGATGGGCCGCCCGGAGGAGGTCGGATCCGTGGTCGCCTTCCTCAGCTCCGACGCCGCCAGCTTCATGAGCGGCAGCTATATCCCTGTTGACGGTGGATATCTGGCGGACTGACAGGGAGCACCCGCAGGACAGCTGGTCCGAGCGGCGAGCCGAAGCAAACGATCCGAAGCAGACGATCCGAAGCAGAGCGGATTCAGAAACCGACGAAGGTCCGCTCTGCTTCGCGGTCGGTCCAGCTGACCGGCTCAGCACCTCCGGGTTCGTACACCACCGGCTCGCACTGACAGGGGCAGTCCATCAGACACCCAGGTACGTCGAAACACTCGTCGAGACACTGACACTCCCAGGTGTGCGGATCCGGCTCGCCGCGGGCAATCATGGCCTGCCTCAACCGCTCAGCAAACCGCTGATTCTCTTCTTTCCGATCCTGCCTCCACTTGGCCACATAGGCGCGCACGTCCTCCTCGGTTGGATGGTCGTCCGGGATCACTCCTGTGTGACGCCTCGTGCTGTCCCGCGACACCCGTCCTGCAGCCCGTCGTTCGGTTGCCTTGCGGCCTGCACAATGTTGCAGGGGCGACTCCATGTGCACGTCCAAGTGCGCGGGCCTGCGCCGACCCGCGGCATCACGCACACCGTCGGGTCTCATCGGACGAACCTGGGCATCGTCAACGTCGTGCACAGCAAGGACCCAGCCCGCCATTGCCATCATGTGCGTGAACAGCCGGATCGACGGTTCACAGCTCCCCGTCTCCCATCGAGCGACCGTGGACTGGGATACGCCGAGGGACTTCGCCAGATCCGCCTGACTCAGATCAAGCGTGCGCCGGAGGCGACGGATGAGGCCGGGGACGTCGAACGCAGGTGAGGCAGACGCGTCGGCGTACGGCTCAATGACTGTGGCTGTGTGCGGCATGGGACAAGCCTTCCAGTCGGGTCTGACACTTTCTTCGCACAGACTCTCCGCTACGCGGTCTTCGCTACGCGCCGGAAATTTCCGGATCGCTGAGGAACGATCCAGTGTCGGCAATCAGCACTTCCCCGACCTCGTTTCAGCGCCCAACTATGGGGGACAGAGCGCTTGTACTTTCACCCGCATGACGGGTCAAAGTACAAGGGGCCCAACCCCTACTCCTGGACGCGGGAAGCGCACGGGCGGAGCGCCCGAACAAGGCGAAGGCAGGGCACGAGTGTCAGCGCACGCCGCGCGCCCGGAACTGCACGCTGATCCGCGGACCCACGGGACGGGCCGTCTTGGGCACCGCGTGCTCCCACGTGCGCTGGCACGAACCACCCATGACGATCAGATCCCCGTGGCCGGCGGCAAACCGATAGCGGGCGGGGCCACCGCCGCGGGGCCTCAACGCAAGTGTTCTGGCGGACCCCAGTGAGAGGATGGCGACAACCGTGTCCTCGGTGCGCCCGCGACCGAGCGTGTCACCGTGCCAGGCAACCGAATCGGCACCGCTCCGATAGAAACACAGCCCAGTGCTGGTGAGCGGTTCGCCGAGCTCCACCTCGTAGTGGCCCGACACCAAGCGTCGTGCTTCCGCCAGCATCGGGTCCGGCAGGTCAGCATCCTGGTCGTAGTGGCAGGTAAGCCTGGGGACGTCGACTTCACGGGAATACATCCATCGACGTTCCGCCACCCATGGCACGCCATCCACCAATCGATCGAAAAGAGCTTCCGAGCCGGTGAGCCAGCCAGGCAGGCGATCGACCCAAGCCGTTGCGGACAGCCACATCCGACGCGCCCGGGCGACGGGCGTGAAACCATCCGCAGGCTCGGGCAACGCAACATCGAGCAACGAAGCCTGATATTCGAACATGCATTCACTTTAACGCACGCTCACACCGACGAGCCAGCCGTGCAACGCGAAGTCACGCCTCGCTGTTCATCTCCCCACAGAGCCGCGCGGCACGGTCGGAGGTGAAGACCTCTTCGAGGAACAGGAGGTTGCCGTCGGAGTCGGCGAGTGGCACGCGCCAGTTCGGATATTCGTTCACGGTGCCGGGCTGGTTCTGCGTACGCCGGTCGCCGACCGCATCCACGAGTGAGAGGTTGAGCATGCGCGAGGGTGTGCGCACGAGATAGCGATGGAGCGCCACGAGCACCTCGTCTGGGGTCGGCTCGACATCGCTCGGGAGCAGCCCCAGCTCACGCAGCGTGGCCAGCCACGATTCGCGTTCGCCCCGATCGTGGGCGAGTTCGTCCTCGAGTGATTCGGTCAGCAGGCCCAGTCGGTGCCGGAGCCGAACGTGGTCGCCGGCGAGATAACCGAGCGTGGGCGGGAGATCGTGCGTCGTGACGGATGCGAGGCAGAGCTCCCGCCACGCCCCGGGTGGCAGCGGGCGTCCACCCGGCACGTCCCAGTCCTGCTCGAACCACAGGACCGACGTGCCGAGGATGCCGCGTTCGGTGAGATAGCGGCGTACCCACGGCTCCACCGTGCCCAGATCCTCACCGACCACGACAGCACCGGCGCGACTCGCCTCGAGCGCGAGAATGCCGATGGTGGCTTCGTGGTCGTACCCGACATAGGTGCCCTCGGTCGCCGGCATCCCGCGCGGGACCCACCAGAGGCGGAAGAGCCCGATGATGTGGTCCACCCGGATCCCACCGGCGTGCCTGAGGATGCCGGCGAGCATGGTGCGGAGGGGAAGGTACGCGGTCTCGGCGAGCCGGTCCGGCCGCAGGGGTGGCTGACCCCAGTCCTGCCCGAGCTGGGTGAACTGATCCGGCGGCGCGCCGACGCTGACATCCTTGGCGAACACGGACCCGAGCGACCAGGCATCGGAACCGGCAGGGTTCACCCCGACCGCGAGATCGTGCACGATGCCGATCTCCATGCCTGCCTCGGTCGCGGCCGCCTGCGTGCTGCGGAACTGCTCGTCGAGGCACCACTGCAACCAGCAGTGATAGTCGATCTCCGCCTCGTTCTCGGTGCGGAACCGGGCCACCTCGGGACTGGCCGGGTCCTGATAGACGGCCGGCCATTCCCGCCAGTCCCGACCGAGCGCCAGGGTCAGCACGTTCCAGGTCGCGAACCGTGCGAGCCCCTCCCCCTCCGCCGCGCAATAGGCGCGGAACGCGATCTCGCGTCCGGGGGTGCGACCGGCCTCATAGATCTCCCGGAGCGCCGATTCCTTGGCGGTCCAGCTGCGGTTGCGGTCGATCGTGTCCGCGGCACCGATCTCATTGACGAGCTCGGCGTGCAGGAGACGGATGCGGGCGAGCTCGGAGGCGGGCAGGTCGGCGTACTCCGGAATCCGCTCCACCCGCAGATAGAGCGGGTTGAAGAAGCGGCGGCTGGTGGGCAGATAGGGCGAGGGTTCCAATGGCACCTCGGCCTCGGCTGCGTGCATGGGGTTGACGAGGACATAGCCGGCGCCGTGTTCCGCGGCCGACCAGACCGCCAGATCCGTGAGGTCCGCGAGGTCCCCGACGCCCCAGGAGTCGCGTGAGCGCACGCTGTAGAGCTGCGTTGCCAGGCCCCACGTCGTCCGCTCCCCCAGTGCTGCCGGGATGCCGACGAAGACCGGCGTCACGATGAGAGTCGTGGTCGCGGTCTCCCCCTCGGACTCGGCCAGGATCGTGTGATAACCGAGCGGCAGGTCCGCGGGCAGGACGAAGCTCGCCTCCCCGACCCAGCGCCCGTCGAGCTCCCGGTCGGGTTCCCAGTTGTCGATCTGCGTGGCGTCGACCGTCGCACCGGTCTCGAGTTCGGCCCAGACGCGTACGCTCGCCCCGGCGCGCACATGCACCCGGAACTGCGCCGAGCGGCCCTCGCGACTCACCACACACGGCGGGAGCATCCGGCGCCACGGCGCGAGCCGCCGGTCCTCGAGCGCGGCAGCGATCTCCTCGGGAGTGTCCGTCGCCACGTCCATCGCAGCGAGCACCGCGCGAAGGGATTCCGCCGACACCGTGGTGTCGCGGCCCTTCCAATCGGTGAAGCGGGACGAGACGCCATAGGCGGCGGCCAGTTCGATCAGGTCGGCATCAGGAAGGGTTCTCACGGATCACTGTTTTCTCATGGGACGACGGCTTCTCAGGGGTCGGCGACCCCCGCAGCGTACTCCCCACACCCGCCCCTGGCCGCGATCCCAGCCCGATCGTGGACACGAGTCCGAGCAGAATCGCACCGAGCACCAGCGGTGTCCCGATGACGTTGACGCCCAGTGCGGCCATGGCTTCGACGTCCAGGGCCGGATCCTCCTGCCGGGTGAGCGCGACGTGGGCGAGGACCAGGGTGCCGAGCAGCGCGTTGGTGGCGAAGAACAGGACGCGGCTCGGCAGCGGGAACCACCGGCTGTCGCCCCGGGTGAAGCCGGCGTCCGTGAGCACGCGCCAGATCAGACCGATGAGGAGGACGGCGAAGCCGGAGATACCCGCGGCGAGCGACCCGGGCTCGGCCAGGAGCTCCCGCCGGCCCACGAGCGCGCTCAGCACCAGCGCCAGCAGCGCGATCCACAACTGGCGCTCCACACCGCGCCGCCGCACCAGTGCGACCACCACCGTGACCAGTGCGACTCCGGTGGCGAGCGCGATGACCGGCTGCAGACTCCACGAGACAGTGAACCGGCCCCCCGTCAAGGGCCGCACGGCCCCCAGCGCCGTGATCGTGATGAAGCAGACGAGGAGCACCGGCACAACGCGCTCCCCCAGCCGTCGCGCACGCCGGAGCCACAGGGTCGCCACCACACACAGGATCAGCCGCCACACCCCGCTGAGGCTCTCGCTGGCAGAAACCCCCTGGACGATCTCGAACACCGTCGTCTGCCCCACCAGGCTCAACAGTGCGGTCGCGGTGATCAGGACGGCGAGCGGGATCACCACGGCCACCCAGAGGACGGCGAGTCGCCAGGCATACTTCTCCCAGGCGTACGCCGTCGGCTCCCGCGGCGGCTCCCCCGGCCTGCGCCGCAGCATCAGCCAGCACCAGCCCAGGCTGAGCGCGACGACGAGCGCGGACGCCCACCATGCGTCGGGGCGGAAGTCCCAGGCCTCGTCGCGGACCCCGCGGCTCACGTCGAACGCGAGCACCGCGAGCCCCAGCAGGATCCCGCCGATGACGACGAGGAGACGCCGGGGGCTGCCGGAGGTCTCCACGCCGAGCCGGTTGACGAGCCATTCGCCGAGCGTGGTCGCGACCTCGGCAGGGGCATACCCCGCCATCACCAGCACCGGCGCCGCGAGCGTACTCACCACACTGATCAACAACGTCAGATAGATCGGGCGCAGGTCAGCGCCCGCACCGAAGGGAGTGGTGGCAAGGGGGAGGTACAGCCCCACGGCGACCAGGGTCAGCACCACGGGGAATTCGAACCAGGCGAATCGCCGCCGCGACCGAATGATGAAGAACACGATCAGCCCGAGCACACAGAGCGCCGGCCACAGCGCCGCAGCACCAGCGCCGATGGCGGGGAAGACGAAGGTGACCGCGACATAGAGCAGCACCACGACCCTGACGACGGGATGGGCGTGGAGGGCTGCCGTGAGCCCCAGCGCCAGCGTGAGCACCGCGGCCCACAACATGACCATCGTTGCCCACGCGGGATAGGTGTCCCCGTTCGTGTGCACCAACGGGTCGCTCGCCCGGATCTGTGACGAGGCGAGGATGAGGACGGCACAGACGACGTACGCGATGCCCGCGAGCACCGCGATCGTGCGCAACCCCCGGGGCCACGCCTTCCACCGGGGGCTGCCGCCGATGATGGGCTCCCAGAACACCTTGGCTGCGGTATCGCGGAGGACCCCGCCGGCGGTGCGCCACCCGGTCATCGCCGCCACCTGATCACGGTGCCGGAAGTGTCGCTCGCCAGGAACCCGTCCGGGGTACGGGTGAGGAATACGCCCGCGGAGCCAGGGCTGAAGTCCAGTGCCCGCCGTTCCAGCAGCGTCCCGGCGGAGTCGAGCACGACGATCTCCCTGAGATCGGCAACGACGACATGCCGCTCATCGGCGAGGCTCGCGTACCGTCGAACGGCACGCTC
>DUOB01000042.1 GCA_012839035.1 Propionibacterium sp.
CCCGCCTCGACGAGCAGAGCGAGCTCCTCCGGCCCGATCCCACCCTCCGGGCCGATGACGAGCACCACTGTTCCCGAGGCGGGCAGCTCGATCTCTGCGAGCGATTGGGTGCCGTCCTCGTGGAGGACGAGCGCCAGATCAACCTCACCCAGCAACCTCGCCAAAGCGCGCGTCGACACCGTGTCGCCCACCAGGGGCACCCGGAAACGCCGGGACTGCTTGGCGGCCTCGCGAGCGGTGGCCTGCCACTTGGCGCGGGACTTCTCCCCGCGCTCGCCCTGCCATTTCACGATGGAGCGGGCGGCCTGCCAGGGTCGGATCTCATCGACCCCGACCTCGGTCATCATCTCGACCGCGAGTTCGCCGCGGTCACCCTTGGCCAGCCCCTGAACCGCGATGATCCGCACCGCGGGCTCCGGCATGGTCAGCTGCTCAAGCACCTCAAGGTCCAGGCCCTGTTTGTCGGCCGCCTTCGTCAGACAGCGCACCCCGCGCCCCACTCCGTCGGCCAGGAGGATCTCCTCACCGGGGCGGAGGCGGCGTACTACCGACGCGTGGCGACCCTCGGACCCCTCGAGCCGGACGACCGAACCGACCGCAGGCAGAGGATCCGCGAGGTCGGCGAGGAAGAGCGGGAGCGTCACCGGAACGCTTCGCGGAACTTCTCGAACATCCCCTTGTCACGCTTCTGGCCCTGATGGGGATCGAAGCTGTTCTCATCGCGCAGGTCCGCCAGCTCCTCGAGCAGCTTGCGCTGTTCCTGGTTGAGCTTGGTGGGCGTCTGGACAAGGAGGGTGACGCCGAGTTCGCCGCGACGGCTGCCGCGGAGGGCCGGTACGCCCATCCCCGCGATCGCTATGCGGGTCCCGGACTGCGTGCCGGCGGGAATCTCCACCTTGACGGTCCGGGGCACGTCCTCGGTCTCGGGCAGGTCGGCCTCGAGCGTCTGGACGTCGATCTCGGTCCCGAGCGCCGCAGCGGTCATGGGGATCTTCACGACCATCTCCAGATTGTCACCGTCGCGCCGGAACACGGGGTGGTCCGCGACGACGAGCTCGACATACAGGTCGCCGGCGGGACCACCGCCGGGCCCGACCTCACCCTGGGCGGCGAGATGGATGCGGTTGCCGGTGCTGACGCCGGCAGGGATCTTGACCGTGAGGCTGCGGTTCGAACGCACACGCCCGTCACCGTCACACTCACCGCACGGGTGGGGAATGGTGGAGCCATAGCCACGGCAGGTGGGACAGGTCTGGCTGGTGCGGATGTCACCGAGGAACGACCGCTGCACGTGGGTGACTTCACCGTGTCCGTGACAGGTGCGGCAGGTGGTCGGCTTGCTGTCCTCGGCCGAACCGCTGCCCTGGCAGCGCGGGCACAGGACGGCGGTGTCGACGGTGATCGGCTTGTTGATGCCGAAGGCCGCCTCATGGAGATGAAGCTGGAGCCGGACGAGCGCGTCCTGACCTCGCCGCACCCGGGGTCGCGGTCCGCGCGAGGCCTGCTGGCCGAACATCGCGTCCACGAGGTTGGTGAAGTCGAAGCCGGCACCGGCGAAATCACCGAAGCCACCGGGGAAGCCACCGCCCCCGCGCCCGCCGCCGAGCGGGTCGCCGCCGCGGTCATAGATGCTGCGCTTGCGCTCATCCGAGAGGACCTCATAGGCCTCCTGGATCTCCTTGAACTTCGCGTCCGCCCCGTCTTCAGTGGCGACATCGGGGTGATATTTCATCGCCATCCGCCGATAGGCCTTCTTGATCTGTTCGGCGCTGGCGTCTCGGGACACGCCGAGGAGCTCGTAGTAGTCAGACATCAGTGGGTTGTTCAACCTTCGGTGAGGAATCGGCCAACATATCGCGCCACGGCACGAACCGAGGCCATCGTGGAGGGATAGTCCATCCGGGTCGGGCCCATGATGCCGAGCCCGGCCCACGCGTCGTCGGGGCTACCGTACGCCGCTGCGACCAGCGACGTCGACTGCAGTGGTTCATAGTCGTTCTCGTGCCCGATGCGCACGGTCACGGTGTCACCCGTCGCGGCTTGATCGAGCAGGCGCAGCAGCACGACCTGTTCCTCCAGCGCCTCCAGCACCGGCTGGATCGTGTGGCTGAGGTCGCCGAAGCGGGTGAGGTTGGGCACGCCTGCCACTGCGACCCGGGTCGTCGGCTCCGCCGACAGCACGTCGAGCAGCGCGGCCACGGCGATCCGCGTACGCGCCTGGACCCCCGGCGGGGCAGGCAGGTCCGCCAACAGCCCCAACTCGACGGCCGCCTCGGCCGGCGTACGCCCCACGGCCGAGTCGTTCAGCCGGGACTTGAGGGCGATCAGGTCGGTCTCGTCGTGGTCGGGCAGCTCGATCGCGCGCTGTTCCACGCGCCCGAGTGAGTTGATGACGATCAGCAGGACCCGCTCGGTCGTCAGCGACACGAGCTCGACGTGCCGGAGCGTGGTGTTGGACTGGATCGGATACTGCACGATCGCGACCTGCTGGGTGATCTGCGCCAACAGCCGCACGGTCCGGCTCACGATGTCGTCGATGTCCACCGCACCGGACAGGAAGGCCTGGATCGCCCGGCGTTCAGCGGGCGACAGCGGCTTGATCTGGGCCAGCTTGTCGACGAACAGGCGATAGCCCTTGTCGGTCGGGATGCGCCCGGCAGAGGTGTGGGGTTGGGTGATGTACCCCTCATCCTCCAGGCTCGCCATGTCGTTGCGCACGGTCGCCGGGGAGACCCCGAGGTTGTGCCGATCGACGAGCGCCTTGGATCCGACGGGTTCGCGGGTCGACACATAGTCCGTCACGATCGCGTGGAGGACCCGAAGCTTTCGCTCATCGAGCACGGTCTCCCCCTCTCCGGCCACACGGGCAGCCCGACTGGCACTCTGTTCAAGCGAGTGCCAGTCTAACCCCTATGACTGCTCCATCCGATCCCTCGAACCGCACAACGGCAAGCGAAGGCTCCTGGCAGCCGGTCGCGGACGGCGTGTTCCGCCTCGTCGCCGAGCCCGACTCCGTGAACATCGGCCTGATCGTCGGGTCGGAGTCGGCGCTGTTGATCGATTGTGGGAGTACGCCGGCCCAGGGCGCCCGCCTGCGGGAATCCGTGGCGAGCGTCACCGACACGCCGCTGATCGGCGTCGTCATCACCCACGAGGACCGGGACCACTGGTTCGGGCTCGCAGCCTTCGACGACCTCGAGTCATGGGGCCACGAGACCCTGGCCGAGCGCATCGACGCACCGGAGATCCTGGCCGAGGCCGAGAGCCTGGGTCTCACGCGCGCAGACCTGCGTACCCCCACAACCGACTTCTCCATCGCCCGCGCTCTCGACCTCGGCGACCGCTATGTCGAGCTCGTCCATCTCGGGCATGCCCACACGCACAGCGACGTCGTCGTCAACGTGCCGGTCTCGAACGTCATCTTCACCGGCGACCTCATCGAGAACCCGCACCCCTGGTTCGGTCCCGCATCCTCACCGCGCGGCTGGCCCGCGACGCTGAACATGCTGATCGGCATGGTGAAGCCCGACGCGGTCGTCGTGCCCGGACACGGTGACGTCGTCGACGGCAAGTTCATCGTGCAGCAGCTCGCGGGGTTGGCGTCGGTCCCGTATACGACCGAGCGCCTCGTCCGCGAGGGCGTGACCGTCGAGCAGGCCGAGGAGGCCGGCGAGTGGCCGCTCCCGTGGGAGAACATCGCGGAGGGTGTGCGGACGGCGTACGCGGAGATGGGTGCCGAGGGCGTACGCCGCAATCTGCCGCTGATCTGACATCCACCGCGGCCTCCGTGCCGAGTTCTGGGCCAGGCGCTCGGAGGACCCGGCCTCGGCAGTTCGTGTCGGGACCCCGGATCAGCCCGTGATGCAGCGCCTGCCAATCTCCCACACGTCGTCGTTGACGGCAACGACGAGGGGCTCGTTGGTCGGCACAGCCTTGTAGTCGCGGCCGTCGATCGTGCGGGACACACCCCCGAGCTCCCGGAGGATGAGCGACCCGGGGACGTGGTCCCAGGGCTTCATGTAGCGATAGATCAGGAAGTCCCCGGTGCCGAGGACGATGTTCGGATAGTCGATCCCGCAGGCATAGAACGTCCACCCGAGCTCCTCGACCCCCGCGGGGCGATGGCGCAGGAGACGGCGATGGGTGGTCGCCCCGCGGACGCCCGAGAGATCCGGCGTCGGCAGGGTCAGCGCCTCGCCGTTGCAGGTGGCCCCGGCACCCAGTTCGGCGACCCAGGCCCGGTCCAGCTCGGGCTGCCAGATCCAGCCGCGGGTGATCTCGCCCCGGCGGAGCTCGCCGATCATGACCGCATAGTCCTTGCGACCGTGGATGAAGTTGCGCGTCCCATCGACCGGATCGACCACGAACGCATGCGGCGCGTCGTGTGCGAGGTCCTCCAGCCCGGGATTGGCCGCCGACGCTTCCTCACCGACGACCAGGGCGTCAGGATAGGCCGCCCGCAGCCATTCGGTGATCACCACTTCGGCCTCCTGGTCGGCCACCGTGACGAAGTCCCCGGGGTTCTTCTCGCTGATGTCGTCGTCGGCCAGCGCGCGCCAGCGGGGCCGGATGACCTCCTCTGCGGTCTCCTGCATCAACTGCAGGACCTGCTCGGTGGTCAATCCTGATCCTGTCATGGCTCCTACATTGCCCCAGAATCCCAAAATCTGGAGAAGACCGGCTCACGTGCCAAGACGGAGACTGCCTCAACCCATGTGATCGGCGGTCACGAAATCAATGAGCTTTTCCACCTCGGTCAACAGCTTGGGATCCAGATCGGTCCACGAATCAACCCTGGACAGCAGGTGCTGCCAGGCCCGCGCGATATCGGTCTGGTTGCGGTGCGGCCAGCCGAGATGGGCACAGATGCCCGACTTCCAGTCGGTGCCGCGCGGAATCGTCGGCCACTGCGCCAGGCCCACCCGCTCCGGCTTGATCGCTGCCCAGATGTCGATGAACCGGTGACCGGTCACGAACACCCAGTCCGCATAGGGCCCGGCCGCGACCTCGTCCGCGATCCGTTGTTCCTTGCTGCCGGGCACGAGGTGGTCGGCGAGCACGCCGAGCCTGCGGCCCTCCTCGGGGCCGAACTTGTCAACAATCGCCGGCAGATCATCGATGCCGCCCAGGAACTCCACGACCACACCGACGTGGCGGAGATCGTCACCCCAGATCTTCTCGACGAGCTCCGCGTCGTGGCGGCCCTCGACATAGATCCGGCTCGGCAGGGCAACCTTGGCCTTCGTCCCCGGCTGGCTGCGCCTGGAGCCCGAGGCGGTGTGCGTGAGGGTCTTCGGCGGGGCGCTCTTCTTCTGCGGCACCACGAGCGACACCGGCTTGCCGTCGATCCAGAAACCCGCCCCCAGCGGGAAGGAGCGGCACTTTCCGCGCCGATCCTCGAGCACGACGATCCCGTTCTCCCAGCGCACGACGGCGCCGACGAAACCGGTGCTCACGTCCTCCACGACCAGCCCCACGGACAGGGGATGGTCGGCGGACTTCTTGCGCCCGGCCTGTTGCCAGCCGGGCTTCAACACGTCGGAGGAATAGCGCACGCGGTGATGTTAGGCGAGCATCCGCCGGGATCGGCGTACGACACCCGCCCCCGCCCGATCAGTCCAACAGGTCCCGGACGACCCCGTCGGCCAGCAGCCGCCCGCGCAGGGTCAGCACCGCCCTCTCCTCCACCAGCTCCACCAGACCGGATTGCTCCGGAGCGGCCAGTCGCGCCCGCTCCGAGTCGGTCAGCACCGACAGCGGAAGGCCCTCGGCGAGTCTCAGCTCCAACAGGATCCGTTCGATGCGGCGGGTCTCGGGGTCGAGGATCTCCCGCGCGTACCCCGGCGACTCCCCCACCGCGAGCCGCCCCGCCCACGCCGTCGGGTGCTTCACGTTCCAGAACCGGGTCCCCCCGACGTGGCTGTGCGCGCCGGGCCCGATGCCCCACCAGGTGCCACCCTGCCAGTACGCGAGGTTGTGCCGGCAGCGATCACCGGGGGTGCGGGCCCAGTTGCTCACCTCGTACCACCCCAGGCCCGCCGCGCTCAGCACCTCGTCGGCCAGCACGTATTTGTCCGCCAGGTCATCGTCATCCGTCATCGGCAGCTCGCCACGGCGGATCCGCGCGGCGAGGCGGGTGCCGTCCTCGACGATGAGGGCGTACGCGCTCAGGTGGTCCGGCTCCGCGGCCAGAGCTGAGTCGAGCGTGCGCCGCCACGAGTCGAGGGACTCCCCCGGCGTGCCATAGATCAGGTCGAGGCTCACCGATTCGAAGCCCGCGGCCCGGGCCTCTGCCACGGCGGTCTGCGCCCGGCCGGCGGTGTGCTCGCGGTCGAGGATCGTGAGTACGCCGGCATCGGCGGACTGCATGCCGAACGAGATCCTGGTGAACCCCGCTGCACGGAGCTCCGCGAGCGACGCGGCGTCGACCGTGTCCGGATTGGACTCGGTCGTGACCTCCGCCCCCGGTGCCAGCCCGAAGCGGCGTTCGATCTCGGCCAACACCCGCCCGAGGTCGGCCGGGGGCAGCAGCGTCGGCGTACCCCCACCCACGAACACCGTGGACACCGCCGGTCGATCCGCACCCAGCACACG